>CAYNWK010000006.1:0-73462 GCA_964400875.1 uncultured Anaerolineaceae bacterium | reverse complement strand
GAAACCCCGCTCTTTCAAACCATTGATGAACTGGTCGGTATTGGCTTTAAGTTTCTCGACCCGCCAGGGTTCGTCTAGGATCACCTTGAAGGCTTCATTCGCAGCAGCTGCCTGGGCTGGTGGTAAGGCCGCTGAAAAAATATACGCCCGGCTGGAATGACGCAGATAATCGATCAGGTCCTTCTTTCCGGCGACATATCCCCCAATCGAAGGGATGGTCTTACTTAAGGTACCCATCTTGATATCCACGCTGCCTGGCATATCAAATTGTTCCTCGATACCCCGTCCGGTCTCCCCGATGACGCCAACGGAGTGGGCCTCGTCGATCATCAACCAGGCGCCGTACTTTCTGCACAGCTCTACTAATTTTGGAAAATCAATCAGATCCCCATCCATGCTGAAAACTGCATCTGCGACAACCAGTCTAGCTGACTCTTGTGGGACTTGTTGCAAGCGCTCTTCCAAAGCTTCCATATCGTTGTGCAAGAATCGTAAAAACTTCGCTCCGGACATCAAGCAACCGTCTACGATGCTGGCATGGTTCAATTTATCCGATATCACGTAATCGTTGCGACCTACCATTGTAGAGATCACCGTCAGATTGGTGACATAGCCGGAGGAGTAGGTGATCGCTGCTTCCGCCCGTTTGAAATCTGCGATGGTATCTTCCAACTCTTTGTGAACGGTGAGGGTGCCAGCCAAAGAGCGCACGCCGTGCGTCCCGGTTCCAAACCGATCTATCGCCTCTTTTGCAGCCTCATTAATTCGTGGATGTCCGACCAGGCCCAGGTAGCTGTAGGAAGCGTACATACCCATTTCTCGCCCATCGACAATTACTCGCGCACCACCACGGAGCTCCGATATCGGGATATTATAGAAGTACTGATCGGCTTCTTTAATGCCCTGGACGCGCTCCCTCATTGCGTTGATGCGCTTGTCGATAGCATCATCTACCCTCTGAATATCCATTATGTGCTCCTTTGTGCCATATTGAACGAGAGTTAGTTTAGCCCAGCCATGAAAACCTGTCAACCGGTTCCCTTGTGGTGGATGGGAACTACTCCGCTCCCACTATGCTTCGCAGTACAGCTTCATCGATGACATTGATCCCCAAATCTTGGGCTTTCTCCAATTTTGAGCCCGGATTTTCACCTGCCACCAGATAATCGGTATTCGAACTGACTGAGCCGGTTACTTTACCCCCGTGGGAGTTGATGTAATCCTTAATTTCTTCTCTAGAAAATCCATCCAGAGTGCCGGTAACGACAAATGTCAACCCCTCCAGAGTCTGTGGAATTTCGACAGCCTCCTGGCGGCTTGCCCGGCTCGGCCAAACCCCCGCGGTTTTCAACTTCTGCAGCACTTTCTGGTTTGCAGGTCTCTCAAACCAATCAACGATGGCCTGGGCGATATTCGGACCAATCCCTTCGATAGTTTGTAATTCTTCGAGTGTAGCGTCACCAAGTGTGTCCAGATCGAAATATCTTGTGGCCAGATCTCCAGCAACAACCTCCCCAACTCCGCGAATACCCAATGCTGTTATCAAGCGCGCCAGGGGACGATCCTTAGATGCCTCGATCGCCTGGAGAATATTGCTTACTTTTTTATCCGCAAACCCTTCCAGATCCTGCAGGTCTTCTGATTTCAAATAATACAGGTCAGCTACATCTTGGAGCAAACCCACCTCGACCAGCTGCTCCACGATCTTGATCCCCAGCCCAACAATATCCATGGCTCCGCGTGAGACATAATGCTCCAGGTTCCGGATTAATTGTTCAGGGCAGGCCGCGTTCACGCAGTACCAAGCGACTTCTCCCTCAAAGTGTTCGACTGGTTCGCCGCAAGCCGGGCAAACCTCAGGTGGCGTATAGACTCTCTCGTCTCCCGTCCTGGCAGATTCTACCGGCCCGATCACATAGGGAATCACATCGCCAGCCCTCTTCACCAGCACGCGATCGCCAACGCGGATATCTTTCTCCTCGATGTAATCAAAATTATGCAAGGTTGCCTGCCGGACGATCACTCCACCGATATTGACAGGCTCTAATACTGCGTAAGGAGTAAGAACACCGGTCCGCCCGACGTTAACTCCGATTTCCAACAATCCGGTCGTCACTACCTGCGCTGGGAACTTGAATGCGATTGCCCCCCGCGGGTCCTTGCCTACCACACCCAAGGCCTCCGATAGCGCCAGGCTGTTTATCTTGATCACCGAGCCATCCGCCTCGTATGCCAGCTCGTCTCGCCGATCCCTCAAGTCCTGTGCGGCGGAGATCGCCGCCTCCAGCGTTGGACAGTATTTGGCCTCTACGACCGGGAATCCGAGAGACTGTAATTTCTCAAGCATTTCCTGCTGAGTTTCCGGCTGCGCCCCGCCATCCAAGGCGACAATATCATAAGTTAGTAAAGTCAGCGGTCTCGAAGCTGTCAGAGATGGATCTAACTGTCTTAAAGATCCTGCGGCGGTGTTGCGCGGGTTCAAATAGGTCTTTGCGCCGTCTTCTTCGAGACGTCTGTTCAACTCGCGAAAATCCTGTATGAACATGAACACCTCTCCGCGTACCACCAGGTACTCGGGCGCCGGTGTACTGCTTCGGGATATCGGGATCCTTAGCGGTAATACCTTAATCGTTTTCAAATTCGTTGTGATATCTTCCCCAACCTCCCCATTACCACGTGTGGCGCCCTGGACAAAAACGCCGTTCCGGTAGTGCAGCACCACGGTCAAGCCGTCCAGCTTCGGTTCGACGACGTAGTCTGCGGTTTCTACCCGTTCATCCAGACGCCCGATGCGATTGAACCAGGACCGCATATCGTCTTCATCAAAGGCATTGGACAGGCTCAAGATAGAGGCCGGATGTCTGACCTTCACAAACCGCTCGGCTGGCTCCCCGCCCACCCTTTGAGTGGGGGAATCTGGTGTGACCCACTCAGGATGCTCCGCCTCGATCGCCCGTAGCTCGACCAATAATTGGTCGAATTCGTAATCACTGATCACCGGGTCATCTAGTACACCATAGCGGTAATTGTGAAACTGGATCTCGCGTTTCAATTCTTCATAGCGTTGTTTGGTTTTTTCGGTTTCCATCATGATCCTTCAGCTCGGTGCGGCGCTCGCGCTTATTGGAGCGTCTAAATGCCGGCCTTTCCGTAGTCTGCGCCAGCGATCTGTTCTTCCGCCGCTATTTTGCTCTCAAACCGGCTTAACGTCACCGCCGAGAGTAGAACTAAATTGATCCACACCAGATCGGCCAAAAGCAGGTGGACTAGCTGCATCCAGATAGGCGCCAGGAGGACTAGATTTACCAACCCAGCCCCCAGCTGGAAAATAAATAGAATAACCTGGATGGCAGCGAACAGCTTAATCCAGCGATCTTCTTCCATAAGCCACAAATAGCCGGCGACGAAAAGCACGTAGAACCCCACAACGAGCGCAATTACCGGATGCCAGAAGCGCAGCCGGATCAAGAAATGCGCGGTAGGGGCGAAATCTTGCTGGATGCCCTCCGTCAGAGTACCCGCTGGAAACAAAGTATCACCCAGGGCGGTGACAGCGCCGGTGACGCCTAACAGGAGCACACCGGAAAATCCGAGACCCAGCGCCCACGAAGCGGCGCTTCTTCCCCGCAGAATAGGCTGCTGGCCTCCAGAAGCCCACCAGGCTGTCAGCGTCAAAGCCGCCAGCAAGAGGAAAGTGTTCGCTAGATGGATTGCAACCGAAACCGCCCTCCCAACCGAAGCGTCATCGGCCACCCATTGGAATAGAACCAGTCCCGCTCCAACCAAGGCTTCCGTGATGATGAACGCGAACGAAAAGGTTGCACCGAGACGTGCGATATGTTTTTTCGGGTAAGAACGATAAGCCCATAAAAACATCCCGATGATGAGCAAGAGCGCAACCCCGCTGGAAAGTCGGTGGCTGAATTCGACGATAGTCTCCACTGCGGGTGAACGAGGGATGATCTCCCCATTGCAGGAAGGCCAGTGGCTGCCGCACCCTGCGCCAGAACCACTGGCGCGCACGTACGCGCCCCACAGGATCACGCCCAGGTTATAGATCAGCACGAACCAGGCATATTTCGCAAAAGCAGGAAAAGACAGCTGGTAGGAATTAACTTTTCGTATCATTAGAAATACCATGCTCTTTGAGTCGAGGTTTTCTTTTTCCCAGCGCGTTCAAACAGGACGATTTACAGCACTTCGGATGACGTTCATATATTGTCCAAACGGGATTTGTATTATAAACTGAACCCATCGCCGTGTAAAAGCAATGTTGGTTTCATGATCGTGGTTTGGTGGCTTCGCTTTTAAAGCATTACCTTGGCCAACTAGAATAGTCTGCAAAGGGAAGGTAAAAATGTCTGAAGATACTATCGTCATGTATGGCGCCGATTGGTGTGGAGACTGCCGGCGAGCAAAGCGGTTTTTCGATGAGCGGGAGATTCTTTATCGCTTTGTGGATATTACCAAGGATAATGCCGGACGGCAGTATGTCCTGGAAGTAAACAACGGTATGCGCATCATCCCAACCATCGTTTTTCCCGATGGTTCTATCCTGGTTGAACCCTCAACTCCTGAATTAACTCGCAAACTCAGTACATAACCTCGCATAGACGCACTCATTTCTCTCCCAAGCGCCCGATCTTTGTGACAACCAAATTCAAATTGAGTTATCCGGGATGGTAAAATCCGTTTCGGTAATCGACATCGCCAATTAATCCCGTTCAGCGGAAGGAAGCAAATTACCGATATGACTGAATCCATCCTGGTCGTTGAGGACGAACCCTCTCTCCAGGAAACGCTTGCCTATAACCTTACTCGCCAGGGGTATCTGGTCGAGACCATCGGCGACGGCCGGGAAGCCATTGAGCTCGCTCGCCGGCTGCTGCCCGATTTAATCGTCCTGGATATTATGCTGCCCGGCCTCGACGGTTTCGATGTTTGCCGTATCCTGCGCCAGGAAATGAACGTGCCGATATTGATGCTGACCGCTCGCGATGACGAAATCGATCGCGTTATCGGTTTGGAAATGGGCGCGGATGATTACTTAACCAAACCATTCAGCATGCGTGAATTTTTGGCGCGCGTCAAAGCGCTTTTACGGCGCGTCCGCATGATCCGGGAAGAGATCGAGACAGAGACGGTCCAAAGCGGGGAAGATTTGCATTACGGCAACATGATCATCGATCTCTCCAGGCGCGAAGTGAGCATCGATGATCATGTCATCTCCTTTAAACCGAAAGAATACGATCTGCTGGTATTCTTCGCCAAGCATAAAGGCCAAGTTTTAACCCGGGAGCTGATCCTGGAGCGGGTCTGGGGGTGGGATTTCAGTGGGGGCAGCCGAACCGTGGACGTGCACATACGCTGGTTGCGCGAGAAGATCGAGGAGGAACCGGCTAATCCGGAGCGAATCGTGACCGTACGGGGAGCTGGTTATCGTTTTGAAGGTTAAGCTCGCCTAACCCATCCGTCCGGTAATATAATCTTCGGTGAGTTCATGTTCTGGTTTCGTAAACATCTGTTCGGTTCGAGAAAATTCAACCAGATCCCCCAACCAGAAAAAACCTGTGTAATCGGAAACGCGCGCAGCCTGCTGCATATTATGAGTTACGATCACGATCGTGTACTCGCTCTTAAGTTCGTGGATCAGCTCTTCGATTTTTAAAGTTGCAATCGGATCGAGCGCTGACGCCGGTTCGTCCATCAAAATTACTTCCGGGGATACCGCTAGAACCCTAGCGATGCACAACCTTTGTTGCTCACCCAGGGACAATCCTAACGCGTCCTTGTCCAGGACATCCTTTACTTCTTCCCACACCGCCGCCTGGCGGAGGCTTCGTTCGACGATCTCTTCAAGTTCCAGACGGTTACTTACCAGATCAAGTACGCGTGGCCCGAATGCTACGTTATCGAAGACAGACTGGGGAAACGGATTGGGTTTTTGAAATACCATCCCCACTCTTTGTCTCAGATTCACGATATCGTAATCTGGGGCATAGATATCCTGACCGTCCAACAAAATCTCACCCTCGATACGAGTTCCAGGGATGGTATCATTCATCCGGTTCAGACAGCGCAGGAAGGTGGATTTTCCGCATCCCGATGGGCCAATTAACGCCGTCACCTTTTGGGGTCGTATATCCAAGTCAATCTCGTTTAGCGCCTTCTTTTTCCCATAAAAGAAGTTTAAATCGTTTATTGTCAAAATCGGTGCCTTCTCAGTCATGGGATGGATTTTACTCTTAAACAGCCCGTGTCCACGGAGATTCCTGAAGAACAAACTTGGATAGACATGTTAAAACCTATAACCACCTAAATGAAAACTATCGCACACCTGACATGCACACTTCTGTGTCTCATCCTCTTGATCTCATGTAATCCTAGAACATCTGGAAATGGCACGAACACCAACGGCGCTGAATCTGCTTATATCGAGAACAAAGGTTCCGATACGATGGTAAATTTGGCGCTGGCATGGGCAGAACGCTATCAAAAGTTGCATCCTGAGGTGCGTATTTCCGTGACGGGAGGCGGAAGCGGAACAGGCATCGCGGCCTTGATAAACAACACGGTCGATATTGCAAATGCATCGAGATCGATTAAGCCTGAAGAAATTGAAAATGCTCAAGCCAACGGCGTCAATCCGTTTGAATTTGTCGTCGCTCAAGATGCGATCGCTGTCATAGTGAATCCGGAAAATCCGATCGACCAACTTACCTTACAACAAATCTCTGATATTTACAGCGGGAACATCAATAACTGGCAGGAATTGGGTGGAGAGGATCGCCCCATAGTTCGTTTATCAAGGGAAACAAATTCTGGCACTCACGTGTATTTTCTCGAGCAAGTCTTGCGACTTGGAGAAGAGGATAACCACACACTTTTCTCCAGAGACACGCTCTTATTGCCCTCGTCGGAAGGCATCACAACCGAAGTCCGCAATAACCCCAATGCGATAGGTTACGACGGTTTGGGATATGTCACACCAGAAGAAAAGGTTTTGGCCGTTGCAAGAGATGCTGGCAGCCGATATATCCTGCCAACGGCGCAAACCGTCAAAAACGGCGAATACCCTATTGCTCGCGACCTTTACATCTATACCAACGGAGAACCAAAAGGAGGGGTCAAAGACTACCTGGATTGGATCTTCTCCAGCGATGCCCAAGAGATCGTCACGGACTTAGGCTTCATCCCGGTTGAGAATTAAAGAATACCCCATGCAAAATAAACAAAGCTCACAACCGAATATCGCCTGGTCCGAGATCCTCATTACCATATTTATTAAAACTACCGGATATTCAGCCATCGTATTCGTTGGACTCATATTTTTATTCTTGATCCGCGAAGGGATACCGACTATTGGAGAGGTCTCTTTAACCAACCTGGTCAGTTCACGCTGGTACCCGATTGAAGAATATTTTGGCCTCATCCCACTCTTGGGAGGCTCGCTGATCGTCACAATTGGCGCCTCTCTGATCGCCATTCCCTTCGGCGTGGGTACTGCGATCTTTATCGCAGAAATAGCTCCTCGATGGGCCAGGGAAATCCTCAAACCCCTTGTCGAAGTGTTGGCCGGATTGCCCTCGGTAGTTCTTGGTTTTCTGGGAATTTTGGTATTATCACAGGATTTACGCTTATTATTCAACCTGCCAACCGGTCTTACGGCTCTGACGGGTTCACTCCTTCTAGGAGCGATCTCGATACCAACTATCGTCTCAGTTGCCGAAGACGCATTAGATGCCGTACCTCGCTCCTATAGGGATGCTGCTTTGGCGATGGGGGCTACGAAATGGCAAACCATCTGGCGAGTTACCCTTCCCGCGGCTAGATCGGGTGTGCTCACAGCTGTGATGCTGGGGATTGGCAGAGCCATTGGCGAGACCATGACAGTGATGATGGTGACAGGCAATGCCCCCGTCCTCCCATTTAGTCTATCCGCCTTCCTGTCACCAGTTAGGACGATGACAGCTACAATCGCTGCCGAAATGGGTGAAGTGGCCAATGGCAGCGTTCATTATCACGTACTCTTCTTCATTGGCATGGTGCTCTTTTTGATCTCCCTGGGCATCAACATAACTGCTTCTGCTGTCGTATTCCGACAACGCCAACGCTCTGAAAGAATTTTGTCATAAACAAACCATTCTAACCTGATATGGCTCAGTCTCCCTCCTCCACTCGCTACACAACCCAAAAAATCGGTTATTCTTTACTTTTCCTGATCACATTATCTACAGTAATCCCCATCATCCTCGTAGTTGCTTATATTTTTATCCAGGGATTTCCGGCTATTTCCTGGAGCTTTATTACCGACTTTCCGAGCGAAGGTATGCGCGCCGGAGGCATCCTACCAGCGATCATCGGTACCTTTTACCTGACTCTTGGAACAGCAGTTTTTGCCGTTCCTTTTGGCATCGGCGCAGCAATTTACCTATCTGAATATGCGCCTGAAAACCGGTGGACCCGCTTGATCCGTATTTCCATAATCAATCTGGCAGGGATACCCTCGGTTGTTTATGGACTCTTTGGGTTAGGTCTGTTCGTCCTATTCTTAAACTTCGGCACGAGCATCTTAGCAGGATCCTTGACGTTGGCGATTATGACCTTACCGGTGATCATCAGCACAACTGAGGAAGCGCTTAGGGCGGTACCGCAGTCGTTTCGGGTGGTCAGCATCTCTTTGGGGGCAACCCGCTGGCAAACAATCCGCCGCATCGTCTTGAAAGAAGCCTTGCCCGGTATCCTGACCGGGGTTATTCTTGGTTTGGAGCGCGCCGCGGGTGAGACTGCCCCAATCCTTTTCACGGTTGCAGCATTTTTCCTACCTAGCTTGCCGACTTCCCCTCTGGATGCTACGATGGCGTTGCCTTATCACCTTTTTGTGATATCTACTCAAGTCCCTGGCATGCCAGTAAAAATCCAGTACGGAACCGCCCTGGTTTTGCTTACCTTTGTTCTGGGGATGAACCTAGTTGCGACGATTATTCGTTCGCGTGCTCGAGCGAGTCGTCAGTGGTAAATTGATGGCAATATCCATGTGCTCTGGTAAATATGGCAGAGAATAAAATCGTTGTTGAGAACTTGAGCGTCCGATACTCTGACGGAACGGAATCGCTCAAATCCATTAGCCTCGACATTCCGGAACATGCTATTACTGTAATTTTCGGTCCAGCTGGTGGAGGAAAATCCACCTTCCTCAGGATGCTCAATCGCCTGAACGACTTGGCCGATGTCACTGATTTGACGGGAAAAGTGTATCTCGACGGTGAGAATATCCTCGATCCAAAGATTAATGTCATCGCACTACGTAGACGTGTCGGCATGGTTTTTGCCAGGCCGGTTGTCTTGCCATTGACAATTCGTGGCAACCTCACCTATGGACTAGAGCGCGCCGGCGTGAAGGACAAAAATTATCTTCGTGAGATCGTCAAGCGCAGTTTGCAACAAGCCGCCTTATGGGAGGAGGTACACGATCGTCTGGATGAACCAGCGGCCTCCCTTTCCGGTGGTCAACAACAGCGTTTATGCATCGCCAGAGTCCTCGCTCTCGAACCCGAGGTTATTTTGCTGGATGAACCTACCTCCGGATTGGATCCAATCTCAACTGCGAAAATCGAAGTCACCTTGCAAGAGCTTAAAGAAGTCTATACGATCATTCTCGTTCCGCATTCAATTCAACAGGCCTCTCGAACTGCAGATTACTGTGCGTTTTTCCTACAAGGCGAGCTGGTTGAATATTCAGAAGGCAAAAAAATGTTTACAAACCCGCAGGATAAACGGACCGAAGACTATATTACCGGCCGCTTTGGATAATTTTTTGGTTTCTTTGTTCTATGTTCACTAGCATTCGATGGCGGATTGCTGCACCTTTTATTATCCTGATCGCCCTCGTGATGGGCGCTCTGGGTATTTGGGTCGGTAACTTTGTCCGCCAGACTCAAATGGAGGATCTCGGACAAGAGCTCACCTCCGAAGCGCGTTTGCTTAGTGATGTCCTTAAACCCGAATTGTCTGGTGCAACACCCTCAGCGGAGTTAGACAGCCAGGCCAAGGTATGGTCTCAAATACTGAATACTCGGGTGACGATCATTGCCGCAGACGGTACGGTGCTAGGCGAGTCGGATGAAGATCGCGCTCAAATGGAAAATCACCTGGATCGTCCAGAAATTCAGGAAGCGTTACAGTCCGGAATCGGCCAAAGCATTCGCTTCAGCCGTACCGTGGAATTCCGCATGCTATATGTCGCCGCATCTATCGTGGAGGATGATTCCCTGCTTGGCTTTGCCCGCATCGCCCTCCCGTTGCAAGAGATTGACCAAAACGTCAGCCGTTTACGCGGCTCTATCCTCATCGCTACCTTGCTCGCTACCTTGCTGGCGGTTGTTTTAGCTGCAGTGATCGCAGCCCGTACAACTTTGCCCTTGATAGAGTTAACCGAAGCTGCGAAGAAAATGTCCACCGGAAACATGACCGATAAACTGATCCCGACTACGCGGGATGAAGTAGGTCATCTGACTCGTGCTTTCAACAACATGGGCGCGCAAATACGCTCCCAGATTGAGGCTTTGCAAACGGAGCGCATTAAATTGGCGGCAGTGCTGGCTGAGATGACTGATGGAGTGCTAATCGTCAACGAATTAGGAGAAGTACAGCTGATCAACCCGGCTGCAGAGCAGATGTTCAGCGTTCGGGAAGAAGAGGCGATCGGCCATTCCCTGGCAGGGGTTCTACGCCATCACCAGCTCGTCGAGCTCTGGCAGCAGTGCAAAGAAGCGGGTGAAGAACGAGATGCCTTGTTAGAGATCAGCACAAAAGGTATCATCCTTCAAGGCCTGGCGATCCCGTTGGAAAAGGCTCTGCCGGGCAGCATCCTGCTCCTTTTCCAGGATCTCACCCATTTGCGCAAGTTGGAGACGGTTCGGAGAGATTTCATCAGCAATATCTCCCACGAGCTGCGCACACCCTTAGCCTCGCTGAAAGCGTTAACCGAGACACTGCAAGAAGGCGCATTAGAAGATCCACCGGCTGCCCGCCGGTTTCTAGGGCGGATAGAAGCCGAGGTTGATTCGTTGACCCTCATGGTTCAGGAGCTTTTAGAACTCTCCCGCATCGAATCTGGCAAAGTGCCGCTCCAGCTAACCCCCATCTCGCCATGTTCCTTGCTTTCGACGGCTTCTGAAAGACTCAGGTTACAGGCTGAACGAGCGGAATTGAAGCTCGAAGTCAACTGTGCAGATCAGCTCCCGGATGTATGGGCGGACCCGCCAAGAATGGAACAGGTCATCGTCAACTTGCTTCATAACGCCATCAAATTCACGTCATCTGGTGGTGAAATTACTCTCTCCGCCCGGCAGGATCGTGAGAACATCATTTTTTCCGTCCAGGATAACGGCGTCGGAATCCCCGCTGATGATTTATCACGCATTTTCGAACGCTTCTTTAAGTCTGACCGGGCGCGTACGACCGGCGGCACCGGCCTGGGGTTGGCAATTTCACGTCACCTGGTCGAAGCGCATGCCGGGCGAATATGGGCGGAGAGCATCGAAGGTAAGGGCAGTACCTTTTTCTTTCAATTGCCGATCGCCAGTTGAATGGAGTTCTCGAGCAGATTTGAGATCAGCGTTTCTTTTACCGCTATTATGGGTTTTATCAGTTATAGAGATTACGTTTTCGAGGGAAGGCAGGGGAACTGCATGACTCCCATTTAATTGGATTCATCTAATCTCAGGAGGAGGCACAAACAATGTCGGATTTACGCAAGGATTTCGGAACGATCACGCTGGTGATGATCCCGGTTGCGATCGCCATCAACATCGCGGTTGGGCAGCTCATATATGCTTTAGGAATCCCGCTCTACCTCGATTCCATTGGCACCGTGCTGGTCGCTGTAATGGCCGGCCCGTGGGCTGGCGCGCTGACCGGTTTGTTGACCAATTTGATCTGGGGGCTGACCGGGCTGAACGTACAATACGCCCCATTTGCAGCGGTCGCCGCTGTGATTGGTTTGTTAGCAGGCCTGTTTGCCGAGGCCAATTGGTTCCGGTCCTGGTGGAAGGCACTCCTGGGAGGGCTGATCACCGGCTTGATCGCTGCAGCGCTGTCTGCTCCAATTTCCGCTTACGTCTGGGGCGGCGTGACCGGTAGCGGGACGGACGTTATTGTGGCGTTCTTCCGCAATTTCGGCTTCGGAATCCTGCCCTCCACCTTCGCCCAGGGCATTACCTCCGATCCGTTGGATAAGGCGGTTTCTTTCCTGGTAGTCTGGCTGATCGTCCGGGCGCTCCCTTGGCGGTTTCTTGCCCGTTTCCCCCGCGCCGAAAGTGCCCAGGAGAGCTGACAGCATCCTCCTGCCGGTAAACGTTTTCTTTCCACTCGATGGCTGAATCGTTCAGTCTTTTTCGCGCGCGGGAGAGCCCGGTACACAGTCTGCACCCGCTGACGAAATTGGGACTCGCCGCTTTTCTGCTAGTGAGTGGGCTGGCGGTCCCCGCCATCTGGTACCCTTACGCGCTGTTGACCTTTGCCGTTTTCCCGCTCGCCGCCTTATCCCGGGTTTTGCCCGATTTGGTGAAAGTCATCTGGCGGGTGGCTCTTCCCTTCGCCATTTCTGTGTTCCTCATTCAAGGCTTTCTCTGGCCCGGCGGTACCCCCATCCTCGATCTTGGAATCGCGTCTTTGAAGCGCGAAGGGTTGATCTTTGCCATCGCCAGCGTCGGTCGCATCCTTATCATGGTTGGCGCCTTCCTGTGGTTCACGCTCACCACCCGTCCGGATGTGCTCATGATCGCGCTTTACCAGCGCGGATTCCCTTCAAGCCTTGCCTATATCATTGTAGCGACGATTCAAATAATCCCGCGCTTTCAGGCTCGAGCCAACACCATCCTGGATGCCCAACGCGCCCGCGGATTAGAAACCTCCGGCAACCTGGTACAGCGAGCTCGCGGGGTGCTCCCGCTGGTGGTGCCGCTGATCCTGGGCAGCCTGGTTGATGTCGAGGAACGCGCGCTGGCTATCGAGGCCCGCGCTTTCTCCTATCCGGTTC
Source organism: uncultured Anaerolineaceae bacterium (assembly GCA_964400875.1). GTDB lineage: Bacteria > Chloroflexota > Anaerolineae > Anaerolineales > UBA4823 > CAYNWK01. The sequence goes on along the minus strand of CAYNWK010000006.1, from coordinate 60,420 downwards.
GCAAAACCAGCCTGGTCGAGATCCACGAGGCCAAATGGGAGCGAATGCTTCGCTTGGGTCTCACGATTCTCCTTGCGTTGGTGCTCGCCTTCAGCGTTTGGATTAGAATCGTTTAGGCTAGCTATGGCTGAAATGTTTTCCGTACACGCAGTGACCTATCGCTACCCAGGCTCAACGGAACCGGCGTTGCGGGATATCTCCCTGGAGATCCCTCGCGGACAATTTTGCGCGCTGGTTGGACTGAACGGCGCCGGCAAATCAACCCTGGCGTATGCCCTGACCGGGTTCATCCCGCACTTCTACCGGGGTCACCTGGAAGGGAAGGTCTTCGTGGACGGCAAGCTCACTGCAGAAACCCCGCTCCACGAACTGATCCGCTCTGCTGGACTGATATTCCAGAACCCGTTCAACCAGATATCGGGGGCCAAGTTCACCGTCCTGGAAGAGATCGCTTTCGGTTTGGAGAACCTGGGCGTCCCTCGAGATGAGATGCGCGCCCGCGTGAGCGAGATCATGGCAATGCTCGATATCACCGACTTAGCCGAGCGCTCTCCCGTCGCGCTCTCCGGAGGGCAGATGCAGCGCGTGGCGATCGCTTCGGTGTTGGCGATGCGCCCGAAGGCGCTGATCCTGGACGAACCGACCTCCCAGCTGGACCCCATTGGCAGCCGGGAGGTCTTCGCAGCGGTGCGCTCGCTTGCTGCCAACGCGAAAACGACGATCTTAATGATCGAACACAAGCTGGAATGGGTGGCTCAATTTGCCGATCGAGTGATCGCCTTGTCGGCTGGCGAAATCATCGCCGATGGCCAACCAGACGAGATCCTGACCGATCCTGTGGTCATTCAGAACGGCATCGGTCAAACTCGTTACACCATGGCGGCGAGAACAGCACGCCAGCGCGGATTCCAACCGGCAGGCCGGCCTGGGCTGCCCGTCACCCTGGACCAGGGTGTGCGCTGGTTTGGTTCAAAAACGAGTTGACGCCTGCGCATGGATCTCCAAGTCAACTCCCTGGTCCACACCTATCCATCCGGCGTCGAAGCCGTTCGCGGCGTATCCTTTCAGGTGCAATCGGGCGAATCAATTGCCATTATCGGTCAGAATGGGGCTGGCAAGACCACGCTGGTCAAGCATTTCAACGGCTTATTGAAACCTACACAGGGAGAGGTTCGCATCGGGGATTGGGAAACCCGAGAGAGAACCGTGGCTCAATTAGCCAGCAGGGTTGGATACGTCTTTCAAAACCCCGACGATCAGCTCTTTAAATCATCGGTTATGGAAGAACTAAAATTTGGCCCGCAAAATTTGGGTTGGAGCGCACCTCGCGTCCAAGAAGAAGCGCAACGCGGGTTGGAAATGATGGGGCTGGCCGATTTGGCGAGCGCCCACCCTTACGATCTTAATCCCGGACAGCGTAAACTGGTCACGATCGCTTCGATCCTGGCCATGGATACACCCATCCTCGTCTTCGACGAGCCAACGACGGCCCAAGATCACCTGGGGGTTGAATTAGTGGGTCGGGTCGTAGAAGATTTGCATCATGAGGGGAAAACCGTAATCGTGATCACCCACGATATCGATTTCGCCGCCGAGCACACTGCCCGCGTCCTCGTGATGGCGGAGGGGCAGGTGTTGCTGGATGGCTCGGCGAGGGAAACCTTAGCTCAAACCGAGGTGCTCGCCGAGACATACGTCGAGCCGCCCCAGCTGTTACGACTGGCGTTTGGCTTGGAGATGCAAGAAAAGCCGCTCACGGTAGAGGAGTTCATCACTGCCCGATTCGCGGAATAACCATTCAACATAAACTATTTGTTTACAGTGTACAATCCCGGGAATTCACAAGCTGATTCTCCGGATCAAAAATGGATCAATCTCCGAAACATCCTCCCGACAAGGCGACTTCGCCCGGAACAAATCTGGTCGAAGTCGCTCTTTTATCCTTAAAGCTTGGCTTCACCGCATTCGGAGGCCCGGTCGCCCACATCGCCATGCTGCAGGATGAAGTCGTTCAGCGTCGAAAGTGGTTAGACGACCAACAATTCCTCGACTTGGTCGGGGCGACGAACCTGATCCCCGGTCCAAACTCAACAGAGATGATCATTCACACCGGGTATCTTCGCGCCGGGTTCCCCGGATTGATCGTCGCTGGGGCTTGCTTCATTCTACCCGCCATGCTGCTAGTCACCCTGTTGGCCTGGTCCTACACCCTTTACGGCTCAACCCCCCAGGCGGATTGGCTGCTCTACGGTATCAAGCCGGTCGTCATCGCCATCATCGTGCAGGCGCTGATCGGCTTAAGCAGAAAAGCGATTAAATCACCGATGTTAACAGCCATTGGGCTGCTCGTCTTCGGCGCTTATTTTCTCGGGATCAACATCTTGCTGTTATTAGCGCTTGGCGGCCTGATCGTGATGCTGGGTGAGAACTTTTCAACTACGCGTTCATTTTTCCGTTCTATCTTTTTCTTACCCCCTCTCGGCATCTCGCTGCTTCAGCAATTCAACGCAGCCTTCGACCTGCGTACCTTGTTTCTGACCTTTCTTAAAATCGGCTCAGTGCTTTACGGCAGCGGGTATGTCTTGCTGGCATTTCTAAGAGATGATTTTGTAACCAGGTTGGGCTGGTTGACCGACCAACAGCTGATTGATGCAGTCGCCATCGGACAGATCACACCTGGACCAGTCTTCACAACAGCGACTTTTATCGGATTTTTCCTTGCCGGCATCCCAGGCGCCATCCTGGCCACGCTCGGGATTTTCCTGCCGTCATTTATCTTCGTCGCCATCAGCAACCCGGTAATACCCCGCTTGCGCTCGTCTCCTTGGGCCGCTAGTTTCCTCGATGGGGTTAATGTCGCCTCCCTGGGGCTGATGGCCGCAGTTACCTGGCAGCTGGCGCAATCGGCCCTGGTGGACGTCCTGACCGCTATCGTCGCTGTCGTTAGCTTTTTAATGGTCTTCCGTTTCCGGGTCAATTCCACCTGGATCATCCTGGGCGGGGCATCGGTTGGTGTCATCGCCCACTTGCTCAGCTGAGCTATTTCCCCATACTCCCTTAACCAAACGTTTACAATTCGTTCAAGAGCTATTAACCCAGCTTTGTTCATCCGTTAAACCATGGGTGATAACCTCCACAATCGGAAGAGAAAATCAATCTTTACGTGGAGGAAAGTCTATGAAACGCTCTTTGTACGCCCTGTTCTCCGTCCTGATGTTGGCATCGTTGCTGCTGGCCGGGTGCGCTGGAGCAGCAACGACCGAGACGCCGAATGAGCCAGCAAGCCAGCCAACCGAAGCCATGGAAGAAGGCATGATGTTATCCGGCGAACTTCTGGGCGCTGGGGCATCCTTCCCGGCCCCGATCTACCTGGAATGGATCGCCGAATACACCAGCAACGTCCAGCCCGACGTGAGCATCAACTACCAGTCTATCGGTTCCGGCGGCGGCGTTGAGCAGTTCATCGGACAGCAGACCGACTTCGGCGCCTCGGACGCCTTCCTCACCGATGAGGAACTCACCGCCGCAACCGAAGCCCGCAGCTGCGAACCCGTGCACATCCCGACCGTATTTGGCGCAGTCGCGATCGGCTACAACCTGGAAGGCGTCGAAGGTCTGACCCTCTCCGGACCCGTCCTGGCCGACATATTCCTGGGCAACATCTCCAGTTGGGATGACCCGGCGGTCGCCGAGCTGAACCCTGGCGTGGACCTGCCCTCCGAGGACATCATCGTTGCCCATCGTTCCGACAGCTCTGGCACGACCAGCATCTTCACCACCTATCTGAGCGACATCTCCGAGCAGTGGGCCAGCGAAGTTGGCGCAGGCAAGGAAGTTGAATGGCCGGCCCCCAACTCCGTCGGCGGCGAGAAGAACGACGGCGTCGCCGCCCAAATCCAGCAGAACCCCGGCGCAGTCGGCTACATCGAGTTGTCCTACGCCATCACCAACAACATCCCGGTTGCTGACATGGTCAACGAAGATGGCAACGCAATCACCCCGACACTGGCATCGACCGCAGCCGCCGCTGACGGCATCACCATCCCCGAGGACCTGCGCTTCAACATCCTGGGCGTGGGCGGTGAAGGCTACCCCATCGCTGGCGCCACCTGGATTTTGGCCTGGACCTGCGGCTACGATGACAACACCGCCACCCTACTCAAGGACTACCTGACCTGGACCCTGACCGAAGGCGATGCCTTGGCTGAAGAACTGCTCTACTCACCGCTGCCCGATTCACTGGAAGCGCGTGCGCTTGAAAAAGTAGGCATGATCAATTCGGAAGACTAGAAAATGCCCTTCTAATCCAATCTATCGGCATGACCCGGCAAGTGGGGTTTTCATTAAGCCCCACTTGCTTACCCGTTTTTAGCGACACAAGGAAAACTTATGCGTTCTGAAGCAAATGCATACCAAAGGACCACAGTGAGGAGCAGGGGAAAGTCCAGGGCGGATGCCTGGTTCCGACTCATCCTGGCTTCGGCTGGCTTGAGTGTGCTGATCATTCTCGCTGCCATGCTGATTTCAACGGCAGTGGATGCCTGGCCGGTGTTCATCCACTCTGGCTGGTCGTTCGTCACCAGCGCCAACTGGGACCCAGGCACGTCTCGAAGTGAAATAACCGGTGATTACGGCGCTCTAACCTTCATTCTGGGTACTCTGATCACCTCCGGAATCGCTCTCGTGATCGCTGTCCCGCTGGCAATTGGCTGCGCCCTTTATCTGACCAATATTGCGCCGCTAGGCATCCGCCTCCCTCTTACCTACGCCATAGAACTTTTAGCTGCCGTGCCAAGCGTAGTCTACGGGCTGTGGGGCTTGCTCTTCTTCGTCCCGATTTTCGTTCGCCCGGTGAATAAATTCATTGCTGATACCCTTGGGGAGCTTGTTCCTTTCTTGGGCAATCCTGTGGTGACCTATAACTACGCCTCAGCCGGTATCGTGCTGGCGATCATGGTGCTGCCGATCATCACAGCCGTCACTCGCGAAGTTATGTCAAGAACGCCGGTAGCTGAAATCCATGGCGCCTACGCCCTCGGCTCCACCCGCTGGGAAATGATCCGCGACATCGTCCTGCCCAGGGCAAGACCAGGAATCATTGGAGCGACCATGCTTGGATTGGGGCGCGCTTTTGGTGAAACCATTGCGGTCGCGATGCTGATCGGCGGTTCACAGCGGATGCCAACCACCCTCTTCCAGGGCGGACAATCCATGGCCGGAATTATTGCGATCACCTTTCAGGAGGCCGCGCCCGAGAACATCAAGGCGCTGCTAGGCGTTGGCGTCGTTCTCTTTCTGATCACCGTTTTCGTCAATATTGCCGCCAGGCTGGTCATTTGGGCCACCGGTGGCCGTGTCGCAGGAGATGCTGCTGTATGAGCACCGCATCAACAGATACCAATCTAATTCAAGAACGAATTATTACCAGCGTTGATGAAATGCCCGGGAACCTGGCTGCCCGCAAGTGCAAGAGCCAGTTAATGGAGCTCGTCCTGTTCTTGGCCATACTGTTGGCGCTGATCCCGCTAGGCTTAATCCTGTTTGAGGTTATCCGGCGAGGCGCCAGCGCGATGAACATCGAGTTTCTCACCTCGATTCAGAATATCTCACTAGTCCGGGAAGGCGGAGGCTATTTGAACGGCTTGTTTGGCACCCTATATATGTTAGCGATCGCCTCGATCATCGCCATCCCGTTAGGGATTGCCACGGCGACCTACGTCGTGGAATACTCTGACAGCAAGCTAGTCCCGTTTGTCCAATTTTTTACCGATGTAATGACCGGTGTGCCGTCCATCTTTGTCGGGTTGTTTATCTATACAATTCTTGTCCAGAGAGGCAGCGGTTTCTCTACCCTGGCGGGTGGACTGGCCTTGAGTTTGCTTATGATCCCGATTATTGCACGCGCCTCTGAAGAAGTCATCCGGCTGGTACCTGAAGACCTGCGCAACGCTGCCTACGGCCTCGGCGCCCGGCGCTGGCAGGTGGTCACGCAGATCGTGCTGCCCACAGCGAGCAGTGGTCTGATCACTGCTTCTATGTTGGCCGTCGCCCGTGCTGCCGGAGAAACGGCCCCGCTGCTGCTCACAGCACTCGGCGCTTTCACGATCGTGCCCGAACTGCTGGGCAGAGCGCAAGCGGCTCTGCCTTTGATCATATTCAATGAGGCCCGTGGCCCTTTCGAGCCGGCCCACGTCCGAGCCTGGGCCGGCGCCCTTGAGCTGATGATGATGGTCCTGCTCCTGACCTTGATCGCCCGCTTCATCAGCCGGAGAAGGCAGGTATAAATACCATGATCAATGAAAAGTCGAAATTCGAAACACCGCCGCAGCACCCAAGTGCTGCCGGTGCTACGATTGTCTCTCAACGCGAGTATAGTGATTATGCGCAACCACTTCAGCAGGAAATTACAATGACAGATAGTAGGATTGCTTTGGGCTCAACAAACCACAAATACGCCATCGAAGCTCGCCATCTCAACGTCTTTTACGGGGATTTTTTGGCGATCAGAGATGTCAATCTACCTGTTGAACCCCAGATGGTTACCGCCATCATCGGACCCTCCGGTTGTGGCAAAAGCACTATGCTGCGCGCTTTCAACCGCATGAATGAAGTCGTGCCCACCGCGCATGCGAAAGGCGAGGTGCTGTTCAATGGGCAGAACATCTACGCGGAGGGCGTCGATCCTGTGGAAGTGCGCCGGAACATCGGGATGGTCTTCCAAAGACCTAATCCATTTCCCAAGAGCATTTACGAGAACGTGGCCTGGGGGGCGCGCATCAACGGCTTCAAGGGCGATATGGACGCCTTAGTAGAACAATCCCTGATCCAGGCTGCGCTCTGGGATGAGGTCGAGGACAAGCTCGACCAGAGTGGGCTCTCGCTCTCCGGCGGGCAGCAGCAGCGATTATGCATCGCCCGCGCCATCGCGGTACGCCCGGAAATCATCCTGATGGACGAACCTGCTTCCGCCCTCGATCCCATCGCCACCTTAAAAATTGAGGAATTGATGCGCGATCTGGCGAAGAATTACACCATTATCGTCGTGACCCACAACATGCAGCAAGCTGCCCGTGTCTCCGATTTTACGGCTTTCTTCAACATGGATGAGAATCGCGCCGGGTTTATGGTTGAATATGGTGAAACCGATCAGATCTTCACCAAGCCGCGCGATCAACGCACCGAAGATTACATCTCGGGACGATTTGGGTAAAATACATCCGGGATTTATGCGTTTGCTCGGCGAACTGCGCATGCCCTAAGAGTAATATTCGTTTACAATTTATGTCAGATTTATCCATTCATTAAAAGAAAACGAGGTGTGTCATGCCCTCCGTAATGCCAAGGGAAACCTTAGATCGTAAGCTGAATGAGTTAAAAGATGATGTGTTGGTATTGGGCAGCATGGTGGAACAAGCTGTCGCCGACGCCGTAGAAGCGCTAAAGAACCGAGATTTCGATGAATCCAGGCGAATTTACGCCGACGATGCGCAGGTAAATCAGAAACATTTCGAAATCGAAGATAAAACCCTGACGGTGATCGCCACCCAACAACCTGTCGCTCGAGATCTGCGCGTCTTAGCCGCGATTCTCGAGATCATCACAGAGCTCGAACGCATCGGTGACTACGCCAAGGGGATCGCCAAGATCAACATCCTGATGGGTTCGGCGCCTCTGCTGAAACCGCTGATCGACGTCCCCAGGATGTCGGAGTTGGGTATCGATATGCTCCACCGGGCGCTGAGTGCTTTTGTTGAGGATGATTTGACCGCTGCACGCGCCATCCCGGAAGAGGACGACGACATCGATAACCTGTACAACCAGGTCTATCGTGAATTGCTCACCTACATGATCGCCGATCCATCCACCATCGATCGCGGAAACTATCTGCTTTGGGTGGCGCACAATTTGGAGCGCATGGCTGACCGGGTGACTAACATTTGCGAACGGATCGTCTACGTTGAAACCGGCGAAATCATGGAATTCGACGTCACAGATGACGAGCTGCGCGATATGGATCCATTCGCTTAATCATAGGGGTTAAGCGTTTGAACTGATCGATCAGTCGAGATCAAAACCTTCCAGGATTAATCACGGGTTCCTGGAAGGTTTTTGTTTTTACCCCATAATTATTGGATTAATAATCAGGGTGTATCAGCGAGAGCTGTCATCGGCCGGACCTCCATTTATCATCAAGGTGTGTTAGTCTTAACAAAAATCTGCCAAAAGTCACTTGCCATGCTCGGCTAACGGTTGTAAACTAGGCTAGAATTCTCTGGAGGAGAAAATGAGAGCCATCAGCATTATTGCTTACGTTGCCGCCGCCATTATGATTCTGTTTGGAGTCCTGTTTATCTGGGCGGCATTTGGTCCCCAGTTCAACTCTGGTTGGTTCGTCAGCGGTTTGGTGACCGTCGCAATCGGATTTGGATTGGTCGCCGCCGGTTATTTTCTCGGCCGACGAGCAGCGGCCGAAAGCACAACCACGAATGTAACCCTGCAGGTAGACCTGCCTGGAGACGTGTCGTTGGACACGCTCAAGTGCCAATCCTGTGGCGGCGCGCTCAGCGCTAAAGACATCACCATGGTAGCTGGCGCCCCGGTGGTAAATTGTCCTTACTGCGGCACTACCTACCAGCTCACTGAAGACCCCAAGTGGTAAATTGATCCCCAACTTCCGCTTGAAAGCACGCGAATACCTGGAGAAAACTACGTTATGAAGAAACGCTTGCCGATCTTGCTTCTCCTCCTCGCTATTCTTCTCGCTGTTCCCAGCAGCGTTTTGGCGCAAAATTATTCCTTCAGCGTGCCTGAAGAGACCGTACACGTTTACTGGAATGAGGACGGCACTTCTTCCCTGGATTATGTGTTCGTTTTCGAGAATAATCTGGGGGCTTCACCGATCGATTTCGTCGATGTCGCCACTCCCAGTAATAATTATGAGTTGAGTTCAATTTTTGCGGACGTTGACGGTCACCCAATAACCCACATCCAGGATTCGGAATTCATCGATCAGGGCTTCGAGTTAGGGTTGGGGTCGAATGCCATCCCACCGGGCAGTACAGGCCGGGTTCACGCATCTATCGGTACGGTCCGTGATGTGCTCTACCCGGATGACAATGATGAAAATTACGCCAGCGCCGTGTTTGCACCCACCCAGTTTGGCAAGGAATTTACAAGTGGAAACACCGATCTGACCGTCGTCTTCCACCTGCCGCCCGGGGTTCAACCGGAAGAGCCTCGCTGGCACAGCGCGCCGTCTGGTTTCCCCTCAACCCCGGTGACTGGCTTTGACGACCAGGGGCGAATCACCTATACCTGGCGCGATCAATCCGCTAATGCCTGGACTCAATATAATTTTGGCGCTTCCTTTCCCAAGGCGTATGTACCAGCGGAAGCTATTGTTACCCCACCGGCGTTCTCCTTTAATTTCAACTTCGAAGCCTTGATCCCCTTCTTATGTATCGGATTCTTCGCTTTGTTTATCGTCCTGGGCATAGTTGGTGATCGTCGTCGAAAGATGAAGTATCTTCCACCTAAGATCGCCATCGAAGGCCACGGCATCAAGCGTGGTCTCACCGCCATCGAGGCTGCCATCTTGATGGAGCAGCCCATGGATAAAGTACTGACGATGATCTTATTTTCAGTGATTAAGAAGAACGCCGCCCAGGTCGTAACCCAAGATCCGCTTGAAATCAAAGTCCTGGACGATTTGCCGGAAGATCTGCGCCCATATGAGCTGGACTTCTTGGCTGCATTTGAGGAGAAAGCAGGCGCGCCGCGCCGCAAAGCTCTCCAAAAGATGATGGTGGACCTGGTCAAAGGCGTCAGCAACAAGATGAAGGGTTTCAGCCGGCGTGAGACCTTAGCATACTACCAGGACATTATGAAAAGAGCCTGGCAACAGGTCGAAGCAGCGGATACGCCCGAAGTCAAAAGCCAGAAGTTCGATGAAGTCATGGAATGGACCATGCTGGATCGCGAATACGGCGACCGCACCAAGGAAGTGTTCCGGGGTGGGCCGGTCTTCGTACCGATTTGGTGGCCCCGCTATGACCCGGGTTTCGGGAGGTCCACCGGAGCCCCGATCTCAACCTCGCGCCCGAGCTCTACCCCGGGCGGTGGCGGGGTTTCGATGCCCAACCTGCCCGGCTCAGCGTTCGCTGCCTCGGTTGTTACAGGGGTACAAAACTTTTCAAAAGGCGTGATCGGCAATGTATCCGACTTCACCAGCGGTGTCACTCGGGTTACAAACCCACCTCCGAAGTCAACCAGCAGCGGGCGATCGCGCGGTGGCGGTGGGGGCAGCAGCTGTGCTTGCGCTTGCGCCTGCGCCGGATGCGCCTGCGCCTGCGCGGGCGGAGGTCGTTAAGCAGCCTTGCTGCGCGTATGAAACGACGAGTGTTCGATGGTACTAGCATCAAGAGGTAAAGGATTTTTCCTCGGATATGTAGAATAATCCGCCGCTTTACTGTATAATTTACCCGGCAGGGGACAGGTACATCTTTAAATTTATCGTAACAAATTTCCGCTAGAGGACACCCATTCCCCTAAGAGGCCAAAGGGCGGCAAGAATTCCATGAGCACCGATCAATTAAGGGAAGCCAGTACGGTCTTACAACAAGGCGACAAAAAGACCGCTCGTCTGATCCTCAAAGAGGTGCTTAACAAAAACCCAAAGAGTGAACGCGGTTGGTTGCTCCTGGCAAAAACAGCCAACCAACCAAGCAAAATACGATTTTGTCTTCAACAGGTATTACGCATCAATCCTGAAAATAAGGAGGCGCGCAACTGGCTGGAGGAACTTCGCGGCGGCGCACAAAGACAGACTGCAGCGCCCAATCCTGTTCAAGACGCTGTTCCACCCAGGCCCACGCCAAACTTGGAAACACGCGATCTGATTCAAACCGAACGAGATTCACTGGACCTGACCGAACCTCCTAAAACCGAAAACGACGAGCTGTCGGAGGCTGAGTGGGAAGCGATCCAACCGACTTTTCATACACGGATCGGCGAGATCTTCAATGACTTCGACGAGGAGGTAGAAGATCCAGAGGTTGATCTAGCACCCCCGTCAACCGGTTGGACTTGGCGATGTAACCCAGAAGGAGTGTATATCGCCGTCAGCCCCTCTGTCTTTCAGATTCTAGGATATAAGCCTCAGGAGTTTTACGGACAGACGTTGGCGACATTTGGTTTGACCTTTAAATCCCAGATCGCGCTCGAAATGACTTTACAAAAAGGTCGCTTGCCAACGGAGCTCTCCGTTGAATTCCGCTCAGCTTATGATGAGATCGTCCCAGTAAACCTCCACATCCTCCCCTACACTAACGACAAAGACGTGCGGGAGGGTCTGCATGGTTTTACTGAGGTAATTCAGGATCTGGCCAACGAGCTACCCGGGGCCAGGCCGGAGGATGAACAAAACTTATCAGTTCAGGTTGACAAACCAGACCTCCACATACCTGAACTGGTACAGGAGGTTAAACCCCGCATCCCAATCGAGACAAAAATTCTATCTACGCCTATAGAATCTGAAGGATTTGGGATGTTCATGCGGGCAACACCTCCCGAAGAAATTTACACCCCCGAACTCCCCAAAGAAGATACGCCTACGTACTGTCCCTTCGTAGGATTGCACGAAGATCGCCGCTCCCGAACCGCCTTCCCCAGCCCATCGAATTTTTGTTACGGAGTGGAAAGACCACGCCGTATTAAAGTGAGTTACCAGGCTAATTTTTGCCTGGGCAAAGGCTATATCGACTGTAAAGTTTATCAAGCTTACATCGCCAACGTCCGCGAACCGACCAAACCAGTGCCGCAAATCCCTAGAAGAAAACGCGGCACCCGGACCAGTACGGTAATTCTCGTCCTAACCACCATCGTTGGCTTCACCATGATCGTCCTCTTGATTGCCTATTTCCTGTATATGAGCTTTCTGGTGTGAAACGTTAGAGATGAGCATTTACGAACCTTTACTCAAGAGGTTTCGATGACCAGTATTCAAGAATCGATTCGCCGCATGCTTAAGCCTGTAGAACCTCTACCCGCTGGCGTGTACCACTACATCGCCCCACAAGACGACCCCAGGAACTACCGCTTACACCTCCGCTTAGAGCCGGATGGCCGTGGGGTTCTTATCATCAATGCAGCCACGGTGTTGCACCTCAATCAAACTGCTGCGGAATACGCTTACCATCTGGTTAAAGGTACTCCCCTGCAAGAAACCGGAGAAAAGGTCGCATCACGCTACCGCACCAGCCGGGAGCAAGCCTTGGCGGATTTCTACCATTTCAAAGAGCAAGTCGAGACCCTGATCGAGACTCCCGATCTCGATCCGGTTACGTTTTTAGATCTGGATAGACGCACACCATACACTGGCTCGATCAGCGCGCCGTACCGCTTGGATTGCGCCTTGACTTATGCCCTCTCCACAGATCAGGAGGGGACCTCCGCACCCACAAAGCGGGTGGACCGCGAACTCACCACTCAAGAATGGCTCCAGGTGATCGATCAAGCCTGGGACAAAGGTATTCCTCATATCGTTTTCACCGGCGGCGAACCGACCCTTCGGGAAGATCTGGTCGAGCTGATACAGCGATCTGAGGACAATGGTCAGGTCACCGGTTTGCTCACCGATGGTTTGCGTCTGGCCGATTCGGCTTACCTGGAGACCTTATTACAAACCGGCTTGGACCATCTCCTGATCATTTTCCGCCCGGATAAAGAAGACGCCTGGACATCGTTGAAAAACGCGCTCGATTCGGATCTGTTTACAGCCGTACACTTGACGATTACACCGGATAACAACGCGTCTGTGACATCACTCTTAGACAGATTATCCGAGGTTGGCGTTCAGGCGATCTCGTTGAGTATAAACGCTCCGGGTTTGGAAACCGATCTGGACAAAGCTCGAGATTATGTAGCAAACCTCGATCTCCCCCTGATTTGGGATCTTCCCGTTCCGTATTCCGCCCTCAACCCTGTAACGCTCGAAGTCCAATCCGAAGATCAACCAGAAGGCGCAGGCAAGGCCTGGCTATATATTGAGCCGGACGGCGACGTGCTCCCCGCCCAAGGCGTCAATCAGGTGCTTGGCAATATTCTCCGGGATCCTTGGGCTCAGATCTGGGAAAACGCCGCTCAATTTTGATCCGGCGCAAACCGGTTCGCCTCGACCAGGTTTTGGAAGATGATCCCTGCTGCCATGCCGAAGGCGACGGCGACGTTATAGGATCCTTTCAAACCGAGCATGGGCAGGTGCACCACTCGGTCGCATTGAACTAAAATCCCCGGATCGATACCACAAACTTCGTTCCCCACCACCAGTACCCCAGGTGGCGTAAGCTCTTTGGCGATTTCAAATAAGTCTTCTGACCTTCCGGTGCGTTCCAAGCCCCAGATTTGAACGCCACTCTGCTTCAATGCTTGAACTGCTTTCAAGCCGTTTGCGTGTTGAGTCCAGGATACCCAGCGTTCTGCGCCTAAGGATGTTTTGGCCACTTTCGGATGGTCCGGTGTTGGACTGATTCCGCATAAATGCACGTGGCTTATCCCGAGCCCATCTGCGGTACGCAGCATCGAGCCAACGTTCCAGGCGCTGCGGATATTGTCCAACAAGGCTTCGAACCGAGTTGGCTGCCCAAACTCGTAGCTTCTCTGCTGCGATTCAAAAATTTCCGTAAAATCGAGCAAGCGTTCCACCGGTCCACCACAAGCCGGACAGCAGTCATCGAACGCCTCTCCTTCTAGAACGGGAAACCGCAGATCGCAGCTCGGTTTTACACAGTGAACGATGCGTACTTGCATAGCCATAAAATAATAGAAAAATGGGACTTTCTTCGATAGAATGGCACCAGCGCTTCCTCGAGCAAGCCAGCTGGACACGCCAGCTGCGGCAGCATCTTTACGCCCGCTCAAACTTGACGCGTACCGGACGGATATTGGATCTCGGTTGTGGGACCGGCGCACTCCTCGATGAGCTGCTGGCCAAAAATGGAGCAATTGTATTCGGTCTTGATCGAAACCGCAGCTTCCTGAAGCTGGCAGCCAAAAATCACGCTCGAGTGCCGTTGATCGAGGCCGACGCTCACTTCCTGCCCATCGGCGATGAGGATTTCGACGTTGTCCTGTGCCATTTCTTCATGCTTTGGGTCAGCGAACCTGCGATGGTTTTAGCCGAGGTGGCTCGCATCCTCAAGCCCGGCGGCGCCTTCCTGGCTTTGGCCGAGCCGGACTACGGCGGTCGCATCGACCACCCTGAACCCTTGCAACAGATTGGGCGCTGGCAGCAGCAATCCTTGCGTCTTCAAGGCGCCAACCCTCAAATGGGCCGCCAGCTTGCCGGGTTCATTCAACAGGCGGGATTTGAACAAGTGGAATTCGGCGTCCTGGGCGGCGAGTGGCAAACGCCAAATCCCGATCCACCTCTTAACACTGAATGGGAAATGCTAACCTCCGACCTTGGTGAATTATCTATCCCAGAGGCGCAACTGACCGAATTAAAGACAATCGACGCGCTCGCCTGGGAACAGGGAGAACGCGTCTTATACGTGCCTACTTTCTATGCATGGGGTAAAAAGGCATAGAACGGTCGATTCGATTATGGTTCGACGGGAAGCCCGATCTCGATCTGTCCGTCCCGGACTCTAACCGGATACGCCGGAATGTCGACAATCGCTGGCAGCGATAGCACATCACCCGTGCGCACGTCGAATTTGGCACCATGCCGGGGGCAGTTGATATCAAATCCTTCCAATTCTCCATCTCCCAGGGGTCCGTCATCGTGCGAACACAGGTCGGCGATGGCGTAATATTCCCCGGCGATGTTAAAAATCACTATCGGCTGCTCATCTATCTCCACGAACAACCGGTCACCGGATTCCAAATCTTCCACCGGGGCTATCTCGATGAATTCACATTGATCCACTTCTAATTGATTATAGTTATACAAAGTTTTCATTCCACCAGATCGTCGTTTGCTTCACCTAACCCATAAGCACCGGCTTTCAGCACCTTTAAGGACAATAGCGCGCACTTCAACCGCACCGGGCCCAGGTCGATGCCAAGCATCTCGAGGATATCTTCTTTACTCATCCCTTTAACTTCTTCCAGGGATTTTCCAAGTATGTCCTCCACTAACAGATCAGCCGAAGCCTGAGAGATAGCGCAACCTTGTCCGGAAAAAGTAGCTTCTCGGACGATTTTCTGCTCATCCACGCGCAGGTCGATGCGGATATGATCCCCACATAAAGGGTTATCGTCTTCGAAAGAGATATCGTTCGGATCGAGCTCGCCGCGATGGCGAGGGTTCTGATAACGATCGATGATCAAATCGCGATAGAGATCTTCCATAATGTACCTAGCCGTCGCTGTCGAGGTTTTTCAATACGCTTTATTCAAACTTTAAACAGGAACTTTACTTTGTAAATGGCTTCAACCAGCCGGTCCACTTCTTCTGGAATATTATACAGGTAAAAACTGGCTCGCGAAGTCGCTGTTATGCCAAATTTCTCGTGCAGAGGCATGGCGCAGTGATGCCCCGCCCGCACCGCAATGCCATGCTGATCGAGTATTTGGGCAACGTCGTGCGCGTGTACCCCATTCAAGGTAAACGATAGTACGCCGCCTTTATGATCAGCTGGCGGGCCAAAAATAGTAACGCCAGGGATTTCTTCCAGGCGCTCCAGAGCGTATTCGACAATTTCTCGTTCGTGCGCGGCAATCATTTCCATGCCGATCGCCGAAAGGTAGTCTACCGCCGCGCCTAGGCCGATCGCTTCGGCGATAGCTGGCGTGCCTGCCTCGAATTTATACGGCAAATCGTTCGGGCTGAAGGAACGCAAGTGCACCCGCTTGATCATGTCACCCCCTCCCAAGAAGGGGGGCATGGCGGACAAGAGATTTTTCTTGCCGTAGAGAATTCCTATCCCGGTCGGTCCGCACATCTTATGTCCGGAGAAAGCCAAGAAATCCACTTCCAGGTCCTGGACGTTGACGGCTAGATGCGGCACCGATTGGGCCGCGTCGACCAGCGTAATCGCGCCGGCTTGGTGTGCAGATGCGATCATCTCTTTGGCCGGATTGATAGTGCCGAGCACGTTCGACATTTGCGTAAACGCTACCAGGCGCGGCTTGAGCCCTAATAATCGCTGGTATTCACCCAAATCCAGCAACCCTTCTTCGGTTACGGTTATGAATTCCAGGCGCAGGTCTTTCTCACCGGCGAGGATTTGCCAGGGTACCAAATTGGAATGGTGCTCCATTTCGGTAAGCAACACGACATCGCCAGAGCTCAGCTCGGCTCGTCCCCAGGTTTGAGCTACCAGGTTGATCGCTTCAGTCGCGTTTCTCGTGTAAATCACCTGGCGAGGAGAAGGTGAGCCGATAAATTTGGCTATCTTCTCCCGAGCCGCTTCGTATTTTGCGGTTGCCTCTTCAGCCAGCGTGTGGATGCCGCGGTGGATGTTCGCATTCGAATGTTCGTAGAAATCATCCATCGCTTCCATAACCTGGCGCGGCTTCTGGGCGGTTGCCGTCGAATCAAGATAAACCAAGGGCACACCCGGCTTTACTTCTCGATCCAGGATCGGAAAATCCGCGCGAATCTTGGATATATCCAATTTCTCCGCCCGCGCCAAAGTCTTCATCAGGATTTCTTCGTCTTGGAACTTGTCCGGCGCCGGCGTGAGCGCGAATGCCGGATATTACTGGAAGTCTTCGGTACCCAGAGCACTTGGTCTGGAACCATCCAACCATCCGTTAGATAGACGTTCTCGTTGAACTGAACGGCGACCATTTTTGGGTCAACCTGGACCACCGTTCCTTCTAACCAATCGCGAATTCGGTCCCCCTCTGCGTCCTCATGATCGCAATAAACATCCACACGATCTCCCACTTTATACGCTTCTCGCTGGTCTGGGGGGGTGGTGAAATAGAATTCAGACAATTCCGACTCCTTCATCGCAAGTTTAATTGCCTAAGAACTTACGCATTTGGAGGAGGTTTGAGGAAATTTTGGCAGGCTATACCCGCCAAAATATCCCCTTTCCTCCTGAACTGCGTAACTTCTGTCTATACGCGCTATTAGCGAATCGACGTGTACGCTCTCACGCTGATTCGCCGGCATTAGCACCTCAATTGTAACGGCTGCAAGAAGCCGCGTGGATCAGCCCATCTTCTCTTCGATCGCCTTGGTCAACCGGTTCCGCACACCTTCGTAAGGGATGCGGTCCATGATCGGACTGAAGAATCCTCCGACGACGAGCCTCTCGGCCTGTCGTTTCGGGATGCCTCGGCTGAGTAGATAGAACATCTCCTCCGGTTCGATTTTACTTATCGTGGCCCCGTGCGTACAGCGCACGTCATCCGCCAAGATTTCTAATCCAGGGATTGAGTCGGCGCGTGCGTTTTTGCTCAGCACGAGGTTTCGATTTGCCTGGTAGCCGTCCGTTTTTTGTGCCCCCGGCGCGACATAGATCATCCCCTGCCAGACTGACCGACTGCGATCGGTGAGCGCGCCCTTAAACAACAGATCGCTGGTCGTATTCGGCGCCATGTGATTCTGCTGCGTATCGTGGTCCAGATGCTGGACGCCGTCGGTGAAATAGAATCCGGACATCCGGCCGGTCGATCCCTGACCGATCAAATCGAGATCAGAAAAGTTCTTGGTCAGGTGGCTGCCAACGGCAACGAATACCCAATCGAAAGTCGCGTCCCGACCTACCCGGGCTCGCTCGTGACTGAAATTCCACACATGTTCGCCCCAGGATTGAAGCTCGACGAAGCGAAAATTCGCGGCATCGCCAACATGAATCTCTACAATTCCGGAGTGCAGGGTCTGCCCGCTCTTTTCAGTCGGTGAAGCGGCCTCATGGACATAAGTTGCCGAAGCGCCTTCTTCGATCCAGACGATCAAGTGTGAGAAGTATGCTAGATCTACCCCCGGTCCCCACAAAATACTGTGCAGCGGTTCTTCGATTTGCACACCACGAGGCACGTAAAGCAGCACGCCGTTTTGAGCAAGCGCGGCGGTCATCCCCGAGAATTTACTCTCGTCCGTGCGTACAATCCGGCCCATGATTTGTGCTAAAAGATCGCTGTGATCTCGTTCAGCGGTAGCCAGGTCTGTAAAAATTACGCCTTTCTCGGATAGTTTTGGATCCAGGTCAACCTGAACTCCGCCAGGAAGCATTCGAATTTGTCCGCCGTGTTCATCGGCCACCAGCGGCTGCAAAAGCTCTTTAGAGACAGGCGCCAGATTCTCGCTATCGCCAGCGCTGGCAAGCTTGAATGAACCCGCCGCCAACCCCCGAATGTCGGTTCGCCGCCAGGGTTCATCGGTCGTTTTCGGCATCGGAAGGCTTTGGAAGTCTTCCCAGGCTTGCTCGCGGTAGTTCCTTATGAATTCACTGGAGTGTTCATCCCCGGAGAGGTATGGGACCATCGCTTTTTTAAAAGCAAACTTTTTAGACGCCTCGCGCTCCGAGCGTCTTTTACGCGTGACAACAACTCTTTCTGCCATGTTTGAGTCTTGTATCCTTTATGTGCTCGTCGTTTACCCGATCGAGCCTTCCATCTGCAGCTGGATCAGTCGGTTCATCTCGATTGCGTATTCCATCGGCAGTTCTTTGACCAGTGGCTCGATAAAACCGGATACAATCATCCCCGTAGCCTGTTCTTCGCTCAACCCCCGGCTCATCAAATAAAACAGCTGCTCTTCCCCAATTTTGGAAACCGAAGCTTCATGACCCACGCTGACCTCATCCTCATCGATTTCGATATACGGGTAAGTGTCAGAGCGTGACTGCGGGTCGAGCAGCAAGGCATCGCAAACCACGTTGGAACGGGAGTTGGTGGCTCCTTTATGAACCTTAAGCAAGCCACGATAAGAAGCCCGGCCTTCACTCTTGCTGATGGATTTCGAAGTGATCTTGCTGGTGGTATTCGGCGCGACGTGAATTACCTTGCCGCCTGTATCTTGGTGCTGGCCCTGCGCGGCGAATGCCATAGAGAGAATCTCTCCGTGGGCTCGTTCACCGACCAGGTAGCAAGATGGATATTTCATGGTCAGTTTCGAACCGAGATTGGCATCGACCCATTCCATCGTGGCGTCTTCGTGAACGATAGCCCGCTGGGTGACCAGATTGAACATATTATTCGACCAGTTTTGGATGGTCGTATAGCGCATCCTCGCGCCCTTTTTCACGATGATTTCGATCACTCCACTGTGGAAGGAATTAGTCGTGTAGATCGGCGCCGTGCAGCCCTCCACGTAATGCGCTGAAGAGCCTTCGTCGGCGATGATCATCGTTCGTTCGAACTGTCCCGTGGATGCTTCGTTCAGCCTGAAATAGGCTTGGAGCGGTAAATCGACCTTTACTCCCGGAGGGATGTACAAAAAGGAGCCACCGGACCAAACTGCGCTGTTGAGCGCTGCAAATTTGTTGTCCTCGATAGGGATCACGGTCCCGAAGTATTCGCGGAACAAATTCGGGTGATCGCGCAACCCGTTCTCAATGCTTTTGAAAATTACGCCCTGTTCTTCTAGGTGCTTTTGGATGTTGTGGTAAACCATCTCGGATTCGTATTGAGCGCCAACACCGGCGAGAAATTTCTGTTCGGCTTCCGGTATGCCCAGCTTGTTGAACGTGTTTTTAATCGTATCCGGAACTTCTTCCCAGTTGCGACCCTCTTTATCCGTAGGCCGGGTGTAAAAATAAATTTCGTCCAGATTCAACGAGGATAAATCGCCGCCCCACGTCGGCATGGGACGCTGTTGGAAATGCTCCAGCGCCTTTAAGCGGAACTCAAGCATCCACTGCGGCTCTTGCTTCATCGCAGAGATTTGCTCGACGACTTGCCGATTTAACCCTCTTTCTGGCCTGAAGACATAAGTCTGCGGATCACGAAACCCATATTTATATTCGCCGATACCTTCAAGTATTTTGGCGTCTGAACTCATCACTTACCTCCAGTAATCATCACTGGTTCAACCATCTTCGATAAATTACGCCGGCACCGCGCCGTTCTTCTCGCGCAGCCAATCGTAGCCTTTTTCTTCCAAATGAAGCGCTAAATCCGGTCCGCCAGATTCGGCAATGCGGCCGCTTAGCATGATATGCACGTAATCAGGGACGATATAGTTCAAAATGCGTTGGTAATGCGTGATCACCAGCACACCCAGTTCGGTACCTCTCAGTGCATTGACCCCGTCTGCCACGATTCTCAGCGCATCAATATCAAGGCCCGAATCGGTTTCGTCAAGAATTGCGATTTCAGGTTGTAAAGCAGCCATCTGTAAGATCTCAGCCCGTTTCTTTTCACCACCGGAAAAGCCATCGTTAAGGTAGCGGCCTGCAAAACTGTGATCCATCTTGAGCAGATCCATCTTTTCTTTCAGCAGGCGGCGGAATTCCGGGATTGGAATCCCTTTATCATCCTTGTTTTCGGCCTTGCGCCGGGCATTGAGCGCTGTGCGTAGGAAATTGGCCACACTGACCCCAGGTATGGCAACAGGATATTGAAACGCCAGGAACACACCTAAATGGGCGCGTTCTTGCGGTTCAAGTTCCAGAATGTTCTTACCTTTGAAGGTGGCCTCACCCTCGGTGACCTCATACGAAGGATGTCCCATCAAGACATTAGCCAGGGTTGATTTCCCGGTGCCATTTGGCCCCATCAAGGCATGCACCTCACCTTGTTTTATGGTCAGATCGACCCCTTTCAGGATCTCCTGCCCGTTTATACCCGCATGAAGATTACGAATTTCCAGTTCAGACATTGATTGAAATTTCTCCTTGTAGGATTTAGCCAGGATCTGTTCCAGGTCTTTCCGCGCATACTCGCGGGAGTAACCTCGTGTTTGTTACGCCAGACGCAATTATAGCAGTCTGGTCTTTTAAAGTCAATATTTAGGATAAATATCTAATATATTCCAGGTCTGTCTCACGATTAACCGGGATTCCTACTCAATCGATCTTAATTATTATGACAATTATCATATTTATTCTTTCAGATTATAACAGTCAAGTCCCTCAGAGTCAATAATTTAAATGTTTTGGGATCTGCTGTGGCAAGAACCCCAAGCCTCCCATTTCTACGCAGTCCCCAAGAAACCAAATAATTTTTACGATAAATATCTATAATATTGACAAAAATATTTGCAAATGTTATACTGCACGCGGCTTGGATGAAAAGCCTGATGTATTTTGCGTGGTTTGAGAGGGAAAATAAGGTTGTTTGCGTTGAGCTTCGGCGGTCGACCTATCCCCCCTGCTCGTAAACCGCACAATAGGTAAGTTTTTTACTGAGGTTGATCGGTTATGGATGAAGATAGCGCAAAAAGTACGCGTGAGCGTGTCCTTTACACCCTGCTCCGCCAACACCGATGTACGATTAATGATTTAGCTGAAGCAGTCGAAATCAATCCAATATCGGTGCGGCATCACATCGCGAGGCTTCAGGCTGATGGATACGTAAGCTCTGAAGAAGAACGCCATGGCGTTGGTCGCCCGCGGCGGGTTTACTTCCTGACTCCCGACGGTTTGGAGCAGTTTCCTACTCGCTATCTTCGCTTGACTTTGCGCTTGCTCCAACAACTTAAAGAAAATGTGCCTGCTTCAGTTGTCGGGCAAATTTTCTCCCAAATGGCCGAGGACCTGGTGGATGAGTACAAACAAGACACGCATCTTAAAGGCCTTTCCATGGAAGAACGTTTGGATATGGTCAAAGAGTTGCTCACCGACGAGGGTTTCGACATTGAATGGGAAGCCAAAGGCGACCAGTACCATATCCGAGAAGTGAGTTGCCCTTATTTTCAGGTCGGTCAAAACCATCCGGAAGTTTGCTTCGTCGATCAAACCCTGATCTCCTCGATGCTCAACCTGCCTGCCGAAAAAGTCAAATGCGTTTTAGATGGAGATTCACATTGCACTTATGTAGTCCCCAAAGAGCTGTCAAGAGATCTCCAATCTGTTTCCCCTGATTCTGAGCTGATTTCATCGGAGAAGATTGCATGACCCAAGAACGCGAGAAAATTGTCTGGCAAGCCGAATCCACTCATCCCGACCTGGCTGAAAAAGCGAAAACAGCATTACGAGAAGTTGTTGATCCGGAAATTGGTCTCAATGTCATTGAACTGGGGTTGATTCGAGATCTAATCGTAGAGGATGAATCGGCCAATATCCGCATGATTATGACTACCCCATTCTGTCCTTACGCTCCGGCACTGTTGGAGATGACGCGCAAGAAGGGCGAATCAGCTTTAGAGCGCCCTACGACCATTGAACTCGGAGCAGATATGTGGGATCCGAGCATGATGGAAGAAGGCGCTGGCGCTGAGTGGGGATTTTTCTAACGAATCACTTTACTACACGCATTGAACAATAATTTAAGGCAGGCGAGTAAGCCTGCCTTTTTGTATTTTCATTGAGGTGCATCCTTGGTTGCAAGCTCGCCGTTCTCCGATCGGTGGTCATGACCACCTCAAGACCTTTGCATTTCCCGTGTTTATGTGTTAAACTTGGCTCCGCGCCGTTCAGGCGCAGCAGTACCTACTGATTCCTTCCGCTTTTGGCGTGCCAACGGTATCGACCAAGGGCAATCCCGAGGAAAGGAGGTCCTCAAACATGCGTTCATATGAGTTAGTTTTTATCGTCCATCCGGATTTGGATGAGTCGGCTTTCAAAGACGTTGTCGATCGTGTCCGCGGTTGGATAGACGACGGAGAAGGCAAAGTCGAGAAAGTCGACCTCTGGGGTAAGCGTAAGCTGGCTTACCCGATCCGCAATCAGCTCGAAGGTCAATACGTGTTGATGCACACCCAGATGGCCCCATCTTTTTGCGGGCAGCTGGAGCGGAACATCGGCTTACTCGAGCCGGTTCTTCGCCATCTAATTACCCAGAAGGATTCCTGAACCAGGAAGGAGAAAGTCATGAGCCGAGGTTTGAACAAAGTGATGATCATCGGCCGCCTGGGACGCGATCCGGAAATGCGTTATACGCCATCTGGTAGCCCGGTGACTTCTTTCAGTGTTGGGACCAACCGGTCTTGGAACACAGCCAACGGCGAGCGCCACACGGAAACCGAGTGGTTTAACGTCGTGGCCTGGGGCAGCCTGGCCGAGATTTGCAAACAATACCTGTCCAAAGGACAACAAGTCTACATAGAAGGACGTTTACAAACCAGGCGCTGGGAAGATGGCGAAGGCCAGCGACATTCGTCTACAGAGGTCGTCGCCAAAGAAATGATTATGCTAGGCGACCGTCGGGATGCAGCCAACGAGAATGATGAGACAGGGCTCGATGAAGAAGAGGAAGAATTTCCCTTTTGAGTCAGCGTGCTCTCGCTACCCATATCAAAACAGGAGTATGAATTGTGAGTAACTACGCACCATCAGGACGACGTTATTACGCTCGTCCGAGAGTTTGTCAATTTTGCACTGAATCAACCGCTGTCATCGACTACAAACAAGTCGATCTTTTGCGTCGCTATATCACGGATAACGGGAAGATTCGCCCTCGGCGCCAGACTGGCGCTTGCGCAAAACACCAGCGCGCGGTTGCCAAAGCTATCAAACGCGCCCGTCATCTCGCTTTGCTACCCTATACCGGGGAGACCTTAAGATAAATCGGCGCCGCCGATCGATAGCGATAAAGATCGCCAGGTTTGAATAAATTGAGAGATCTCGACTGCCGCGCCGCCTATCATGGCTGGTAGTGAGAATCTAGGGAGCTGATACCCCTTAACCTGATCTGACGGTAAACGATATCGAGATTTACCTATCAGGGGTACGAAAGGAGATCTTCGGGTGAACGAAGACCACCCAAAAACGCCGACTTTCGTACTATCTTTTGTAACGCCTTGCTCATTCAGAGGTTGTAGATGGCAAAAAATCCGGAGAAGAAGACTTTTACCAAGAAACATCTCGCTCGAGAACAACGTGAGCGCAGGCAACGGCGCGCCATCATCATCACTGGCGCCGTCGTCTTCGCCGCTGTTTTCGGACTGTTGGCTTTCGGCGTTATTGACCAAGCCTTGATCAAACCTAGCCAACCCGTCGCGACGGTTGGGGATGAGAAGATAACTACCCGCGAATTTCAAGCGGAGGTGAAGTACCAGCGCCGACAGCTTGTCCAGCAGTATCTCAATACCTACCAGAACATGCAGCTGTTTGGCTCGGATCAAAACGCCCAGGCTTTCTTCTTGCAGACGCTCCGCCAGATCGAATTTCAACTCGATCCGGTCACCATGGGGCAAGACGTTCTCAACAACATGGTTGAGAACATCATCATCCGTCAAGAAGCTGAAAAGCGTGGCATCACTGTGACGGATGAGGAAGTCGATGCGATGCTGCAGGAGGCCTTTGGTTACTATCCCGGGGGTGAAGCGCCAACACCGACTACCCTCCCCACCACAGCGCCAACCTCGACGCTCTCCGCAACTCAACTTGCACTTATCCCGCCAACCCCCACGGCTTCACCGACGGTAGAAGCAACGACCGAGTTTACATCAACGGTTGAAGCCACAACGCTTGCTGAGGCTACATCCGTAGCGACGGAAGCATCCACGGGGGTAGCTGGTCCTACCATCGAATCTTCGCCTTCTGCAGAGGCAACGGCCCAGCCCACGCCAACCCCCTACACTCTGGAGGCTTACCAGCAGAACTACCAGGATTTCGTCGATACATTGGATCAGGAGATTAATTTTAGCGAAACACAATTTCGCGAGCTCTTCAGGAGCGAGCTGTACCGTCAAAAGATGCTTGACGAAATCACCGGGGATTTACCCATGACCCAGGATCAGGTCTGGGCTCGTCATATCCTGGTTGAAGACGAAGCAACCGCTGAAGAAGTGATCCAAAGGTTAAACGCAGGAGAAAGTTTCGTCGATCTGGCTGCCGAATACTCGATTGACGATAGCAACCGGGATAGCGGCGGTGATTTAGGTTGGTTCCCTGTCGGCCGCATGGATCCAACTTTTGAAAAAGCAGCGTTCAGTCTCTCGATTGGCGAGATCAGTTCGCCGGTCGAAACGCAGTTCGGCTGGCACATTATCCAGGTACTAGGACATGAAGAACGCCCACTCTCAACGAGTGAGTATGAGCAAGCCCGGCAGACTGCCTTTGATACCTGGCTCACCCAGCAGCGTCAGGAATACCAGGTCGAGACTTTTGATATCTGGCAAGAGCGAGTACCGGTAGAACCGACTATTCCCCCTGAGATTCAACAGCTTTAGCATCAAAAGGGTTTCAAATCCAACGGTTTGAAGCCCTTTTTTATTCCATCACCTGGCTGACCTCATCCAACTTAAGGCTGATCGCCTGGCTGGTTGAGTCCCGGCCCATCGTGATCCCGTAAATTGCTTCAGCCACCTGCACCGTGTTTCGGTTGTGCGTGATAATGATGAACTGAGTTGACCGGCTGAGGTCGCGCAATAGGTCCCGGAATCTGCCCACGTTGGCTTCATCCAGCATCGCATCGACTTCGTCTAAAACACAAAAAGGTGTTGGAGAAACCCGCAATAAGGAAAACACCAGCGCCGTGGCTGTTAGGCTGCGCTCTCCTCCGGACAAAAGGGATAAACCTTGTTCCCGGCGGCCTGGCAGCCTGGCTTCGATATCAATACCGGTGTTGGTTAGATCATCCGGATCGGTTAACAATAAACGGGCTGATCCGCCACCAAAAAGGCGGTTGAAAATCTGGTGAAATTCTTCTGCCACCGCCGTGAACGTCTCCGCAAACTCGCGTTCCATCAATTCATCCAGCTCGTCGATCACTTTTAGAATACCGATTTTGGCTCTATTCAAATCTTCAATTTGCTCAGTCATGAACTCGAAGCGCTCTTTCACTTCATGATATTCCTTGCGCGCCTCAGGATTAATTGGTCCTAGTCTGCGCAGATAAGTACGCTGTTGTTTAAGCGCATCTTCTAGCTCACCCGATAGATTTTCCACTTTCGGCAGCTGTTCAACAAGACCTTCTAACGGTAAAGGAGTAGGACCAGAGACGTCATCGGCATAATCGAATGCCACCAAGCCGAAATCGTCTTCAATACGATGTCGCAATGTGTCGAGAGCTTCTTGTTTGCGGGCCAAGTTGATCTTAGATTGGGCATGCAGATGCTCCGCCTTGCTCAGCGATTGCCTGGCTTCCCGCTCTTTGGCTTGGAAGGCCAATTGTTCCTTTTCGGCAGTTTGGAGTTCCTCTTCAGCTGGATCGATTTTTACCCGCACATCGGCGATCCTTTCTTGCAAGACCAATTCTTGTTGATGATAGCCCGCCAGGGTGTTTTGACACTCGGTCTGCGCTTTGGATATATCGTCTATGCGCGCCTCGATGGATTCCAGGTTTTGCCGACCATTCTCCAGCGCAGCTCGGCGCTCACCCAATTGCCGCCGGGCGTCTTGCCAGGCTCTTTCTGCTACCGCCGCTCGCTTCTCCCAATGAGACGCCTGTGTGCGCAGCTCGTCGAGCGGGATATCGTGACTGGCTCGCTGGAGCTCTTTAAGTGCATCTTTTGCCCTGGTAATCTTAGCCTCAACCTCCGCTTGTTCTTCCAATAAGCGCGTTGTCTCAACTTCTCCTTCTTCAAGTTGGACTTTCAGCCGGTTTTGTTGCTCAATTTGCCAGTCCAATTGGCGTTGGGCTTCATCCACTTGATATGCTCCGCGCTGACGAGCCTCATCTTGTGCCGCCACCTGTTTGCGAAGATCAGCCCATTGAGATTCAGCCTCTGAGACTTGAAGTTCGACTGCCTTTCGTCGTTTCTGAGTGTTCTCCAAGCTATCCCGCAGCTGTTCGATTCGCCGCTTCAAGCTATCGCGGGAAACGTGCAACTCATTCCGCCGGCGTTGGCGGCTGAGAACGCCTGACTCCTCTTCCCGCCTGACGATCATCGGTCCGTTGGCGAAGAAGACCTCTCCTTGCAGCGTGACAATGTTCGTCTCCGCTGAAACGTTCCTACCGGGATTCGTTCCACCTCGTTCCTTAATTAGGGCGGTAGCAACTTTACGATCCTGAACCACCAGGACGTTAGCCATCAACAGATCGATAGCCGATTTCAGCGACGGAGGCGCTTCGATCAGATCCGCGGCGATGCCAAGCACGCCTTCCCTATTCATTGGCGCTTCGATCTGGCGACCGTTCGTGATCACATTCAGCGGTAATAAAGCCCCCTGAGCGTGGTTGCCTTCCAGAATCTCCAAAGCGGCGTTCGCATGCTCCAGATTTTCGATCAGAATTGCCTGTACATAGTCCCCTAAAATCGCCGAGATCGCTCCTTCTAAAGCCTCAGGGACTTTGATTTGCTCGCTGAGCACTCCCTCGAAAATTTTATATTCGGCCTCATTTGCCCGTTCCGCGAGTAAACGCGCCCCGGCAGCAAACCCGGAATGTTCTTCCTCTACCCGTTCCAGCCCATCGAGATGGGCTTCCAAACGAGCCAGATTCGCCTCGGCAGCGGAGACCTGCTCGGCGGTCTCTCTCAGATGTGCACCAATCTGCTCCGCTGCGGATTGTTTCTCCGATAATTCACCTTCAGCTGTCTTCAGCCTGGTTAGCTCTTGCTCCCACTCGGAAATGCTGTATTCGTACTGCCTTTGAGCCTTCTGAACCGCAGCTTCCCTTTGGGAGATGGCTTGCCCCATCTCTTCGAGCTCTGCTTGCTGGCGCTCCATTTGGGATCGCCGTTCCACCGAGCGCGCTTCCAGATGGGCCTGCCGAGCGGTCAGCTCGCTCAATTCTTGGCGCGCCGCCCGAATAATTTCTTCAGTTTTTCCATATTCGCCGAGTTTCCGCTCGAGTTCTGCCTTTGTTTGCTCGTATTGGTTACTTGCCTCTTTGAACTCACTCTCCAGGTTATTGACTTCATCATCGGCGAATTCTACACGCTCTGCCAGCAGATGCTGCTCCTCCTTCATACGGGTTTGTTC
This sequence comes from uncultured Anaerolineaceae bacterium, assembly GCA_964400875.1. Taxonomy (GTDB): domain Bacteria; phylum Chloroflexota; class Anaerolineae; order Anaerolineales; family UBA4823; genus CAYNWK01. The sequence continues at coordinate 32,491 of CAYNWK010000006.1, read as the reverse complement.
GGATTCGGCTTGGAGCTTCTGGGTTGCCAATGACCGCAGGCGCTCCTCATAGAGCACCAATTCCCGGCTTATGTTTTCACGCTCGTTGTGCAATTCAGCCGAATCATGGTGCAGTGCGTTCAGGCGGTTTCTTAATTGTTGAATTTTTTCCACTGCGCCGCGCAATTGTTCGTCATCCGTGAGCTGATTTTCCCTGGCTAAATCCAGCTCGCTTTCACGCTCACGGGCGATTTCGAGCGCCTCGCTCAGCTCAGCCTGCGCTCGATGCCAGTGAAAACCATACCACTCGCGCAGCATTTCTCGCAGGTCCGCGGTGATCTGGTGATATTCTTCAGCCTTGCGGGCTTGTCGCTCGAGGCTGCGCACTCTGGGTCTTAACTCACTCAGGATATCCTCAACCCGTTCAAGATTGCGCTTGGTTGTATCCAGCCGCCTTAAAGCCTCCTCGCGGCGGGACCGGTGTAGCCCAATCCCGGCGGCTTCTTCAAACAGACGCCGCCGTTCTTCTGCTTTCAAGGATAGCGCAGCGTCGACCAAACCCTGGCCGATGATAGTATAGGTTCGTTCCGCCAGCCCCGAGTCAGAAAGCAGTTCGTTGACGTCCCGAAGACGAACCTTTTGACCATTGAGAACGTACTCGTTTTGACCGTCGCGGTATGCCCGGCGTGTGACCGAAACTTCGGAAAAATCAATTGGCAGCCAGCCGTCCTGGTTATCGAATACCACCGTCACAGATGCCATGCCGGCGCGGGGACGTTGTTCTGAGCCGGCGAAGATCATATCTTCGGTTTTCTTGCCCCGTAAAAGAGAATAAGATTGTTCCCCCAAAACCCAGCGAAGGGCATCGGCGATGTTTGACTTGCCGGAACCGTTCGGGCCAACGATCGCCGTTACGGTGCCGGGAAACTCGAAAGGCGTCCGAGTCGCAAATGTTTTATAGCCTTGAAGTTCGAGTGATTTGAGTCTGGTTGGCATGAAGTTCGCTTTAGAGTGTTCCGATTTGATTCAACGCTTCTCGGGCGGCAGATTTCGCTGCCAGCTGCTTGCTGTGTCCTACGCCGCGCCCGTAAACAAGATCGTTGACCAGCACTTCAACCTCGAACACTTTTGCATGATCGGGGCCGTGAGAATCGATCGTTCGGTAGTAAGGGGTACCGAAACCCTGCGATTGCGCCCATTCTTGCAGGATGCTCTTCGGATCTTTATCCTTATGATCTTCTAGGATTTGAGCGGCGGCTGGTTCAAGCATCGGCTTGATGAAATCCTTAACCTCTTCAATACCTCGATCGAGGTAAAAAGCCCCAATCATAGCTTCGAACGTTCCGCAAAGCAGGGCCAATCGCTCGCGCCCACCGGCATCTTCCTCGCCTCGACCAAGGCGCATCGCTGCTCCAAGTTCGATATTCTGGGCAAATTCCGCCAATTGTTCGGTGCGTACCAATGCCGAGCGTAGTCGCGTCAGGTTGCCTTCTGGTAATTCTGGATAGCGGTTATACAGCCACGCCCCCACCAAAAAATCAAGGACCGCATCGCCAAGGAATTCTAAGCGCTCGTTATCTTCCAGGGCTTCCGGGTGCTCGTTCAGGTAAGATCGATGGGTAAGTGCTCTGCTGAGCAATAAATGATCTTTGAATTCAATTCCAATGCGTTCGGCGAACTCCTGTGGAGTTTCCACCTCCCAGCCACGCTGGACCTGTTCCATGTTCAAACTCCCTGGAACTCAGGGAACGCCAGCCACCCCACCTAAGCCGGGTAGCTTGCGGTCCATCAGTTCCCAATGCCTCTGATTAAGTAATTTCTCAGCCCATTAAATCGGATTTATACGCTTTTGTCTATAGCTTACCGGTATTCTCTGATCACCAGCACAGCGTTATGCCCCCCAAAACCGAAGGCGTTGCTCACAGCGATCTCCAGGTTTTTCTCACGCGCTTCGTTTGGAACGTAATCCAGATCGCATTGCGGGTCAGGGGTATGGTAATTGATCGTCGGCGGCATTACGTTTTCTTGAATTGCGCGCAAACAGAAGATCGCCTCAAGAGCACCCGTAGCCCCCATCATGTGACCAGTCATGGATTTCGTCGATGAAACAGGGATCTCGTAAGCCAGATTCCCAAACGCAGCTTTCAATGCCTTCGTTTCAGAGAGGTCGTTCAGCTGAGTTGCAGTGCCGTGAGCGTTGACGTAGTCAACCTGTTCTACATTGACCTCAGCTGCCTCGAGCGCCGCGCGGATCGCCTCAGCGCCCCCGATACCATCCTCGGAGGGAGCAGTGATATGAAAAGCATCGGCGGTCGCCGCGTATCCGGCCAGTTCTCCGAAGATCTCTGCGCCGCGTTTGCGCGCGTGCTCTTCTTTTTCCAGGACCAGTATCGCCGCGCCCTCTCCCATTACCAATCCGTCTCGCTCGCGATCGAAGGGTTGGGGGGTCTGTGTGTATAGCTCATTCTTGCGCGACATCGCTCCCAAGCGGTCGAAAGCCGCAATCCCGATCTGCGTAACTGTCGCCTCACTGCCTCCGGTAACGGCTACATCGATCGCACCGCTGCGAAGTAAATGCCAGGCAACCCCCAGACCATCCGCGCCGGATGCGCACGCCGAGGAGACGGAGAAAGCAGGTCCCATGAATCCATGATCGATCGCTACCAGACCGGCACCGCCGTTGGCCATCAGCATGGGTATAACAAAGGGACTGACCCGGCGAGGGCCCTCCTTATCCATGGTCAGAACCGCATCCTGGAAGGCTCGGACGCCTCCAATTGCGGAGGCGATGATCACACCGACGCGTCCAGATTTGGTTGTATCCACCTCCAATCCCGCCTGGCGAATGGCTTGCGAGGCGGCCGCGGAGGTGAATTGCTCGAATCGGTCTCTACGGCGGGCTTCTCGCTGAGGCATAAATTCTTCGGGATCGAAACCCTTGACTTCACAGGCGATTCTTACCTGGAAATCGGAAGCGTCGAACAACGTGATCGGCGCTACCCCGGATACACCGTTCAAAATGTTCTGCCAGGTTTCGTCGACGGTAAGCCCCAAAGGGCTGATTGCTCCCATACCGGTGATCACGATGCGATCCGTCATTCACGACCTCTCTCAATCATCATCCTGGTTAATTGCCTTATACCCTGAACCGGTCAAAATTAGCACGATAGGCTCTGGGACCTTCCCCATCACCTTATAAGGGGCAGCCCATACAACCGCAGAGGTTGGCTCTACGTAGAAACCGCGGCGGGCGAGTTCGTCGCGCGCCGGAGCGATCTCCTCTTCGTCAACGGCGACGAAGTGACCGTCCAATTTCTCGACCAATTGAAACAAGGCGTCGCCTCGCGCAGGATGCTTGATGCGAATCCCCTCCGCTAGCGTCTCCCCCTCTCCAACCCATCCCAACCCAGCCGGTCCATAGGCAGCTAAAGCCCACAGGGGAGCACAGGCGCGGGATTGTACGCCTACCGGAGTGGGTACGCGATCGATTGCACCAACCTTAGCCAGTGCTTGGAAACCCCGCATCACGCCCAACAACAGGCTCCCGTGTCCCACCGGCGCGATTACCGTCCCGGGCGCCTGGCCCAGCTGCTCTGCTAACTCATATGCTATCGTGGCTATGCCCAACATTCCCAACGGCAGATAGGCATGGCTGGCATAGACTGCACCCTTTTCCGCAGCCCGGCGTACCGCCTCGGATGCATTCGAGCGCGGACCGAGGATGCGCACCAGTTCCGCTCCATACGCTTCAATTTGGGCTCGTTTTGGTCCGGATGCATAATCGGGTACGTAAACCCTGGCTTTAATTCCTGCACGCGCAGCGTAGGCAGCAAAGGAGGCCCCAGCGTTACCTGAAGAATCTTCCAACGCAGAACCTACCCCTCGGGAACATAAGAAACTCACCTTGACCGCCGTTCCCCGGTCCTTGAAGGAGCCGGTCGGGTTCAGATATTCCAATTTCAAAGCCACTCTCTCGTTCTTACCGTTTTGTTTTATCCCGCTCTCTTCACCAGGAACCTGTATTTGATCAATCCCCCCAACGACACGTTGCCCTGTGGAAACCTCCATCGCAGCCTGGCGATCCGGGATCGATGTCCAAATCAGCGGGGTATCCCCTTCTCCCAAAGAGATCTGCGGGGCTCCTGAGGGCAGGTTGAACGTGTATCGGTAACGCCAAATGCTCGATAAGGACTTATCCAACTTTTCCGGTTCGAAGCGAATATCCCCGCTTAAATCATAAGATCCGCCGCAGACCGGACAGCGGTAAGGGACCCCTTCCTCAGGATAAGCCCGATAACAATTCGAACAGTGCATTAATTCCATCAGGGTCATTCTCCCGAGGCCGGAATGTATTTCCCCTCAACCCAGGCTTCCCCCTCCGAACCGACTTCTTTTTTCCAGATCGGTACGATCTCCTTGAGCCGATCGATGCCATAACGCGCCGCCTCGAAGACCCCCGTATCCCGATGAGCTGCGCTGCAAGCGATCGTGACGGTTGGCGTTCCCGGATTCAGCCTGCCAATGCGCTGTACGATAGCGATCCCCTCCACAGACGGCCATTTCTCTCGGATTTCTTCAGCCACCTGCCGCAGCTTGGCCTCCGCCATTGTTTGGTAGGCCTCATATTCCAGGTATTTTGTCTTGTGAGGCTCACCTCGCGCCGTAACAGCTCGAACCATCCCGGAAAAGATGCACGCTGCGCCAGTCGAGGGCAGGGTAATGCTCGCCAGCAGCTTGTCGAGGTTCAGTTCATCGGCCGTGATCGCAAAGAAGCTCGGACCGGTTTCTACACCACCGCTCACCGGAGGGAAAAGCGCCACTTCGGCCCCGGCCGGCAGGATCTCTTCATCGGTTGCGTATTCCCGGTTGATCGCAGTCAGGGCGGAACCAAGAGCTCCTTCCAATCCTGGGTAGTGTTCCACGAGCAGAACTTTCAGCCCGGCGACTGTTGTTCCCACCGGCAGCTCCAGCTGAATTTTTTTAGCACCAACACGGTCTTTCAGCGTGGCGAAAAATAAGACGGTGATCTCACTCATTTAAAATGCTCAAGGATTAAAAACATCTCCGCTCTGGCCACCACGCTTTTCGACCAGGTGGATGTTCTGTATGTGCATAGTTTTTTCCGCGGCTTTGGCCATGTCGTATACCGTCAAGGCAGCCACCGAGACAGCGGTCAGCGCTTCCATTTCTACACCGGTTTTGCCTGTTGTACGCACGGTCGCGGTTATGCTGACACCCGGCAAATCCGCATCAGGAATGACATCGACAACGATTTGATGGATCGGCAGGGGGTGGCAGAGCGGAATCAGTTCAGCGGTACGCTTGGCAGCCATCACGCCCGCCAGCTGCGCGACGGTGAGCACGTCACCCTTCTTTATAGCCCCTTCTCGGATCAGGTTGAGGGTCTCCGGTCGCATCTGCACCTCTCCATGGGCGACGGCGACTCGCTCCGTATCCGGTTTATCACCGACGTCTACCATCCGCGCCTTGCCAGTCTCATCGATGTGGGAGAGTTTTGGGTTCATGGGGAAATTATAGCATCACAATGTAAAAACTCGCTTTGTCGGTTCGCTCTTAGGCCCGGTTGATCCGGGAGCGGCAAATACCCGCCGTGATATAATCCCCCTTCATGAGTAATATTCTCAACAAGTGGAGGGACGGCCTGGCGAAGACCAGCAAAGCGACCTTTGGTCAGATCGCCACCTTGCTGGGGGCTTCAGAGATCACCGACGAAACCTACGAAGAAGTGGAAGCCTTACTCATTCAGGCAGATGTGGGCATCGATACAAGCGAAGAGATCTTAGAAGCGCTATGGGATCGAGAACGCCAGGAAGGGTTGACAAGGGCCAACGAGATCCAATCAGTATTACGCCAGGAGCTGCTCGTTCGTTTACCTGCGCCGCCGGAGGTGACCTTCCCGGATACTCCGACGGTCATCCTGATCGTAGGCGTTAACGGCTCTGGCAAGACCACCAGTATTGCCAAACTCGGTAAGCGTTTCAGCGATCAAGGGAAGAAGGTGATTTTAGGCGCAGCAGACACCTATCGCGCCGCAGCTGTAGACCAGTTGGAGATCTGGGCTAAGCGGGTAAACCTGCCCGTGATCTCCGGCCAACCAGGCGGCGATCCCGGCGCGGTAGCTTATGACGCCGTCCAGGCAGGCGCCTCCCGACAAGCTGACGTGGTGATGATTGATACCGCTGGCAGGCTTCACACCCGCTTCAATTTGATGGAGGAGTTAAAAAAAGTTTACCGGGTGACAGGGAAGGCCAAAACCGGCGCGCCACACCATGTGTGGCTGGTGATGGACGCCACCACCGGTCAAAATGCCTTGCAGCAAGCACGGGCATTCAAGGAAAGCGTCAACGTCAACGGCGTTATCCTGGCAAAACTCGACTCATCAGCCCGCGGCGGGATGGCCTTCGCCATCCAACGTGAACTGCAGCTGCCCATCTACTACGCTGGCCTGGGGGAAGCGATCGACGATTTACAACCCTTCGATCCGGACTCTTTTGTCAGCGGAATTCTGGCTGAAGTCTGACCCCCACCTCGAGACAGAAACCAGATATAAATATGAGTTGCGCACTTGAGGGAGGAAGAGGGGTGATTGGGCTGGAATTGCCAGCCCAATCACCCCCAGTTTCCCGACGAACTGTGTACTCTTGATAAATAATCCGGACGGTACACTACCGCCCGAGGAGGAATACGCATGCAAGATCTGATCGACCGATTGAACGAGAGTGAAGAACGCATCCATAACCTGCTGGTGCGTCTTTGACTTACCAGAAAAAGAGACTCAGCTTGAGAAGTTAAAGGAAGCTTCGCAAGATCCGAATTTGTGGGACGATCCTGATCGCGCCCAAAAAGTCATGAAAAGGATGTCCGCTTTGCAAGACGAGGTGGATACCTGGCGCCAGCTGCAGCAGCGCGTAAGCGATGCATCAGAGTTAGCCCAGATGGAAGATGAGACCTTGCGAGACGAACTGGAAAATGAGGTCCAGGCGGTCGAAAAGGAACTCGAGAAGCGTGAGTTTGCCGCCATGCTCTCCGGTCCTTACGATCGCGGAGATGCCTTGCTTGCCATCCATGCCGGCGCGGGCGGAACCGATTCTCAGGATTGGGCGGAGATGCTCGAGCGCATGTATTTACGCTGGGCAGAAAACAATAAATACCAGACCGAAATCCTGGACCTGACCGAAGGCGAAGAAGCCGGTATCAAAAGCGTGACGATTTCGGTGGAAGGCCCTTATGCTTTCGGCTATTTACGTCCCGAAAAAGGCGTGCACAGGCTCGTCCGTCTTTCGCCGTTCGACTCATCTCATCGCAGGCACACCTCCTTCGCACTGGTGGAAGTTCTTCCCCAGGTAGAAGACGATACCAGCGTGGAGATTAACGCCAACGATCTGCGCATTGACACCTACCGTTCTGCTGGTGCAGGCGGTCAAAACGTGCAGAAAAATGACACCGCCGTCCGCATAACCCATCTGCCCACCGGTCTCGTCGTTTCCTGCCAAAACGAACGTTCGCAGCTCCAAAACAAAGAAAACGCCATGCGGGTTTTAAAAGCCCGGCTCCTGGAGATCAAGCAGCAAGAGCAGGAAGAGAAAATTGCTGAGTGGCGTGGGGAGTATCAGAAAGCTGAATGGGGCAGCCAGATACGCTCTTATGTGCTCCATCCCTATCAAATGGTCAAAGATCACCGCACGGATTATCAGGTCGGCAACACCCAGGCTGTGCTGGATGGCGACCTCGACGGGTTCATCGAAGCCTATTTACGCTCGAACGTTGGGAATGGAAAAGCCAGCAGTAATTGAGCTCCCCTTCCAAGAGGAACGAATCGAGAGGAATAGGAGGACAGGTCGGCCAGCCCTGATCGGCCTGTTCTCTTTTTTGTTGTTCTTCACGGCCCTCATCTCGGGCTGCGTGACCCTGAAAGATCCGGAAGCCTCCCAGGTCAATCAGGAGGTCGCCATCGGCTCGGTTATGCCAGGGGGAAGCTTCGGCCAGACTTTCCAGTCCAGGAGGTCCGGATTTAACGGTATCGAGCTCTCCCTCGGGATCAACGCCGGCGAAACTCCGGTTTCCGGCGCGCTTGACGCAGAGCTTTACCTTGCGCCTTGGGAAGAAGTGCCGATAGCTGAGGCGCAAATCAGTCTGGCTAGCATCTCCCACCAATCGCCGGTTACCATCGCTCTTCCCGCACAGCAAGATCCGCCAGGCCAATCCTATTACCTGGAACTGAAGAGCGGCGCCATCCCGGTCCAGGTTTACGGGCGGCAGGAAAATATGTATTCCCCCGGGTCGGCCTACCTGAACCGGGTTCCGGTCGATGCGGACGCCAGCTTCCAACTCTCCTATCGCTACGGGCTGGCCGCCTTCTTAGACGATATTACCAGCTGGCTCGTCCAGCTTTACCTCGCCGTTCCCGCATTCATCGTATTAGTCTTCCCCGGCTGGTTGATGCTTTCCTACAGCGGGTTGAGTGCCAGGTTCGACTGGGGTGTGCGCGCGGCCATAACGGTGGGTTTGAGCCTGGCTGGCATCCCAATACTGTTCCTGTGGACCACGCTGGCCGGTTTTGCCTGGAACCGGACCTGGGCGATCGCGTTCTATGCGATTTTGGTCCTGCTGGCGCTGGCGCGCCTGAGAAAAAGAGGGCTATCCCCGGATAATTGGCGCATTGACCCGTATGCCCTGGGCTTGGTGGGGGTATTCGTGGGTGCGCTGGCCGTTCGCCTGATAATGGTCCGTGATTTGAGCGCTCCGCCATGGGTCGATTCCGTCCATCACGGCATGATCACCCGCCTGATCCTGGAAGGTGGCAAACTCCCGGAGAGCTACGCGCCTTTTCTGGACATCGATACCGCCCAGTATCATTCCGGTTTTCACAGCGTGCTGGCGATGTTCACCTGGTTATCGGGACTCGATATCGCCGCAGCCATGCTGCTCTTTGGCCAAATTCTGAATGCGCTGTCGATTTTCGCGGTTTACGCCTTCACCAAACTCTTGACAAGGGATCAGCGCGCCGGGTTAATCGCTGCCGGGATCACGGCTTTTCTCACACCTATGCCCGCTTATTTAACCAGTTGGGGTCGCTACACGCAATTGACGGGATTATTAATCCTGCCAGCTGCCCTGGTGTGCTTCATCCAATTGTGGAGAGGGGACCAAGGAAGCCCAGAGCCTGGCGACAATCAAATTCAGAGGCTAAACCGCCCCTCGCTGCTCTTTTTGGCCGGGTTCGCTTCAGCCGGCCTGTGGCTGGTGCATTACCGGGTGGCAGCTTTCCTCGCCGCGCTGCTCCTCCCACTGGCTATTTATCACACTTGGGTGCGTTTGAAAGCAAACTCCAGCTTTAAACCGGTGACGCGGGAGCTCATCTCGTTGGGCCTGATCGCGCTGCTGGCGTTTATTTTCACCGCGCCGTGGTGGCCTGCCACGCTTGCCAACCTGCTGCTGCCCAAAGTGAGCGCCTGGAGCGGAGTGGTGATTGAGCCGTTCGCCGATTTCAGCTGGGGCTTCCTAACTACCGGCGCAGGCAGGCTTAGCCTCTTCCTGGCTGGAGCCGGCCTGTTGTGGGGCCTTGTCAAGCGCCAGTTATACGCTTTCGCCGTAATTTTCTGGGTAAGCTTGCTCTTCCTTATGGCCAACCTCGGTGTATGGGCTTTGCCTGGGTCGAATTTCGTCAACAACACCTCCGTAGAAATCAGCCTGTTTCTGCCAATCTCGATGTTCGGAGGCGTTTTCCTCAACCTGTTGGTCTCCTGGTCGTTTAAGCGCCTGGCCACGCCGTTCAATTTCATTTACCTTTTCGGCGCGGTCAGCGCGCTGGTTGTTCTCGCAATCTTAGGCGCCCGACAATTAATCCCCATCCTTAACCCAACGACGATGCTCTTTCGCGCCGCCGACCGCCCGGCCCTGGCCTGGGTTGAAGACAATATACCTGCCGGGGAGACGATCCTGATCAATCCCTTCGCCTGGGGGTACGGGCTGTACGCCGGCAGCGATGGCGGCTTTTGGAACGTCCCGCTCGCAGGCAGGGCGACGATGCCGCCGCCGGTGCTCTACGGGCTGGGCAACGACCAGGACAAGGTCGAAGCAATCAACGACTTAATCCGGGAGGTGCTCGAAGCCGCAGGTCAGCCGCAAGACCTGTACGATTTGCTCGTCTCACAGGATATTTCCTATATCTATCTTGGCGTTCGGGGAGGTCCACTTTCAGCGGAGAGCCTGCTCGAAAGCGGGCTGTTCGAAGTTCTTTACCACAACCAGGATGCCTGGGTGTTCAAGGTCAGGCCTGGAGACCGCGCCGGGGGCACCAATTAACTTGACAGTCCCCGATCTCCTACGTATAATCATTCCTGTGCCTGCCCTGAGGGCAGGCCTTTTACCGCATAGAATCTGGCACAATCCTGGCCTATTGATTCCGATCGAGTTTCAAAGGCCAGGTTTGTGAGTGAAAAGCTAGGAGATATACCCATGACCCCACTTCCGAAGAGAAAGGTGTCGTCCGGACGACGAGATCGGCGCCGCGCGCACCATGCGCTGAGAGCCCGTAATCTAGTGCAGTGCTCGAACTGCGGCGAAATGCGCCTGCCGCACAGGGTTTGCCCAAACTGCGGCTTCTACCAAGGCCGCGAGATCTTCGAGGTCGAAGAGAAATAAACCCAAACGGGCCGTGAAACTCACGGCTCGTTGTGTATTTAACGAATCCTCGCCACCCGTATGACTCCACAAACCCATCGAATTGCATTTTTATTCCCTGGCCAGGGATCCCAATCCATCGGTATGGGCAAGGCCTTAGCCGACGCTTATCCTGTCGCACGGGATACTTTTGCGGAAGCCAATGAAATACTCGGATTTCCCCTCTCCCAACTGGCCTGGGAGGGACCGGAAGAAATGCTCAACGACACGGTGAATACACAACCGGCCTTGTTCGTGCATTCTGCGGCCGCACTGCGGGTTTTGAAGCAGGATTTTCCCCAAATTCAGCCGGATTTCGTCGCCGGACATTCGATGGGTGAACTGAGTGCCCTGTTCGCGGCCGGCTCGCTGCCCTTTGAAGAGGGGCTGAACCTCGTCCGCACCCGCGGAGAACTGATGCACATGGCTGACGAGATCGCCCCCGGCGCGATGGCAGCCATCCTGGCGCTGGATATCCCTACCTTGGAAGAGATCTGTGCGACCGCCAGCACGGTGGAAGAAGTCGTTCAGGTCGCCAATGATAACTGCCCAGGCCAGGTGGTCATCTCCGGGGATCGCAATGCATTGGAACGCGCGGTCGGGTTTGCTAAAGAGCGCGGAGCACGCAAAGCGGTCATCCTGCCGATCAGCATAGCAGCCCATTCAGAATTGATGGCGCCTGCTCAAGAACAGTTCAACCAAGCGGTCTCCAGCGCACCCATCTCCGAACCCGAAGTCCCCATCATTGGCAACGTCAATGCTAGGCCCCTCCGTACCCAGGATGAGGTACGCGCCGACCTGATGGCTCAACTCAACTCCCGAGTTCGTTGGACGGAGTCGATGCAGTATTTGATCGCCCAGGGTGTGGACAGTTTTTACGAGATAGGCAACGAATCGGTGCTTTGCGGCTTATTGAAACGCATTGACCGCGATTTCAGAGGGATTCCACTCGGGAATCCTGAAGATTTCGAGAAATTGAGCGCGGTATAATATCCCCACCTTCAACGAAGGAGCCAACTTATCATGAATTTGCCTCCCGGTTTGTCCTTGGAAGGCCGCGTAGCGCTTGTGACCGGCTCGTCACGCGGCATCGGTAAAGCTATCGCCTCCGAGCTGGCCCGACGCGGCGCAGCGGTGGCCGTCAATTATCTGCGGTCCTCAGAAGCCGGCGACGAACTCGTTTCCCAGATTACAGCTGAAGGCGGCAACGCTCAAGCGATGCAGGCCGATGTATCCGATTATTCTCAAGCCCAGGCGCTGGTCAAAACCACCATCGATGCGTTTGGCAAACTGGATATCCTGGTCAATAACGCCGGCATCACCCGAGATAATCTGATCATGATGATGAGCGAACAGGATTGGAACGACGTGATCGACACCAACCTGAAAAGCACTTTCAACTGTTCCAAGGCTGCCGTCCGCCACATGATGCGCAAACGATATGGTCGTATCGTCAACATCACCTCCGTGGCAGGGCAGATGGGTAACCCCGGCCAAAGTAATTATTCTGCCTCAAAAGCCGGGCAAATTGGCCTGACCAAGTCGCTCGCCCGCGAGGTGGCGTCCCGCAATATTACCGTCAACGCCATCGCAGCTGGTTACATCGAAACCGATATCTGGTCCGACGTCTCTGATGAAGCCCGCGCTGCGGTTTTATCCTTAATACCGATGGGTCGTAAAGGGGAAGCTGCCGAGATCGCCCATGCCGTCGGATTCTTGGTCTCCGATCAGGCCTCCTATATCACCGGGCAGATCTTGGGCGTCGATGGCGGCATGGCAATGATGTAAACGTCGCTAAGCTATCAAACTTATCTATCTCGAATTATAGAATATGACGATGCCAGAACAAACCTCCCTACCGGGAAAGACCACCATCGCGCTCGATGTCTTACTTACGATAGCCAATTTGACCACGCTCAACATCCCGGGGGTCAGCCGTTTGAGCAGCCTGCCAAAGAGCGGTATGACCGGTATGCTCAGGCGCGGGCAGACTTGCGAAGGCGTCTGTATCGATGTGGAAGATAACATAGTCTACGCGGATCTATTCGTCATCCTGAAGAACGATGTCAACATCCGGGATGTCAGCCGTACTATACAGCGGGAAGTTGCCCGGGCGATTTCTGATATGGTCGGTATGCAGGTCGGTCGCATCAACGTGCACATCGACGATATTGATTATGCTGTGGAGGCATAGGCATAACTATCTATGAAATCGCGCACCAGGGCACGCTACGTCGCTCTGCAGGCTTTATACGAAATTGACGTCTCCGATCACGGCGTGGGAAATGTGATCCAGGAGCGTTTAGCGGAAGAAACTCTGGAGGAGAAAACGGCGGAATTCACCCGCCAAATTGTCACTGGCGTCCGATCCCGGGTGGTGGAATTGGATCGGTTCATTGCTGAACATGCTCCAGAGTGGCCTCTCGATCAGGTCGCCATCATCGATCGGAACATCATCCGCATCGCTTTGTGGGAATTCGCCGTCAATGAAAAGACGCCGGTTAAAGTTGCGATCAATGAGGCGGTCGAACTTTCCAAGATCTTCGGCTCGGACAGCGCCCCCCGGTTCGTTAACGGGGTCTTAGGCTCCTTGGCCGCAAGGAAAAATGAAATCCGGCAGGCTCTTGAGAACGTTACCAACCAATAGCTAATGGAAATACTTGGAATTGGACCCTTAGAACTGCTCCTGATCCTGGCGATCGCCTTGATTGTCCTTGGTCCGGATGATATGGCCAAAGCAGGTCGCACGGTTGGCAAGTTTTTACGCCGCATCGTTACCTCTCCTGAGTGGCGCACGATTCAGCGAGCGTCGAAGGACATTCGCTATTTGCCCAACCGCTTGATGCGTGAAGCAGGACTCGAAGAAGAGATTAACAAAATGAAGGAATTGTCCTCGCAAGACGATATAAAAGGACTGCGCAGCGAGCTGGAAGAATGGCGCAGAGATGTCTCTGCCTGGACGACCCCGCCCCCAACGATCGAAACCCCCAGAGAGCGATTGAACCCCCGGGAACCCAAAACAGAGCGATCAGCTTCAGCAGACGGTGCAGCCGAGGATCCGCAAAGTACTGCAGAGTCTCAGGATAACCCGACGGCAGACCCAGAACATTCTGAAACCGAATAACGATGCGCTTTATCATCCGTTCCATCTGGTTGCTGCTCACTGCCCCCTTCCGCTGGATCGCTAACATCTTGAGTGTCGCGCGCGCTGAGGAGCCGGAAGATGTGCCGCTGGCCGATTCGTTTCAAAGCGCGGTGGAACACCCCCAGGATCTGATCGTCCACCTGAACGCTTTGCGCGCTCACATCTTTAGAGCGCTGATCTTCCTGGCGCTCTTCACCGTACTCTCCTTCGCCTTTGCCTCCCGGATCATCGATTTCTTAGCCAGACCAATCGGCGGCATCGGCGAGCTCGTCGCTATCGACCCAACGGAGCCGATCGGCGTGTTTATGCGCGTCTCGCTTCTATCCGGTTTCGCCTTCGCATTTCCCTTCATCGCCCTCGAGCTGTGGCAGTTTATTGCCCCAGGGTTGAGCCGGGGATCGCGCAACTTCAGCCTGGCGGCCATACCCATAGCCACGCTTTTCTTTATCGGGGGGATGTCGTTTGCTTATTTCATCATGATGCCCCCTGCGCTGGAGTTCCTGCTCGATTTCATGGGCCTGACAACGCAAGTTCGTCCCTCAACCTATATTGGTTTCGTCACCGGTTTGATCTTCTGGGTTGGCGTTGCCTTTGAATTCCCGCTGATCATTTACGTGTTGGCGCGCATCGGTCTGATCCGCTGGAAGATGCTCTCCGATCAGTGGCGTCTGGCGATCGTGATCATGGCGGTGGCGGCTGCGGCGATCACCCCGACTGTTGATCCTGTCAACATGGCCCTGGTGATGGGGCCCATGATCGTCTTATACTTCCTGAGTATTGGCCTGGCTTACCTGGCGCAGCGCGGCCGGATCAATCAAGCGGCATAAACAGCCGAACTAAAGGATAGGAGATTTTCCATGCGTGCCCGCCGAGCTCTCCTGTATGTGCCTGGCGATGACATGCACAAGATCCAAAAAGCAACTACGTTAGGGGTGGATTGTATTTGTTTGGATCTGGAAGACGGTGTGGCTTACAACCGGAAAGCGGCAGCCCGGACCACCATAGCCCAGGCGCTTGGAACGTTGGACTTCGGACCTGCCGAGAAACTGGTGCGCATCAATCCGGTTGGCTCCGGTTTGGAAGTTGCAGATCTAAAAGAAGTACTCCCCGGTCGACCTGATGGGATCGTTATACCCAAGGTGAAGACTGCGGACCAGGTTCATTGGGTTGGCGACCAACTCACCGCCTTCGAACACCAGATGAACTGGTCCCCCGGCGTAATCGGGCTGATCCTCCTGATCGAAACCGCCCTTGGACTCCTTAATTTAACCGAGATAGCCGGCGCGGAATCTCGTCTGAATGCTTTGATCTTCGGTTCTGAGGATCTGGCTGGTGAGATAGGCGCGCAGCGCACCCCAGCAGGATGGGAGATCTTCCACTCCCGCAGCCTTGTATTGCTCCACGCCGCCGCCCGCGAGATTCAAGCAATCGATATGGTCTTCATCGACTTCCATGACCTGGATGCCTTGAAAGCTGAGGCCGTCCAGGGCGCTCAATTGGGTTTCAGCGGCAAGCAGATCATTCATCCTAACCAGGTTGAAGTCGTCCAGTCTGCCTTTACCCCTACGAATGAGGTCATCGAACAGGCCCGGCAGCTCATTGCGGCTTACGAGGATCATCAGTCGGCCGGGCAAGGCGCGTTCGCCTTGGACGGTAAAATGATCGATGCGCCCTTGATTAAGTCAGCCCGGAACGTGTTAGCCCGGGCGCAGGCAGCCGGAAAGCTGTAGCCGGCTGCCTCAACCTGTTTTGGTAGCGACAGCATCAACCAGAAGCTGAAAGGAGTACATGCATGAACAGTCGTGTCGCCATTGTTGGCATAGGCTGGGTCGGGTTTCAACCGACCACTCCCAAACTATCCTACAAGGAATTGATGTACGAAGCGGCGGTGCGCGCTTACGCCGACGCCGGGGTCGATCCACGACGGGATGTGCAAAGCTTCATCACCGTGGCGGAGGATTTCCATGAAGGAACCAGTATCTTCGATGAATACGTACCTGACCAGCTTGGCGGCGTCCTGAAGCCGGTCCATACCATCAGCGGAGACGGCTTGCATGGTCTGGCTGCCGCTTACATGCTGATCAAAACCGGGCAATTCGACATCGTCGCCCTGGAGGGTCACAGCAAAACCTCCAATATCCTGAACTTGCCCGAAATCACCGCTTACGCCCAGGACCCGGTCCTCAACCGCCCCCTGAAGTTGAACACCCATTTCGTCGCCGGCCTGGAGATGAACCGCTACCTCCACGAAACGGATACGACGCACGAACAGTGCGCCTCCGTAGTGGTGAAGAACAAGCGCAATGCCCTGGCGAATCCCTCTTCGCCTTACGGCGCCGATTACACTCTGGAGGAGGTACTGGAAAGCGCCCCGCTCTCCTGGCCCTTGAGCCGGGTAGAAACTGCAGAACACGCCGACGGCGCTGTCGTCATGGTATTGGCTTCTGCAGAGACTGCCAAGGCGCTCAGCGATCGCCCTGTTTGGATCCAGGGCGTCGGTTGGTGCAATGATTCGCCTTCGCTGGAAAGCCGCGAGTGGGCTGCCCTGCCGTACGTAAAGAAAGCTGCGGAAATCGCCTTCCGGCAAGCCGGGATTAAGAACCCCCACCAGGCCATCGACTTTGCCGAAGTCGATGATACCTACGCCTACAAGGAGCTGCAATCGCTCGAAGCCCTGGGCTTTTTCGCTCCCGGTGAAGCCGGGCAGCTGACCGAGGATGGCTTCACCGATCCGGATGGAGCGCTGCCGGTCAACGTCTCCGGCGGCAGTTTGGGTGGGGGACATTTACTCGACGCCACCGGACTCGCTCGCGCCCTGGAAGCTGTCCTGCAGCTGCGCGGCGAGGCGGGCCAACGCCAGCTGGAAGAGGCAGATTGGGGCCTGGTCCAATCATGGCGCGGTGTGCCTACTACCAGCGCGGCAGTCGCCGTGCTCAGCAATTGATAAGGAGACGAGACTCACATGGGTATGCGAAAAGTTGCAGTGGTCGGGGCCGGTATGACCAAGTTCGTGCGCCGCGCCCAGGAGACCGCGAAAGAATTATCCTTCCAAGCCACGCACATGGCCCTCGATTCCTGCGAGATGACCATGGACGATATCGAAGCAGTTTGTCTGGGCACCGCGCCGGATGCCTTCGACGGCATCCATATGAACGGAGAATACTTGAGCGACGGCGCCGGGGCGTGGCGCAAACCGTATATGCGCTCCTACGTTGGCGGCGGGACCGGCGTTTTCGTTCCTATCCAGGGCTGGTATCACGTTGCCTCGGGCATGTTCGACGTGTGCCTGGTGGTAGCCGAAGAGAAGATGTCCAGCTATTACCCGCACGCGCAAGCTGCCTTCCTGACCATCTTCGATCATACGACCGAACGGCCCTTGCTGCCCAACCTGCTGTGGATCTTCGCCCTGGAGATGAATCGCTACATGCAGACGTACGGCATTTCGAAGGAAGATATCGCCCGGGTTTCGGTCCTCAACAAGCGCAATGCCGCCGATCATCCCAGTGCGCTGTTGGGCGACCCCAACATCACCGTTGGGGACGTGATGAATTCCGAAGTTTTAGCCTGGCCTGTCCAGCGGCTCGACGTGAGCCCTGTCAGCGATGGCGCGGTCGCCATCGTCCTGGCTGCAGAGCACGTCGCCAAACGGCTCACCGACAAACCGGTCTGGATCGAAGGCGTCGGTTGGAACCTGGATACGGCACACTGGACCAATCGAGACCTGGCTTATCCACGCTACGTAGAATACGCCGCCCGCATGGCTTACGAAATGGCCGGCATAAAAGAACCGCGCAAAGAGATCCACATTGCCGAACCATACGACCCCTTTGACTACAAAGCTCTGCACCACCTGGAAGGCCTGCAGCTGGCCGATCGCGGCCAGGCGGCCCAGCTGTACATCGACGGGACCGCCAACCGAGATGGCGACATGCCCATCTGCCCGTCTGGCGGTCTGTTGGGCGTCGGCAACCCCATCGCGGCTGCAGGCTTGATGAAGATCGCCGAGCTGTTCTGGCAGCTGCGCGGCGAAGCCGGCGCGCGGCAAGTGCCCGGTTCGCCAAAACGCGGCCTGGCCCAAGCCTGGGGCGACCTGATGCAGGTTGGCACCGTCGTGATCATGGGTCGCTGAACCTTCGTGGATGGAAAATGGAGATTGACATGACTGAAAAAATTACCGAATATCCCGGAACCCCATTGAGCGAAAAAGATTTTGACGAGCAGAATATCTTATTCGTTCATGATGAGCTGCGCGCCGAGTATGCCTGGGACACTGGCGAAGCGATCGGGAAATATCTTGCCGGGTTGAAGGAAGGCGTCATTTACGGCGCCCGCTGCCGCACATGCCGTAGGGTAGTCGTCCCACCTCGCACCGTTTGTGAGTGGTGTTTCCGGCCGATGGGTGAATTTATCCCCTTGGAAGATACCGGGACGGTAAACACATTTTCTCTCTGTTATGTAACCTGGGACGTACAACGCATCAAGGACCCAGAGATGCCTGCGGTGATCGAGATCGACGGAGCAGCGCCTCTCCACGGCATCATGCACAAGCTGGGTGAAGTCGAGCCGGATGACGTGCATATCGGTATGCGCGTCCAGGCTGTATGGAAACCCGCTGAAGAGCGGGAAGGCGCCATTACGGATATTCTTTACTTCAAACCAATCGAGGAGGCCTAATTATGGACGGGCATAGAACATCGGATCAAGCTCCTCAGGCCTGGGTGGGAGAGCTGCCCGTACCGAGCCGGTATACCTACGGCATCGCGGGGGAACGCTTTTTCCATGCTTTGAAAGATGAGGGTAAGCTCTTGGGCACGCATTGTGCGGAGTGCGATCATACCTACGTACCGGCTGCCGCATTCTGTGAACGATGTTTAAGTCCCCTGGACGAGTATATTGACGTAGGGACGACCGGGGAAATTTACACTTATACCTTGCTCTATGAAAACCTGGACGGGACTCCTCGAGAAGAACCACAGCTCGTCGCTTTCATCTCGTTCGGAGACGGCGGAATCGTGCATAAAGTAGCCGAGGTTGCTTTGGATCAGATCCAGATCGGCGACCGGGTCGAGGCAGTTCTCAAACCCGCCGGACAGCGCGAAGGATCGATCCTGGATATCACGCACTTCCGACCGGTACAGGAGTAGGTCCCCTATCGTTCCCGGTACGTTTGAGAGCAACTCGAATCCAAGACCTTTCGAAAGCCCAGGGCAAATCCAGCAAACCGAAAAATGCCCTGGGCTTTTGAACAGTAGGGATTGGTTCGATCCTTGCAACTGGATCAACAGAATTAAGACTAACGCATCTGGAGGAAAATCGGGGGTGTTTTGGCGGGCGTATCCCAACAATAAACCTCAGTTCCTCCTTGAACTGTGCAACTCTCAAGAATAATATCTCGCTAAAGTAGAAATTTTCACACGTGCCTTGCCCAAATCACCTCGCACCACCCTTGGACGCATGTTAAAAACCTACCGTGGAAGGCAAATCGGTTGGCGTGAGCTGTTTATCTTGTTTATTCCAGGAGGTGGGGCAGCGTTAACCCCTCTCGCATATGGGGTTTGGCGGGCCAATTTTGGCTATACGCACTATGGTCCCGCCGCTGCGGTCGCCTGGAGCCGCTCCTGGTATTTGCTGGCTTCTTTTGCTACCCTGGCGCTGATCGGCCTGGCTTGGCTGCGTTTGCGGAACGCCCACCGTTCCGTTGTTGTCCACCAGAATGGTTTGAACCTATCGCTTACGCCCCTGCGTAAGATCAGCTTACCCTGGGAAGAGATAGAGGGAGTTTTATATACCAGTACTGACCAGGTATTCCTTGGAGTCTCGCTTGCTCAACGCAAGCGGCTAACCCTTCAATCCAGGGTTGGTAAGCCGGTTAACCTGGATGATCGTATTCAGGATCTGGATGAATTGGCGCTAGAGGTTAAACGCCGGGTTTATCCCAAGATCGAAGCCAGGCTGGCCTCTGCTGCCAAAGATAGCGGGAGCGCCACTTTTGGACCGCTCACCGTGACTCCCCAAGGGATGCGCATTCAGGAGCGGGAATTCCCCTGGGGCCATATCAATACGGTGAAAATTGCCTCGGGTTTTCTGGTGGTAGAATCAGGCGCATCCGGCCTGATGAAAATACCACTCACCCGCATACCTAACCCCGAGATCTTGATCGAACACCTACAACAAATCGTCAACAGTCGAGAATGAAGCTGGAAACGCAACGCCCCTCACATAAAACCAACCAAGGATCGGAATCGAGCATGCCTGCGGTCAAACCAACTCGTTTTATCATAGTAATCCTGATCTCGGCGCTCCTCCTGCAAGCTTGCGGGATGGTGCCCAACATCTTCCCTTCACCGACCCCTCCCCCACCACAAAGCACCGAACCGGCGGAGGACGCTCAAATCCCGCACTCCATGGTCACCTTCAACGTCCAGCTGCCGGAGACCACTCCACCGGGCGAACCGGTTATCCTCAACATCCTCGATGAAGTCACCGGTTTGGCGCTCAACGTCGAGCGACACGAGATGGAGTCCCAGGATCCACTCAATTGGTCGCTATCGCTGCCCCTTCCGGTCGGTTCGACGGTCAAATACCGCTACGCCAGGCAGGGCAACTACCTCGTCGAAGAGCATACCTCTGACAAACGCCCGGTCCGTTACCGTTTGTACCACGTTGAAGGACCCGGGTCCGTCCAGGATGTGGTTTCAGTCTGGAGCGATCAGGCGTTCAACAGCGCTACCGGGCGTATCAAAGGTATTGCCACCAACGAAGAGAACGGCGAACCGATCCCCAACTTGCTGATTACGGCAGGCGGGGTGCACACGCTTTCTGCTGCAGATGGATCCTATCTGTTGGAGGGTCTGCCGCCCGGGACGCACAATCTTGTGGCCTATTCCCTGGACGGCGCTTACCGTACCTTCCAGCAAGGCGCCGTCATTGCAGCCGAATCGACCACCCCGGCAGACATCCAGTTGACCCGCGCACCGCTCGTGACGGTGATCTTTTCGGTCAGCGTTCCCAGCGACACCATGCCCGCAGTGCCCGTACGGCTGGCTGGGAACCTTTACCAGCTGGGCAACACCTTTGCCGATCTGTCCGGCGGTATAAGCTTGCTGGCCTCACGTATGCCTCAACTCAGCGCTCTCCCGGACGGCCGCTATGCCGTCTCACTCGTTTTGCCCGTCGGCGCGTATATCTCTTATAAATACACCTTGGGCGACGGTTTTTGGAATTCCGAGCACACTTCGAACGGCGGATTTAAGACCAGGCAGCTGATCGTCCCCGATGACAACACCATCGTAGAAGATGAAGTCGTAAGTTGGAGCGACAGCCCCAACGGTCCTGTGCTCTTCGACCTTACTGTCCCTGAAACCACGCCCCAAGGTGACACCGTCTCGATCGAGTTCAACCCGTACGGCTGGACGGAACCGATCCCTATGTGGCGGCTGGGTGAAAATCATTGGGCTTACCTCTTATACAGCCCGTTGAACCTGGAACGCTTTGGCTACCGATTTTGCCGCAACGATCAATGCGGCAGCGCCGATGACCTGCAAACGATGGGCTCTGATACTTTCGGTAAAGTGTTGGAACCGAGTTTGGGACAACAAAACATCCGTGAATCCGTTTCCCATTGGGCCTGGTTGGACCCAGATAACCAGACCGCGCAGATCCCAGACGTTAATATCCGCAGGAAGGGCAGCGATTTCATGGCGGGGGTTGAATTTCAACCTGGTTTCCACCCATCTTGGTCTCCATACTTACCGGGCGCGATCGATGATGTCAGGACATTAGGGGCTAACTGGCTGGTGCTCACCCCGACGTGGACCTTCACCCGCCAATCCCCCCCGGTGCTTGAACCTGTTACCGGTCAGAACCCGTTATGGCCTGATAACGTCGCCATGATCGCAGAAGCTCACCAGGCAGGCTTATTCGTGGCCCTGAAACCAACCCCGCTCTTTCCCCTGAACACCAACGAATGGTGGTCCAGCGCGCAGCGAGATTTTGCGTGGTGGCTGGTTTGGTTCGAGCATTACCGAACTTTCATGCTGCACCATGCTGACCTGGCCCAGGAAACTGGCGCCGAAGCGCTTGTCCTGGGAGGCGACTGGCTCTCACCAGCCTTGCCGGGGGCGATCCTGCCAAATGGCGATCCAACGGGGGTGCCGGCGGACGCAGGCTCCCAGTGGCGCAAGCTGATCGACGATATCCGCGCCCGTTACCAGGGCCAACTGATTTGGGCGCTCTCGTACCCTGAAGGAATCCAAAACCCCCCGAATTTTCTTGAGGCCATCGACCAGGTCTACCTGCTTTGGTCCCCTCCCCTTGCAGATGCGCCCGGCGCTTCCGAAGCTGATATGCACGCCAGGGCCACGGAGTACCTTGATGGGGATGTTAAAGCTTTTCAGAAATCAATCAATAAACCACTGACCCTGGCGGTTGCTTATCCATCCGCCGAAGGCGGCGCTAAAGGCTGCTTGCCCGATCCGAACGCCTTCGTCGAGGCTACTTGTTTGAACTTTGAGATGTTATCTCGACCCAACGACGATATTCCCACCATCGAGCTCGACCTCAACGAGCAGGTCAGGGCGTACAACGCTTTGCTGGTTGCGATCAACGAACGAGATTGGATTAGCGGGTTTGTCTCCCGAGGGTTCTACCCGCCCGCGGAGCTGCAGGACAAATCGACATCCATCCATGGGAAACCGGCCGCATCGGTATTGGGTGATTGGTTTCCGGAATTCTTATCGGATTCGAACCCCTGATCGGCGGATTCCCGTAAGGTTTATTGGTACCTCATGACGAATTTACCGGATAACACCCACAACGAATACGTCCATTTACAGGTCACAGATGTATCCAATGCCTTGCGCTTCTACCAGGAGTTATTAGGATTTCAACTGATCGGTGAGGCTAACGGAAGCACGATGCTGTCCGCTACCGGCGAACCGCCAGGTCAAATCTTCTTGAGCGCTCTCCCGGGCGCGATTCGCAAGCCCTCCAACACCACCGGCCTGTACCACGTAGCCATACGCTTGCCGAGCCGCGCCGGGTTAGCCAACCTTTTCAGTAAGCTGCTGTGGGAAGATACGCCCTTCCAAGGTTTTTCCGATCACGGCGTCAGCGAAGCCATTTACCTGGCCGACCCAGAAGGAATTGGTTTGGAGCTGTACGTCGATCGCCCTCGCCAGGATTGGCCGCGCAGTTCAGGGAAGCCTCATATGTACTCAGCCCCTCTGGACGTGGACGATCTGCTCTCGCTTGCATCACCTCGCAATAATAATACATCCACGCTCCCACCGGAGACGGATATCGGCCACATTCACCTGCACGTCGCCGAGATCGCCGCTTCAGAACGTTTTTATCATCAGCTGATCGGATTAGAGGTTACGGAACGCAGCTATCCAGGCGCGCTCTTTTTGTCTGCCGGAGGTTACCACCACCACATTGGTGTAAACGTCTGGGCAGGCCGCGGCGCGCCGCCCGCGCCCTCGAACGCCGTCGGGTTGGTCTCCTTTGGGCTGGCAATTCCGGATGCACGCGCTTGGTGGGCGGCCATCCAGCGGCTGCAGGAGACCGGTCATCAGGTCGAAAGCTGGCGCTCCCGTGATCACAAACTCGGCGCATTAGTGCGGGACCCTTCCCAAAACGCGGTGGTCTTGAGCGTCAGTTTGGACGATTTACCGGAGGACATCCGAGAGCTGTTGTCTGACGAAGCCGCATTTGCATAGTTGCTCCCAAGCCAAATCATGGGGGATTGATTGGAACGAACGGTTCGATTCGCCGCCCCAATATATGCATCCTTTTTCCAATAGTTTTTGCCGTTTTGACCGAAGAATGTTAAAAAAGCTTGTGGTATAATGGGTAAGTTATGGATAACGGGAACTCCGCAAGTTACGAATCCATGCCAACCCCCATAACGACGCGGCCCGCTCCAACAACCCCACAAAGTAGCCCAGAAGATCAACGCCGTCAACGAATGACGATTATCGGCATTGTCATCGGTGGGCTCGTCGTTCTGGTTGGTTTGATTGTTGGCGTTATCTACCTGGCCCAACCCGGTCCTCATACCGAGAAGATCCGGGATATCTTTATCATTTTCATGGCCCTGGAGTTTATGGTCCTCGGTCTGGCTCTGGTAATTTTAATCATTCAGCTCGCCACGTTGATCAACTTGCTCCAAAACGAGGTCAAACCGATCTTGGAATCAACTAATGAAACTGCCAACACGCTCCGAGGTACTGCTGTATTCTTGAGCGAAAATCTTTCCGATCCGGTGATCAAGATGGGTGGATATCTCGCCGCCTTCAGGCGTTTGGCAGAATTGATGAAAATAGCAACCAAAGATTAAAGGCAAGGAAAAAGGAGAATTTGCCATGGCAGGAAACGATAGTGATTTTGGGGCCTTCTTGGCCGGGTTTGTCATCGGTGGATTGGTAGGAGCGGCGGTCGCATTGGTCACCGCACCCCAATCCGGTGAAGAGACGCGTACCTTGATCCGGGACAAGAGCATCGAGCTCAAAGACCGAGCTTCCGAAAGCGTTGAGGAAGCCCGTCAACGAGCCGAAGAACTTGCAGAAGAAGCTCGCATGCGTGCGGATGAACTATCCAAACAAGCCCGCGAACGCGCCGACGAGCTGCAGCGCCGCGGTCAGGAGATCCTGGACGAACAGAAAAAACGTATCGACGAAGGTCGCAGCCGGGTCGAAGCTGCGGTGAAAGCCGGCCAGAAAGGCGTGAAAGAGGCCGAGGAAGAACTCAAGGGCGAAACCGGCGAAGCTTCGGCTTGATCGATACAGCGCTGTAAAGCGACAGAAATCAAAAGCGACCGGGAAGTTACGGTCGCTTTTCGTTTGTATGGGCTGTGGAATTCCTAGAGATTGCTCATCACCTGGGGGATGGCTTCCAGCACGTCACCGGCGATCACCGCCGCAGCGCTGCCAAGCTGGCGCTGCGCCACGACCCCAGCCTGAGCGTGGATCCAGCATCCATTGACCGCTGCCGGGTAAGCCTCTACGCCTTGGGCGCGCAACCCCACGATCAGGCCCGCCAGCACGTCGCCTGTGCCGGCGGTTGCCAGGGCTGGGGTCGCTACCGGAATGACGGTGGTCTGTCCATCGGGAGCCGCAACCACGGTGTTGGCCCCCTTGAGAACCACCACGTGCCCCCACGATTTGGCAAATCGCTCGGCAATACCAAGACGATTCTCCTGGATCTCGCTGACCTTCAAACCGGTTAAGGTAGCCATCTCTCCTGGATGCGGAGTCAGTACGGCGGTTTTTGGGAGGTGCTCGGCCCAATTCTCAAGTTTCGCCAACAATTTTAAACCATCGGCGTCGATGACAAGCGCGGGCAGTTGATCATCCGCCTCGTCCAGATCGTCTTTCGGTGCGGAGATGAATCCAATCTCGCCGCGGTGCTGCGGGATGCCAATGTTCAGCAGTTTCGCCAGGAAATCCCTGGTGGCATCCTCCAAGCCGAAACCGGGCCCCAGCAGGATTGCTGTCGGCCTGGCCAGATTTTTCCGGATGACTTTGACTGCTTCGGCGTTGATCACCCCGATTTCGTGGGGCAGCAAAAGCCAGGTAGCCTCCGGAAAATGTCCTGCCAAGGTGCCATGCAAAGGCGCGGGAACTGCCAGGGTCACTAACCCAGCGCCAGACCGGTAGGCCGCTTTCCCAGCTAACAGCGTGGCTCCGGTGTAGTTGATCGACCCGGCGACGACCAGCGCTGTGCCGAAGGTGCCTTTGTGCGCGTCAGGAGGGCGTTTCGGCATAGCTGCCTTGACGCCGGCCCAATCCGCCACCTCCCGGGATATCCCTTGCCAGGTTTCCTGATCGGTCAACCCAATGCCCACGACCCGGAGATCACCGACGTAATTCGCCGCCGGGTATTGCAGTAAGCCGGTCTTAACCGCCGCCATCGTCACGGTAAGCTCAGCAGGTATCGTCTGATCGGCAGCCTCGCCCGAATCGCTGTCCACGCCGGAGGGGCAGTCAACCGCCACGACGTGAAGCGCGCTTCCCCGATCCTCGACGAGCTTTTTTGATTGGGCAAGTGTTTCAGCCAGTTTTCCACGCAAAGGCAGCTTGATCCCGGTTCCCAAGACGCCATCGAGTAAGACCGCATGTGCCTGAACCAGCTCAGCAAGCTTCTGAAAGCCCGAATCTTTTTCTACGGAGATGAGCTTCCCCCCGGCCTCCTGGAAGCGGCTAACCAGCGGATCTTTGGCTTCTCGAGCTTTCACAAGGTAGGCGCTGGTCTCCCATCCTTCACCGGCCAGCTGCGCCAACGCCACTAAAGTATCCCCACCGTTGTTCCCCGAACCAATCAAACCGAGCACGCTTTTTTGTTCCAAAGCGCCGTAAACATCTTCAATCACCCCGGCAAGCCCGCCCCCGGCGTTCTCCATCATTTGCGCGTAGCTTAAACTACCGGAATCAGCTTCCTTTTCGATGGCGATCATCTCCGGCACGGTTACCAGTTTCATTTATCGCTCCTTCTCTTACCAATAGGAGTTACGCAGTTCTCCGAGAAAATAGGGGTGTTTGGGCGGGCAAAGCCTGCCCGAACAACCCCTTGCTTTGCTCAAGCGCGTAAGTCCTAACCAAATTAGACTCGAATAACTACACCCTATTGTAATCCCCCTGCTTCCTCCCCCACAACCGGCTGTCCTTGGATCAACCAGGTCAAAGACAATTCATCCAGCTTTTCTCGGGTAGGATACCCCGTTTCAGGGTCCCAACCGCGCGCCCGGTAATAGGCCTGCAGCATTTCATCGAATTCAGGCGCGAATCCGCGGATATCATCCGCATAAGGCTTCAGCAGCAGCTCGGGCAGCTGATCGTTTTTGGCTGTCAGACCCAGGCGGTTATTGATTGCCCTTTTGATCGTCCAGCCGCGTTCACCAGCCCGCATCATGTCGGCGATCTTCCAGTTGTAGCCGCAGGCTGAATTGATCAACTTGACGACCGTCTCCGGAGGGACGTTGGCGAAGAAGCACAGCACCAAGGCGTTGAACACCGTGCGCCAATCCTGATGCCTGGCGACGTTGGCAGCTTTTTCCGCGCCCCCATGGGCGGAGAAGTATTCCAGGTTGAGGCTGGCTTCCACCTGCCCGATATCTACCAAAAAGTAATCCGACTGATTGTGGCAGGCGCCGCGGGGAGAGGTGGCGTATACTAGGGCCATGCCGGAAGCGCCGCGCGGATCGTGATAAGCGACTTCCAAGCCGTTGACCTGCACGGCAAGTTCTTCGACGCCGTAGCGTCTCCCTAATGCCTTGGCTCCTTCCGCCAGGTAAGCGCCGAATCCTTCTTTCCGGGCCGTCAGGTGGACGAGCTGTTCCACCACCAGCCCCTCCCCCCAGCGCAAAGCCAGGCCGCCGGTATCCGGCTCGGAGATGAGCCCGCGCGCAAATAAAGTAAAAGCCAGGCCGATCGTGTTGCTCAGGCTGATGGTATCCATGCCATAGCGGTCGCATAATTCACCCAGCCGGGTGATCAATACGGCGTCGTTCAACCACAAATTCGGACCAAATCCGACCAAGGTCTCATATTCCGGACCTTTACGCTTCTCGCCGTCTTCCAGGCGAACGACGCGCCCGCAGGCGATCACACAGGCGTGGCAGGCGCTGACCCCGGCCAAGATCGTGTCTGCGATGTCTGCGCCCGAGATGCCGAGCTCCTCTTTGAACGTGCCTTGTTGAAAATAACGCTTTGGCATCTCGCTCAGGTAATCGAAATATTCCGCCCCACCGGCCGTCCCGAGTTTGCGGAATACCTCCGTCATGGGATCGGCTCGCAAGTCTCGGTTCGATTGCGAACGGATGGGTTTAAATTTTGCCAGGTCGGCGACCGGAACATCCCCGCTGCCCTTGACGGCGACCGCCTTCAGGTTCTTCGATCCCATCACAGCACCCATGCCCGTCCGTCCGGCGACTCGCCCATGATCGCATAAGATCAATGCAAACGATATACGCGTCTCGCCGGCGATGCCAATCGACGCCACCCGTACGATACCCTGATCGATTTCGGCGACTACCTTCTCCTGGGTCTGGTAAGTGTCCAGACCCCAGAGATGCTCCGCTGGGCGGATTTCAGCCCGATCATCATGGATCCACAGATAGACCGGGCTTTCTGCACTGCCGGTGACCAGCAAGCCGTCGTAGCCCGCCTTGCGCAGCTCCGGCCCCCAAAAACCCCCGCAATTCGACTCTGCCCAAAGCTGCGTAGCCGGTGACTTCCCACAAACCACGAACCGTCCTACCGCTGGCCCAGCGGTTCCGGTCAGCGGCCCGTTCAAGAAGAGCAAGGGCGCTTCAGGCGAAGTGGGATCCAGCTCCGGTACGAGCTGGTCGTAGAGCATGCGCGCCGCCAGAGAAGCGCCTCCCAGATATTCTCTTTCCCATGCCTCAGGGATCTGGTACTCCCCAATTTTTCCGGTGGTTAAATCGATCGTCAGGACTGGCTGCATAAGGCTCTCTGTCTAGTAGCGGTTTGTATCTTTCCTCACAATTAAGTTTACCAAAGATTCCAACTTGCACGGAAACATGGAGCAGTTGGGTTTATATGCGAACTTTGCTCTCATTATCACTCTCCGGAAGTATAATATTTTGCACCAAGCGAGACGACACAGCCCAGGAGGAAACCAATGCCCAGTTACCGCATCCTCACACTCGACGGCGGTGGGATCCGCGGGATCATCACAGCCACGATCCTGGAACGCCTTGAAGACGCGCACCCTGGCTTTATCGATGAGATCGAGTTATTCTCCGGGACCTCCACGGGAGGCATCCTGTCGTTAGGGCTGGCCTTCGGACTCTCTCCCGAACAAGTTCGCCTGTTATACGAGAAATGCGGGAAAGAGGTCTTCGCCGATACCCTGTTTGACGATCTCCGCGACCTCGGCCAGCTGATCGGCGCGGATTATTCCTCCGAGCCGCTCTATAGAGTCCTTTTCGACCAGTTCAAAACGACCAGGCTGGGGGACTTGAGCAAGAAAGTGCTGATCTCATCCTTCGATCTGGATTACACGCCTGACGATCCAACCAAAAAACGCAGCTGGAAACCGAAATTCTTCCACAATTACGATCCGGAGGACTCCGATTACCGGCAAACTGCCGTGGATGTGGCTATGCGCACCAGCGCCGCTCCAACTTATTTCCCAATTTACCAGGGTTATATCGACGGCGGGGTAGTCGCCGCTAACCCGAGCGTGTGCGCGCTGGCCCAGGCCCTCCACCGGGACACCGGCAGGCAAATCTTGGACGATCTCGTCCTGCTATCTATCGGGACCGGGCATAACCCGCGCTACCTGGCTGAAGAGGACTCTGATTGGGGTCTGGTCCAATGGGCGTCGCATCTGGTCAGCCTGATGTTGGAGGGCGGCATCGGCACTGCCGATTATCAATGCAAGCAGATCCTGGGCGACCGCTACATGCGCCTAGACCCTTACTTACCGATCCCCATCGCCCTGGATCGCGTCGACCAGATCCCGCTCATGAAGGAGATCGCCAGGCAGATCGACCTTGCCCCAACCATCGCCTGGATCGATCGATATTTCTAGATCGCCAACCAGGCATGAAGATTCTCGATCAAACTCCCCATCACCGTACGAGCCGATTCAACGAAGACCTCGATATTGCCATAGGCTTCACCACCTGAACTCCCAACCAGGTCTGTGACGCCGCGCAAGATCAGCAGGCGGGTGTGGTTGCGCGCCGCGACGAACGCGATCGCCCCGGACTCCCAATCCCCGGCGACGGCGCCAAATCGCTCGCGCAGTCCGGGAATCTCGTCCACGACCAGGTCCCTGTCCCCGGAGACCAACAGCGTCCGCTGGACCTCGACCGGGTAGGACTCCCCAAGCCAGGAAAGGTCGATCGCCGTCGAATAGTGAGCGATATGCTCCTCGTTGTCCCCCATCTGTTCAATGATGTCGTATACGACCGTGCGCTCGGCCAGGATTGTTGCGCCGCGTTCGATCGATCCCTCGAACCCTCCACAGGTGCCCAGGTTGACCAGCAACTTGGGTGACCAGCGGTTGATGGCGTATTGAGTCGATCCCGCCGCAGCGATTTTGCCCCAACCACCATGGAAAAAGACGATTGGATCTGACCTACCATTCACTTCCAGATCTGTGACGAACCAACCGCCGTACGGCGAGGGCTGTTCTTCTCGCACCGGGAAGATTTCGGCGACGATACGCCATTCCACGTTTGCGGATACCAGCACGACCACGTCGCCTATCCGGTTTATTTCCACTCAATCCACCCCGACAGCCTTGCGCACCTTCCGGATCATTGGCCGGGCGATTGCGCGAGCTTTGGCAGCTCCCTGCATCAGGACCCGGTCCAGGTGATCCCAGTCTGCCATCATGGCCTCATAACGCTCTCGAGCTTCACCAAACGCGCCTTCGAGCAGCTCGTTGAGTTCGGACTTGATTTCAGCGTAAGCCAGGCCGCCTTGCAGATAGCGCTCCCGGGTCTTTCTGACCTCCTCAGGTCTGGCAAAATAGCGGTAGATCGCAAAAACATTGTCTTGATCCGGATCCTTGGGCTCCTCGGGACGGCGCGAGTCGGTCACGATGCGCATGATGGTCTTGCGCCGCTGTTTTGGATCGGCAAACATCGGGATCACATTGTCGTAAGATTTCGACATCTTACGCCCATCGATCCCGGGGATAGTCATCACGTCCTCTTTGATCGCGGCCGCCGGCAGCTTCAAGACCTCTCCATACGTGTTGTTGAAGCTCTCGGCGATATCCCGGGCGATCTCCAGGTGCTGTTTTTGGTCGAGCCCAACCGGCACCACGTCGCTTTTAAACAGCAGGATATCCGCAGCCATCAACACC
This sequence comes from uncultured Anaerolineaceae bacterium, assembly GCA_964400875.1. Lineage (GTDB taxonomy): Bacteria > Chloroflexota > Anaerolineae > Anaerolineales > UBA4823 > CAYNWK01. The sequence goes on along the minus strand of CAYNWK010000006.1, from coordinate 1,842 downwards.
GGGTATCCGTATAAACCGGCGTTGATGCCCTCATCTTCGCTTCTCCCGGCTGCCAGGTTTTCATCCACCGCGGCTTTGTAGGCATGGGCGCGGTTCAACAAGCCCTTGGCGGTGTAACAAGACAGAATCCAGGTCAGCTCCATCACCTCTGGGATATCCGACTGGCGGTAGAAGATCACTTCCTCCGGGTCCAGGCCCAGGGCCAGCCAGGTCGCCGCGACTTCATAAGTCAGGTAGCGCAGCGTCTTGGCCTCGCGCACTGTGGTCAGCGCGTGGTAATCGGCGATGAAATACATCGCCTGGTAGCTCTTCGCCAGGTCGAGGGCTGGGCGGATCATACCCAGGTAGTTGCCGACATGGGGCGTTCCTGAGGGCTTGATACCAGTGAGTGAGATTTTTTTTTGTTCCATCTTTCAATCAGCTCCGTGTACGTCAGGCACCACGTATTTTACCGGGCGCAGTAAACTCAAATCGAACTCGTCGATCCTGTTAGGTCCCAGTTCGATCAGCATTTGATGGGCAGCTTCGGCATCCGCACGCAGCTTAATCAGGTCAATCCCGCGGCAGGAACCAGGTAGGGGGTCCAACCACTGGCGTAATCGCAGGAAAAGCTTGGCTGCGCCTCGGTAATTCCCGTTTTTGATGTGGTAATACGCCACCCCCACCTGCAGGACGCCGCGGTAGAGATCGCGTCCAGGGCTCTCGTCTTCCATCCAGGCTTCCTCCAGGTACTCATGCGCTTCGTAGTACTCTCCAAGATTGAACTCTTCGAGGCCGCGGATCGCTTTTTCCGCCAGCGGTTCGTCGCAGGTTGCCGCCAGCTCGTCCGCATTCGCGATGCGGGCGTGTGTTCGTAAGAGCTTGGGCAGCTCGGCGGTGAATCGCGAGCGGGCGAGCACGAGGTCCGCCCCGGCTACGCGGGCCGCCTTCATCACCGCAACCTCCCTATGTGAACCGAAACAAATCACCGGGATGCGCCGGGTCGCCGGAACGGAGGTGATCAAGATGATCCACTTTTCCCAGGGGACCGCGTTGTTGTTCAAGTCAAAGATGATCAGGGCAGGATTCCAGCGGGTGAGCAGTTCCAGTAATTTCGCGCCCCGGCCGACAAGATGCTCGCCCAGTTGTCGCTCCGGGGTCATCGGGTCCTCAGGACCGAACTGGTCCGCCGACTCGATCCACTCGACGGCGAAGCCCCCTTCCTCGGCAGCTTTTTCGATTTTTACGGCAAAGAACAGATCGGCCACAAAAGCAACGATAATTGGGGAGCCACCCTTAATGTTCATAAGAAACGATTATACCAACCGGTCAATATCTCAACCCTCCCCATCGCCTTGCTCCTGGGAAGCCGCTAACGCTTCGATTTCGCCAACCACCTGGGCCAGCTCGGCGGTCAGCAGATCGTCGCCGGTGCTTTGGAACACATCAACTAAAGACCGGTAATACCACAAGCTCCCTTGCTTACCGCCTTTAAACCGGTTCCAGGTGTCCTCGCCATCTTGCTTCAGGCTGAACAAGATCGTCCGGGCGTTGTGCAGTTTATCGGCCAGAGAAACCCGACGCACTTCCGGGCTGGCATTTTTCAGATGGTCGAGATAGGCTTCTTTTCTCGGCCGCCAGGGGGGTTTGGGGCTTCCGTAAGAATCGGTGAGGCCGTCTACGATGGTCGCCACTCTATTTCCAAAACGCTGGCGAATCTTTTCGAGCGTCTCCACGCCTCCTTGATCCTCGACTGCATCGTGCAGCAACGCTGCGATCGCCTCGTCCTCGTCCCCTCCGTCTTCCAACACTATCCCGGTAACCCCGAGCAAGTGGGCAATATAGGGTGTCTGGCTCTTCTTG
>CAYNWK010000005.1:65844-81783 GCA_964400875.1 uncultured Anaerolineaceae bacterium | reverse complement strand
GTGATCCGTTTTTTGGGCGCCGAACCCCAGGAAATGGTCACCACGGATTCTCTGGAATGGGTCGAAGGGGCCGAAGTAAGGTAGTTCAGGAGCTACGCTGTTCCCCGGAAAAGTGAGGGTGTTTGGGCAGGCGAAGCCTGCCCAAACACCCTCCTTTCTTCCGTGGATAGGCCCAAGTAGTTAAAACTCTCCCCCAAGCACTTTCTCACCGGTCGGCCCGGGGCTGCCGCCAGCTGGCTCGATGGTGATACCGAAGGAGGTATAACCATCCAAAGGCTCTGGCGAAGAGACATATTTCGTAGCATAACCGTCCTCATCCACCGAGAATACCGCGCCGCTGTCTCGTTCCTCATCGCGGATCAACCAGAGCTGGTATTCGTGTGCCTCGTCCAGGACCGGCAGCCTGTCAACCACCAAGGCGCCGTGCTGACCATCCACACTGACCACGATCATGCCGGTGGCAGCCGGGACAAACTCGGTGCCGCTCAGCTGGATGACCTGCAGCTGGTCAGGGGAAGTTTGGGTACGCAGCGCGCCTACCTCACGCCAAAGCAAGAGATTGCTGATACCCAAAAGCAATATTAATAACAATCCAGCCGCGCCCCAAACCGGCGCGCTTTGCCGCAACCCCTGCAGGATTGTCTCCCACCAGGATTGCGCCGGCGCGGCTGTTCGCCTGGCAAGCTCAATTCCCGGCTCAGGTTCAGTTGCTGTCAGTCGCTGCTGCTCCTGCATAGCGACGCGCGCCATCAACCCCTCCTTGACACGCGCAGGAGGATCGACTTGAGGCAGGGCATAAATCAGTTCTGTGCTGATTTCCCGGTAGCGGCGTAACTCTAGCTGGCAGCGTTGGCACTCGGCCAAATGTGCTCTGACCTGTGCAGTATCTTCCGCGTCGAGACAGTCGAGCGCGTATGCTGGTATTAGTTCGATGAAACTGTCACCGTCTGTCATTCATAAACCTCAGAATCATTACCTGCTAACCAATTATACGAATTTTGGACGCTTTTAGATTTATAGGATTTCTGCAGTTCTCCGGAAAAGTGGAGGTGTTCGGACGGGCTTAGCCTGCCCGAACGCCCCCTTTCTTCCTGCAAGTGTGTAAATCCTAATTCATTCTTCTACGATCTGATCTTCTTCCAGAGCCCTGCGCAGCTTTTGCATGCCCAATCGAATGCGAGTTTTGATCGTTCCCAGGGGCTCCTGGAGCTCAGCAGCGATCTCTCGATGGGTCATTCCCTGGAAATACGCAAGGAACAGCGCATCGCGCTGCTCTTCGGGCAGACTCAGCAAGGCGGATTGTACTCGTTGCGCTCGCATAGAGTCTGCTGCTTGATCTTCCGGAGCCCGGCCATCCACCTTAGGAGTCGTGTTGGGCGAAAGCTCCGACCACTCGACACTGCGACTCACCGGCCTGACGCGGCGTCTGCGCAGCAGGTCGATCACGCGGTAGCGAGTGATGCTGCTCAACCAGGTATTTACGCTTCCTTTTTCGGGATTATAGGAGCCGGCATTTTGCCACACGCGGAAGAATACTTCCTGGGTGATCTCTTCGGCCAGCTGCACATTGCTTAACGTCCCCAAAGCCAGGCTATATACCAGGCGGCTGTAGCGATCGTAGAGAATAGCGAGCGCTTCTGACCGGCCCTCGTCGATCAGGCGCATCAACCCAGCGTCTTCAATCTCGGAATAATCCAAGACCACCTCGAAAGATTTGGTCATCGACCAAACCTAATTACATCAGCTTACGTTCTTAGAAAGCGGTGTCCGAATTTGTGTAGGCGCAAATTACACAAATGCCGCCATTTCCCTAACCAACTGTGCACCTACTTCCTATTTTAACCTATCGTGATATACTGAATCCATGCTGTCTCCTCTTGAATTTACTTCCCAACTTGCCCGGGAAGTTGGAGGATTCCTGCGCCAAAATTTCGACCTCCACGGTACCCGAACCAGCTTAAAACCGGATCATTCCGTCGTGACTGCTGCAGATCTAGCTGCCGACCAGCTGATCACGAATTCAATCCGTGAGGCGTACCCGGATGATGCGATCCTGAGCGAAGAGTTGCAAACCCAAATAACCCGGCAGTCCCCGGCCACCTGGGTTTGCGACCCGCTGGATGGTACTACGAATTTCAGCTTAGGTTTGCAGTTTTGGGGCGTCTCCATCGCCCGGCTGGTCGACGGCTGGCCTGATACTGCGGCGATCTACTTTCCCATGCTCGAAGAACAGTACACTGCCCAGAGAGGCCAAGGCGCTTTCTTCAACGGCGAGCGCCTCCTAGCCGGTCCGCCGGCTGAGGCCCAGCCAACCAGCTTTTTCTCCTGCTGCTCGCGCACCCACCGCGGCTACAACGTGAAAGTTCGCTATAAAACCCGCATCCTGGGAGCGGCGTCTTATACGCTCTGCGCCGTCGCCCGGGGAGTGGCGATCTTGGGATTCGAAGCCACCCCAAAGATTTGGGATATCGCCGCCGGATGGCTGATCCTGGAGGAAGCCGGCGCAGTGATAGCCACTTTGGATGACTCACGTCCTTTTCCACTCCTGACCAGCAAGGAATACGCCCGACAAGACTTCCCCACGCTGGCTGCAGCGACCCCTGAAGTCCTGGAACAAGCCAGGAGTCAAATTACCCCGCGAATTTGAAATCGACCGTCAACTATAAAGAAAGGTTGCACGTATGGAATATCGCAATTTAGGTCGCTCAGGCTTGAAAATCTCCGCCCTATCCCTGGGCGCCTGGGTTACTTACGGCGGTCAAGTCGGAGAACAAATCGCTTTTGAGTGCATGACCGCGGCCTACGAGGCGGGCGTAAATTTCTTTGATAACGCCGAAGAATATGCCAACGGCCAGGCGGAGACCGTGATGGGTAAAGTATTAAAGAAGACCGGTTGGGTTCGTTCGGACCTGGTGATCTCTACCAAAATCTTCTGGGGCGGCGACGGCCCCAACGATCGCGGCCTCTCGCGCAAACATATTATCGAAGGTCTTGACGCCTCATTGGAACGCCTCCAGCTGGATTACGTCGATCTGGTTTTCTGCCACCGCCCTGATGTTCACACGCCCGTCGAGGAGACCGTGCGGGCGATGAACCACCTCATCGACCTGGGCAAGGCATTTTACTGGGGGACCAGCGAATGGGATGCCGACCAGATCATGGATGCCTACGGCGTGGCCCGCCGAGAACGCCTGATTCCACCATTAATGGAGCAGCCCCAGTACCACATGTTCCACCGCGAGCGGGTAGAACGCGAATACGCTCGCCTGTATGATGAAATTGGGCTGGGCACTACCATCTGGAGTCCCTTAGCCAGCGGCTTATTGACCGGAAAATACAACCAGGACATCCCAGAAGGCTCTCGGCTTGACCTGGAGGACTACGATTGGCTAAGAGAACGGCTCCAGGATGAAGAATGGCAGCGGAACCTGGAAAAAGTGCGCCAGTTATCGGCGATTGCCGACGAGTTGAGTTGTTCCATGGCTCAACTGGCCCTGGGCTGGTGCCTGAAGAATCCGCATGTGAGCACGGTGATCACCGGCGCTTCCAAACCGGAACAAGTGACCGAAAATATGAAAGCGCTCGAGATTGCCGATCAATTATCCGGTGAGGTGATAGACAAAATTGAGGCGATCCTCGATAACAAGCCGGAGCCCCCGCCAGATTTCCGTTAGCTGCTCCAACTGCAAGAAAGGTATATCGAAGTGGAGAATGAGCGAATAACAGCGCTGGCTGCCGTCCTGGACGGCGCTCAAAAAGTGCTGATTTTACCGCATAATGACCCGGACCCGGATGCCATCGCCAGCGCGCTGGCATTGAAACATCTATTGGAGCAAAAATTCCAGATCAAAGCCCAGATCGCTTATCGCGGCATCATCGGGCGAGCGGAAAATAAAGCCCTGGTGCGCTACCTGGGCAACCCATTGACACAACTGACCAGCGATAGGCCCAAGACCGGTATGCCGATCGCCTTAATAGATACCCAACCAAATGCTGGGAACAACCCGCTGCCGCCGGGCATGCCAGCTGCTATCGTCATCGACCACCACCCTTCCCATGCTGGACCACCCGAAGCTGGTTACCTCGATATCCGCACCCACGTTGGGGCGACCGCGACAATTTTGACAGAATACCTGCGCGCTGCACAGGTTTCCATCCCAACGCCGCTGGCTACTGCGCTTTTCTATGGGATCCAAACCGACACCATGGGTCTGGTGCGCGACGTCAGCCCTGCAGATAAAGAGGCTTATTTCTTTTTGCTAACCATGGCAAATGTAGAAGCGTTGGCTCAAATTGAGATGGCCCAGGTCCCGGCGGAATACTTTCGAAGCCTGGCGGCTGCCCTGCAGTCGACGCGGATATACGATGATCTCGCCGTTGCCTATCTTGGGGAACTGAACTACCCCGACCTCGGCGCAGAGATGGCGGACCTTTTTCAAAGGCTGCGCGGCGTATCTTGGGTGATCTGTATGGGGACTTACGGCAACGAGCTGATCATCTCGGTTCGTTCGCGCAACAAGCGGGTCGGAGCAAGCCGACTTGTCCGGGCGATCGTCGGCGAGAAAGGTTCCGCGGGCGGGCATGGCACCATGGCAGCAGGCCACATTCCCCTTCCGCCTGAAATACCCCCAGAAAAATTAACGCAAGAATTACTTCAAAAAGCGCTGGCCTTTCTCAACAAAGATAAAGACCAGCAAGTCTCCGGCAAACCTTTAATCTGAGCCCCTAACGTTTCTAAACCGCCCGTCTGCTTTGCGACGGGAGCGGCGCTCATTTACCGAGCGCCTCCTGGATTGAGCTAGCCAAGGCTTTGGCGCGCTGCGGAGCGTCGCCTACGTAACCTTCAACCTGGATCAGATCGCGCAGCTCTGCCGCAGACAAGATGCTTAGAAAAATCCCGTCTTCAACCACGAGTTCGGCCAGTGGGTTCTGCTCGCCAGCGGCAACCGCTTCCCAGGCAGCCAGCGCATGCTGGCGAAGCCGTTCATGCATGGCTTGCCGGTCTGCGCCGGCTTTTCCCAGAGCAGCCAGCACCCGCTCGGTGGCAGCGAATGGGCCGTATTGGGCCAAATTGTGCGCCAGGGCCCGCCGGTCGACTTGCAGCTCGTGGATCAACGTGGTGGAGACCATCAGCAGTTCATCGACTATCAAAAAAGCTTCTGGTAAAAGCGCTCGCCGATTAGCCGAATCGTCCAACGTTCGTTCAAGCAGGGAGTGCGCGGCATTGTCCCAAGCCAGGCTAGGCATCCGGGCCAAAGCGCGGGCGAGAGAATCAATCTTCTCGGCGTTGATCGGGTTGCGTTTAAAGGGCATCGCTGAAGAGCCAACTTGTTTCGCTCGGAAAGGCTCGCGCAGCTCCCCAATCGACGGCGAGCTGAGCACGCGCAGATCGAAAGCGAACTTATACAGCGAACCGCCTAAACCAGCCAGAGCGCTGATTACCCGGTAATCCTGCTTGCGGGGATAAACCTGGGTGGAAACTTTGAAAAAAGGCAAACCCAGCCGTTCGGAAAGGCGACCTTCGAAATCTGTAAGCTGTTCCACGCCGAGCAGCTCGGCGAACGCAGCCCCAGTCCCAACTGCTCCTTTGAATCCCTTGCCTCGCAACCCGGCTTGCACCCGGACCAGATCCAGCCAATCGGCGAACAGATCTTGAGCGTATTGGGCCAGGCGGTAGCCCAATGTGGTCGGCTCGGCGGGCTGCAGGTGGGTATAAGCTATGACCGGAACTTCCGCCCAGGCTTCGACTTGATCGACGAAAGCGCCGAGCAGCTTGCCCAGCTTGCTCAAGGTTAAGTCGAGAGATTGCCGCATGCGCAGCGCATCCGCGTTATCCTCGATGTCCGCCGAAGTCGCGCCGAGATGCAGGATACCGCCTCCCAGAGAGGCTTGCTCGGCAAAGCATTTCAACTCGGCCATCAGATCATGGTGGATTTCCGCTTCGATTTCCAGGGAACGGTCCACGTCGATCTGTTCCTGGTGACCGCGTAGATCATCGACCTGCGCGGCCTCGACCAGGCCGAATTCGGCCTGCACCTCCGCTAAGACGACCCAAAGCTGGCGCCAGAGCAGCCGTTTGTGCTCTTCGCTCCACAAGCGGCGCATTTCCGGGGAACCATATCGCCAGGAATATGGAGAGAGATACGTGTCGTAAGTGTAGTTCATCAGATAATTACACCAAACCGGACAAACAAGGATAAAATCAGGTAGGTTTTTTCTTACTATTGGAGCGTGTTTTGGTTTGTTTTCAGAGTTTACAGCCGCCAAAACACCCCCAAGTTCCTTCACGAACTGCGGAACTCCTAACATTATACTTTCTGTCGCAGGGGTGGTGTGGAATCGACCGACATAACAGATTTATAATTTGCAATATCCCCTATAGCTGGCTATAATGGATAGTATCCACGCCACATCAACACGTCGTTAAGGAATGGCGAGGGAGGATCGTCTGGAAACTCACCGGATAACGAATAATCTTGACATTAAAGCCAATCAGGATTCAGAAGGTAAGTTAACCCCTGGCGCCACGCTTTCAAACCGCTATTTGATCCAGGGAGTGATCGGTGTAGGCGGCATGGGATCGGTTTATCGCGCTCGCGATTTACACTTCCCTAACGTCGTCAAACTGGTCGCAGTTAAAGAGATGATCAACCAGGCGCGCGATCCCATGGTGCGCCAGACCATCGTGCGCAACTTCGAGCGGGAAGCCAACCTGTTGGCGACACTTTCTCACCCAGCCATCCCCCGAATTTACGACTACTTCACCCATAACGATCGCTCTTACCTGATTCTTGAGTTTATTAATGGCAAAGACCTCGAAGCGCTGTTGAATGACACCCAGGGCTATTTCCAGGAAGAAAAAGTGATCAGCTGGGCGATCGAGCTGTGCGACGTGCTCCACCACCTGCACACACACCAACCCGAGCCGATCATCTTCCGGGATATGAAACCCTCCAATGTGATGCTTAACCAACACGATCACATCGTTTTGGTAGATTTTGGCATTGCAAAGCCTTTCCAGAGCGGCGAGAAAGGCACCATGATCGGCACCGAAGGCTACTCACCCCCAGAACAATACCGGGGGGAGGCCTCCGCGCTGGCGGATATCTATGCTTTGGGCGCAACCTTGCATCACTTGCTCTCCCGTTCTGATCCTCGCCTGGAAGCGCCTTTCTCATTCAGCGAACGGCCGCTTCGCGAACTCAACCCGATGATCTCTGCCGAGTTAGACGGTGTATTGAATAAAGCCCTGAAGTATGAACCCGAGGAGCGCTTCGAGAGCGCCGAGGATATGAAGCAGGCGCTGATCAATGCGGCGCGGAAGACCGGCGCACTCTCCAAAATTCCCCTGACGACGACCGGGCTTGAAACCACCGGTGGTATCAAGGCAGTCTGGACTTTCAAATGCGAAGATGAGCTGCGCGGTACGCCAACCTTCCATAAAGGTTCGCTCTACGTTGGCTCTTACGACAATAACCTGTATGCCGTGGATGCCGACACCGGGGATTTCATCTGGAAATACCCCGCCGAAGGCGGCATCGTCAGTAAACCAGCAGTCGCCGATGGGAACGTCTACTTTGGTTCCGAAGACCGCCGCCTCCACGTGGTCTCCGCGCGCACCGGTCAAACGATATGGACTTACCATACCGAAGGACCGATCCGCTCCTCCCCTCACGTCGCCGAAGGGCATGTGTTCATCGGATCGGACGACGCCTACCTGCATGCGATCAATATGACCAGCGGGCGGCTGGTCTGGCGCGCGGATGGCAGCACACCGATCCGTTCGACACCGTTGGTGAGCCACGAAGCCATTTATTTCGGTACCGAGGGAGGCGAGTTTTTCTGCCTCGATTATCGCGGTGAGATCCGCTGGCGTTTCAAAGCAAAACGCGCCATCACCTCATCCCCGGTCATCGCCGATAACGTGATCTACTTCGGATCGTTGGATTCGACCCTGTACGCCCTCGATGCCAAGACCGGTTGGGTTATCTGGCGGTACCGCCTGGGCAAGGGGACTATCTCAACACCCTTCATCCTTGAAGATTTCGTTTTTACCGGATCGATCGACGGCAACATTTACTGCATTGAAGCGCATTCGGCTCGAGAGATCTGGCGTTTCCCGACCGAACACCAGGTGACCAGCTCCCCGATAGTTCATGGCGATTCGCTCTACTGTGGATCCGTGGACGGGAACCTATACTGCCTGGAATATCGCACAGGTCGCTTCCGCTGGAAATTCCGCACCGACGGACCAATAACTGGAACCCCCGTTGTCCATAACAACCTGATCTATATCGGTTCAACTGACCATAGACTATATGCAATTCCAACCTGACGTTCAAAAAGGGGACGCAGGCTGACCGGAGGTATCATCAGTGGCAAGCTTTTTTCAAAAGATCTTTCGCAGGGAGAACATCAGCGATGAATCCAACGCGGATAAGTCGCCAAATGGGGAGGACACCAGACCGCTCAAACAAAAGGTGAGTTCTACACTTGAGGTAGAAGCGCCGCCGGCGACCAAGCTCAATCCGCCTCAGATGCTTGTGGGCAGCGGTCACTCGGTAGGTAAACAGCGCGATCACAATGAGGACGCGCTGTTCACCCTGACCGCCACGTTGGTTACCGATTCGCACCACATACCGTTCGGTTTGTTCATCGTCGCCGATGGGATGGGTGGACACAAACATGGGGAAATGGCCAGCGGAATAGCCATTCGAGCGATGGCTAATCATGTGATCAGCAAACTGTACACCCCCATGATCGGTATTGCCTCCACTACCCCGGAAGAGTCGCTCCAGGAGATCATGCAGGCAGGTGTTCAGACCGCCCACAAAGCAATTGTCAAAGGAGCTCCTGGCGGCGGCACGACTTTGACGGCGGTGCTCATTGTCGGCAATCAGATGACCACCGCCCACGTAGGAGATAGCCGAGCCTATGCGATCTATGCTGATGAGACTTTGGAAGTGCTCACCCGTGACCACTCGCTGGTCAAACGTCTAGAGGAACTGGGGCAGATTACAGCAGATGAAGCCGCCATTCACCCCCAGCGGAACGTGCTCTACCGCGCATTGGGCCAGGGCGAGCCATTCGATGCAGAGATCTCTACCCATTCCTTACCCAGCTCCGGTCATCTTATGGTCTGTTCGGACGGATTGTGGGGATTAGTCAACGAAGACGAGATCGTGACGACGATCACGACAACCGATTCACCGGCTTTAGCCGCCCAAAAGTTAGTCGAGGCGGCCAATGACGCTGGCGGACCGGATAATATCTCTGCGATCATCGTACGCTTACCGGATTAGGAAAAGGGACTCAACATCTACACCAAAGCACCTTTTAGCAGCGCAGTCAACCCTTTTAGGATTTTTATGCGATGGCGATTGAAGCCGATTACTACGAGCGTTTAGGGTTAACCCGAGACGCGTCCCCTGAGGAAATCCGCCGCGCCTACCACGAGGCTGCCCGTCGGCTGCATCCGGACGTTAACGTAGAGCCAGGAGCAACGGAATTATTCCTGGGCGTTCAAGAGGCGTATGAAGTCCTGGCCGATCCCCGTAAAAGGATGGCCTACGACAACAGCCTCGCGCCCCAGGCCGACGAGAAGCTGCTTGACCTCGCCATCCACTACAGCCGTTCCACCTTGCCGCGCTTGGAAGAAGACCAGCTGGTTTACGTGCTCCTGGATATGGTTCCCACCCAAGAAATCTTAACAGCTCAAGCGCCGCCGCTGAATGTGTGCCTGGTGTTGGACTGCTCAACCTCGATGCAAGGCGCCCGTCTGGATACCGTTAAGGCAACTGCGATTGAACTGCTCCGCAATCTTAACCCAAGGGATAACTTATCGATCGTGAATTTCAGCGATCGCGCTGAAGTGCTCGTATCTGCCGGGGAACGGGTCAATGCTGGCCAGATTGAATCTCGCATCCGTTCTTTGCAAACCAGCGGCGGTACGGAAATATTTCACGGGCTCGAAGCCGGTCTCTTCGAAGTCCGGCGAAATTTATTGCGTTCCTCCATCAACCATATCGTTTTGTTAACCGATGGGCATACCTACGGAGATGAGGCAGCCTGCCAAAAATTGGCCGAGCGCGCGGCAGCCAGCGGGATTGGTTTGTCCGCTCTGGGTATCGGCGGGGAATGGAACGATGTATTCCTAGACAGCCTCGCCAGCCGGACAGGCGGCAGCAGCATGTACGTCTCTAAACCGGCTGATATCGAGAGGTTCCTCAAGGAAAAACTGCAAACGTTGAGCCGGGTGCTGGTCGAAAACATCGCTTTGAACCTCGAGATGGAGGCCGAAGTTGTGTTGCGTTATGCATACCGAATTGAGCCTCAGGCCGGCGTGATCGATACTACCTCCCCACTGCGGTTGGGAAACATCCCCAAAGGCGAACGTTTGAAGATCCTCCTGGAATTCCTGGTGGCGCCGATTCCCCCCAGGAGAACCAGGTTCACAATCGCACTGGGTCGGTTGACCTTTGATGCGCCGACGGAAGTATCCCCAGGCTCGGTAATGCGAGTCAGGTTGGAGCGGCCTCTCGGAGAAATCGACGATTACCAGGAAGCGCCCAAAGCCCTTTTTGACGCGCTGGAACATCTCACCCTGTACCGAATGCAAGAACGAGCGCGCCAGGAAGTCGCCGATGGCGATGTTTCCAACGCTACCCGCCATCTGCACAACCTGGCCTCGCAGTTGCTGGCGCACGGTGAAGGTGATCTTGCCCGCACGGCTCTAATGGAGGCCGATCACATTCGGCGGCGCAGAAGCTTCAGCGATGAAGGCGTAAAACAGATCAAATACGGCACGCGCGGCCTGCTGCTGCCGGATAATGTGGATTTGAACCTATGATCACCTGCAGAAATTGCCAAAATAAAGAATTACCCGGTGCGCTTTATTGCAGTGAATGCGGGGAGCGGTTGACGCCGACCACCAGTGGATCTTCACAGGATCACACTCCGCGACGACCCAGCCGGCCGCAAGGTCCTATCTACGCCGGTCCACCCGAAAGCAGTCCACCTCCCCAGGCTCCAGGTCGATCATCTGCCTCACGTCCGTCTGCCTCGCAAGATTTCCCAGGCGAAGATCAACGGGATTTTGTGTCTCCTCCACCAGCCCATGGTGAACATCCGCCGCAAACGAAACCGGAGTATGAGGCCCCTCCTGCGCCTCCTAAACGGGATGTTTCCCGCCCCGAGGAAAGCGACTTTGAAAGCCCACCGCCTTCCCCAAGAAATTATCCTCAAGTGGAAAGACCAGCCCAACGGTCATCCCTGGAAAATGTAAATAAACCACAAGCACCAAGAGCCTCCTCGCGGCCCTATGAAGAGGCGCCGAAGCGCCAGACGCAGCCTCCCCCCTCCCAGCGGACCTCCAGGCAGACTCAACCGGCGCGCGTTGCCTTGCGCGTGATACACCATCCGGAAGAGATCCCGCTCCTGGGGAAAACCGAATTTACCCTTGGGCGGGTCAACGAAGGCCAACCAATTATTCCCGATATCGATCTCTCGGTTTACAATGCATATGACAACGGTGTTTCACGCCTGCACGCCACCATCCACACCGAACCCCAGGTCACCGTGACCGATCTGGGCTCGATCAACGGCACGCGGATCAACGGGAATAAGACGCAGCCGCATACACCGGCGATATTGCACGATGGTGATACACTTGCGCTTGGAAGATTGAAGCTGCGCGTTATCATCCGCAACGCATAACGGAGAAACGATGGCGATCACCTTGTTGTTGCATATCCAGAATACAGAGCCCATCTTGGGAGAAGTCGAAGAGATTCCGGATCCGGCTGATCAATTTCTGAAGATCTCCAACCCTCGAAAACTGGATGGAAAAGACCTCCACTATCTCGCCGAAAAAGTGGTAACCGTGCTGCTGCCCATCCACAATATAACCATGGTCGAAATTATGCCCAGTGAGGAAGAAGAACAAATCATCGGTTTCGTCCGAGAATAATTGGGTATAGTATAAGCAGTCCATTAACCAAGCGAGAGCATTCGAGAGCTCCTCACTTGCAGCCATACGCGCACACCATTGCTCCATTCGAATGCGAAAAACCTATGGGAGTTATGTATGGACGATGACTTGAGAGATCGTCGCATCTTGGTGGTTGACGACGAAGAACGCATGGTGCGTTTTATCCGGCTCAACCTGGAACACGATGGATTCCAGGTAATTGAGGCGTTAAACGGCGTCCAGGCGATCGACAAGATCCGCAGCGGTATGCCCGATCTGATTCTTCTCGACGTCATGCTGCCGGACATGGACGGCTTCGAAGTGCTCAAAATTATCCGTGAGATCAGCGCGGTACCGGTGATCATGCTTACCGCCAAAGGGGAGGAAGATGACCGCGTACGCGGACTGGAGATGGGCGCTGATGATTACGTGACCAAGCCATTCAGCCCGCGCGAACTGGTCAGTCGCGTGAGGGCCGTCCTGCGGCGGACGGAGATGATGGGTGGTTCAACGCACGGCCCGATCGAAGTGGACGACCGTCTGAAGATCGATTTCGACCGGCGTGAAGTATGGGTTGATGGGGAATTAGTGAATCTACGCCCAACAGAGTACCGCCTGCTCTACCACCTGGTGAAGAATGCTGGCTGGGTGATAACTCACGATCAGCTGCTGGCTAAAGTCTGGGGATATGAATACCGTGACGAACCCCACTACGTTCGGTTATATATCAATTATCTACGCAAGAAACTCGAAGAGGATCCTTCAAACCCCAAATATATCCTTACCGAGCGAGGGGTCGGGTACCGCTTCGTAGATTTCCGCCGAGAGCAAGAACAGGAAGAAGAGAAGGAATATTAATGACAAAACAGAGGATTTTATTGGTTGATGATCACGAAGTTGTTCGGTTAGGCTTGAAAGCTTTGCTCGATCGGCACCCAACATTCGATGTCGTGGCTGAAGCGGCTTCGGCCCGGGAGGCCATTGATCGGGTGGCGACATACAATCCGGATGTCGTTGTGATGGACATCCGTCTCCCCGGTGGATCGGGCATCGAAGCGTGTGAGGAGATCACCGAGAACTATCCGGATACCAAAGTGATCATGCTCACCTCTTATGCTGAGGATGAAATGCTATTCTCGGCGATTCGCGCCGGCGCCGCTGGCTACGTGCTCAAACAGATCGGGGGTGAGGATTTGGTCAAAGCGATCGAACGTGTCGGCCGGGGGGAGGCCCTGCTCGACCCCGCGGTTACCCAGCGCATCTTTCAGGAAGTGCGCAAAGCGGCCAAAGAAGAAGAAGCTTCCGCCTTTTCGGCGCTCACACAGCAAGAACGGCACGTGCTTTTGCTGGTATCTGAAGGTAAAACCAACCGCGAGATTGCTAAGGCGCTCTTCCTGGGCGAGGGTACGGTACGCAACTATGTGAGCAGTATCCTTTCCAAATTGGGGGTTAGCAACAGGGCAGAGGCCGCTGCTTATGCAGTCGAGCACAATCTGCGAGACTATCTTTAAAAAGATCAGGATGGATGCCTGGCTTACCGGCACTCATCCTGAGGGGAAAATCCTACCAGCTGGTCAGGCCCGGAGCGTGCGATAGGCTTCAGCCTGAACCTGGTGCGCCGATTGGTAGACCAAACCCCACAACCAGTCTTCAAGATACCCCTCAATCTCTTCTAATAAACCTAACTGAATGTAAACTTGATTCAGCTGCTTGTGGGCCTCATTCAGCTGATGCAGACAGTTTCGTTGAGTCTGCTCATCGCTTACCCCCTGTGCTTGCAGCAATCTAGAGAACTTGAGCGGGGTGAGTTTGACTAGCCAGGCGGTTTTTTTCAAATCACCTAATCGGAGCCCATACTCTTCCAGCTGTCCCTCGAAATTGGTTGAAATCTGCCGCACTTCTTTCATGGACCGGGCTTTGGTCTCGGTCACCTCAGCTTTGATTTCCCGCAACGCATCCAGGCTTACCGGGCCAGCCAACAATAAGCCTTCCACCCATTTTTGCAGCGGTGCGCTGTTGTCTTCATCCATACAGCGAACCAAGACGTCTCCGGCCTGCAGGCGTACATAAGCCCGCTCGACGAAGGAATAAATCGCCTCCATCGGATCAAGATTCAACATCGTCGAATCCCGACCGGCACAGAGGACAAGGACACAAGTTGCGCAGGAAGTTCCAGTTATAAATGCCATAGTGATGGCCATCTTCCCACTCAATGGTCAAAGCGTAACTACCCACCGCTTCAATGCTGCGCATGTGAGTTTCGGGGTTGTCTTCCCTGGGCAGGGAGAAGACCTCCGGATCGGGTTCGGAACCCATATTCGCGTGCCCACCTCGGCATTCGGCGCAGGGACAGGCTCTGCGCAGCAGTGTGAAACTGTACACGCTGGCATGCCCATCGTTCCATTCCACGGACATTTCGCCCGCCTGGCGGTCAGCTGTGATGGATACCGGCTTTAATACGTAATTCACAGAGGATCGATCCTTCAAATTTACATTGCAAGTGAATAAAACCGAAGTAGACAGAATTATAACCTGCCGGCTTTCAGAAAATTTCCCCGCCCAGACCGTTCTTCAACATTCGAGGAAGAAAGGACATTTAGGCGCGTGAGGCGCCCTCGATCTGCCCAATCTCCTTACCGACCACGTACCCTCTATCCTATTCTAACGAAATTTATGCCATTATGTTACGGTTCTTGGACAACTTCCAAGAAATTTGCCACCGCCCATCCGCGTTGGGATTCATTAATTGGCGCAACCAGATACCACCACTGGTAATTATCGGCTTCCCGCGGGCCATCTCGCACCTGGAAGATCTCCGCCTCAAACGCCAACATACGCACTTCGCTTTCCAAACCCGGTTCCGTCCGTAGGCGCAAGCCATCGCCGCCAGTACCGGCGATCTGTACGTAAGACTCGAGCGTGATATTCCCACCCCCGGCCGGGAAAGCCGTTGGCGGCGCCGCCGAGGGAGTCACAGTCGCCTCTGGAGTGGGTGTGAGTACGGTCGGTGTTGGGGTAGGCAGAGCGATGACCGTCAGAACAGGTGTAGGGATCTGAGCCGGTGAAGCCGCAGGTTTCGTGAACCACAACAGCGCCAATGCGGCCGCGGCTAACCCGACGCCAAAGATGATGGCGCCCAGGATCACCCATGGATCGATCAGCCGGCGCGAAGGGCGAGGTCCTTCCATGGGTAGGTCAGACTGGCAAAAGGAAGAACGCCAGCCCAAGGATCAGGTAAACGGCCAACAATTCAGCGCCTTCCAGCCAGTTCGATTCGCCGTCGGCGGATACCAACGCGGTCAAGATTGCGCCGGCAATCAAGGCCAACAGCTCGACCTGGTTGAAGATCAACTGCAGCGGATTGCCAAGCAACAGGCTGACAAAAACCAGTACCGGGGCCACAAACAGAGCGATCTGCAGACTGGAGGCGATGGCGATCTCCACGCTCAAATCCATCTGGTCTTTGATGGCAACTTCGACGGCGACCAGGTGCTCGGCGACGTTGCCGACTACCGGGATGAGCACGATGCCTAAAAAGAATTCGGAGACCCCCAGGCTGGCAACGACCGGTTCCACTGCGCCAACCAGCAGTTCGCTGGCAATGACTACACCGATGGTAGCCAGCGTAAGAACGATCAAAGCGGTGGAGACCGGCCAGGCGGTTTCATGCAGGGGCTCTCTGGCAGGCTTGTGAGCCAGCGGTGCGCCTTGCGCCCGGAAGCTGTAGATTAGAGCCAATATGTACAAAAGGATCATTACCGTGGCGACGCCCAGGCTGAGCGCTTCGACGCGCACGCTGCCTTCCTCGCCAATGTTGTGGCTCAAGACCGAGGGTATCACCAGGGCCAGTACAGCCAGGATCAGCAAAATGGCATTGCGGGTCGCTTGTTTGCGGTCAAAAGATTGGATCCCGTGTCGCAACCCGCCCAGCAGCATCGCCATGCCCATTACAAACAGCAAGTTTCCTAAGA
>CAYNWK010000005.1:0-65744 GCA_964400875.1 uncultured Anaerolineaceae bacterium | reverse complement strand
CGCAACCCGCCCAGCAGCATCGCCATGCCCATTACAAACAGCAAGTTTCCTAAGATTGAGCCGGTGATCGAGGCTAATACCAGTTCGAGCAAACCAGCCCTGATCGCGATGATGGTAATGATCAGCTCGGCTGCGTTGCCTAAGGTGGCATTGAGCAATCCTCCAACGCGAGGATTTGTACGGGCGGCCAAGGCCTCGGTGCCTTCGCCGATATATTCAGCCATCGGGATCACGCTGAGCGCAGATAACCCAAAGACCAACAACTCACCCCAGTGGCTGAGCTCGGCCAGCAGCGCGAACGGCAAGGCCAGCATGAGAAGGGTGAGCGGCTTTTTCTTCAGGTAATTCCAGATTGATCTCATTCCTTATCCTCACATCTCGACGGGTGGCCGATTGAACAGTTCGCGTGACGAATCCCGCGGGATCAATACTCGGAGGGCCTGGGAGCGGACTGCGATCTTGACGCGCTGCTTCCCCTTCGCCGGTTCACCATCCAATTGCACGTATAACGGAGAATCTGATTCCAATACAATCTCCCGGAAGGGTATGCGCTGTACCTGATCGGATTGGACATGGCGGCCGGCCCACAAATCCCAGGCTCGTTGGACGATATCCGTCATCGAGTGTCCTTGAAACAGCCACAGGTCCATCATGCCGTCATCAAGCGTGGCGTTCGGGGACAACTCGGCAAACCCACCGGCATACAAGTGGATGTTCGTCACTACCGCCATGAGGAAATGGCCGCTGACCTGATCGCCGTTTCTCAGCACCTTTAAGTTCATACCTTGCCACATCGTCGCGTTCCAGACTGCGGAGGTCAGGTACTGCATTACGGCAAAGTTCTTCTCCCAGCGCCGGCGAGGTTCGATGCGATGGACGATAAAACCGTCCAGTCCAACACCCGACCACAATAAGAACGGCGTGCCGTTGCAAAGACCGATATCCATTTCCCAAACCTGGGCGTCGGTCAGGCGGTGCGCGCTTTCTTCCAATGCCATCAGCCGAGTCCAGGTCAAACCAGGGAGGCCTATCTCTTGCGCAAAGACATTGGCGGTGCCAGCCGGCAATACACCCAAAGCCGTGCGTGAACCGATCAGGGGTCTTAAAGACTGGTTGATCGAGCCATCGCCGCCAACGACGAACAAGGCATCCATCTGCTCATCTACAGCCTGTTGGGCCAGCTCGGTAACGTGATCTCCGCTCGCAGTTACCTTGATGCAGACCTCCCAACCACGCGCCCTCAAAACATCCGCTGCTCGCTCGGTCAGCAGCCTGGATGGGTAGCGACCTGCGGCCGGATTGTAGATCAGATAAGATCGACGCATAGATTCACCTTGGCTCGAATTAATCAGGCCCAGCTGAGGTAAATTGCTTTTCCGACCGCCAATTAGCGTTGAGAAATAGATTCATCCATCCGGCTGAGCAAATGCAATCACTCGAACTAGGTTTGTGGTGAGAAAGACCCGTTTCTTATGGTTACCTCTATAGCAGCTTTGAGCGTTTCTCGGCAACGGTCCCCTATCACAACGGCTTGATTTTACTAGACTTTGTAACAATCTGAGTTACATAGTTAGGAGTTACGCAGCTCACCGAAAAAGTAGGGGGTGTAGCCGCGGCAGGGGCCAGCAGTGGTACAATTCAACAGAGCACCGATGACATATTATTTCATGTGCAGAACAGCCGCCAAAGGAGTATGACTGAACCTATTCTGCTCAATAATCGCTACCGCCTGGATGAGCCTTTAGGCTCGGGAGGAATGGCGGTCGTTTATCGCGCCTACGATCTGATGTTGGAGCGAACCGTTGCGATTAAACTGCTGCGGGAAAATTTCTCCGCCGATCCAGGTTTCCGTGAACGCTACAGGCAAGAAGCCAAGGCAGCCGCGAATTTATCTCACCCCAACATCGCCACCGTGCACGATTTTGGACTGGACGAAGGACGTCTGTTCATCATCATGGAGCACGTTCCCGGCACGGACCTGAAACAACTGCTCCAACGGCGTGGTCGATTCAGCGTTGAGGAGACGCTCAATCTCATCGTACAGGCATGCGCCGGAGTAGGCTACGCTCACCGGGCCGGCCTGGTTCACTGCGACATCAAACCCCAAAATATGATCATTACCCCAGACCAACGCCTCAAAGTGGTCGACTTTGGCATCGCCCGAGCGCTGGCTGCCATTCACCCGGATGAGAAAAGCGAGATCGTCTGGGGTTCCCCCCAGTATTTCTCTCCGGAACAGGCCGCAGGCGATCCCCCCTCGCCGGCTTCTGATGTTTATTCTTTGGGCGTGGTGACCTACGAGATGCTCACCGGGCAACTGCCTTTCACGGCCGACTCGTCTACCGAGTTAGCCCGCATGCACCGTGAAGAAATGCCCAGAGCACCCCGCGAACTCAATCCTTCCATCCCTCCCATGCTCGAGCAGATCATGCTCAAAGTGCTCGCGAAGGAACCTTCGGCGCGCTACCGGACTGCCGACCAAATGGGCCGGGTGATGATCACCTTTTCAAGGCAATCCAGCGCGGTCACCTCAGTCACCCCCCCGCAAAGCTTCAGACGCGGTGATTCCCAACCGATCGATCCAGGGCATGGCGCCGCCACCAACCCAGAGCCGGTCAGTTCTGAGCAGGCTGAGTTCAACCCCTTCGACATCGATTGGCTAACGATCCTGCTGGCATTAATGGCCTTGATCGCCGTAGGAGGCCTGGTTCCCTTTTGGTTATGGGTGTTTTTTCGGTTCAACCCGCCGATTCCCTAGCCCCTCCTGGGAATCAATCGCCCTTGTCACAAACACAGCGGGCGGGTATTATTTCCTGCAGTCTGGCGGTGAGGAGATGTTTTTAAAAAGAAAATCGCGGACAAAGCCGCGGTTTTCTAACAAGCAGGCTGTTTTTTATCTACGCGGTTTTTACCAATGTGCGGATGCACTTCGTGCACAATGTCTTGCGGATTTTTTGCCCGCTTTCAAACACGGTAACCTGTTGTAAATTCGGACGAAACTCCCGCCGGGTGGCTTTCTTAGACCACGGACGGTTGCGACCAAAGGTAGTCTTTTTTCCACAACGCTCACATTTTGCCATCTTACGTATCCTTTTGCGATCAGATCGAGAGACCAAGCCGGCTGGTCTCCCGCAAACTAACAAAGAATAATTGATTTGAACTTTGTTCTTCCGCTTGTCCTAACCAAGAGCGGGCCGATCTTACCACAATTCGCCTTCTCTCGCAAGCCGAAGGTAAATAGTTTTTAGGAATTACGCACTCGGGTGAGTAAAGCGGATATTTGGTAGGTGGACTGCGGACCTTCGATTTTTAGGACTGATTTTTTGGAGTGAGTAATGAGTGAGGAAACCACGCCATTAGGAAGCATCAATGTGACCCCCCGGGCCATTGCGACCATCGCGCACCAGGCAGCCCTAGAATCCTACGGCGTTGTCGGATTGGCGCCAAAAAACCTGCTGAACGGCATTACCAATGCCCTGGTTAAAGATCCCACCCTCGGCGTCGATGTCCAGTATGACGGGCAAAATATTAATATCGATATCTATATCATCGTCGAATATGGCACGCGGATTAAATCGGTTGCCAGCAGTGCGAGCAATACCGTTCGGTATCACGTTGAGAAGGCGCTCGGTATTCCGATCAACGAAATCAATGTTCACGTTCAGGGTTTGCGCGTCACGGAATGGGATTAGCCCATGAGCAATGAGCAACGCAGCGAACGACGCGAACAGTTCCGCAATGCCTCCATCGACGGCCGTGCTTTTAAGGGTTTGATGGAAGCCGGCTTGACCTGGCTGCGCACCAACCAGCAGCTGGTGAACTCATTGAACGTCTTCCCGGTTCCCGATGGTGATACGGGGACGAACATGGTGCTCACCATGCAGGCCGCAGTGGACGAGGTTGAAGAGACTCCCGACGGCAACGTAGGCGCCATCGCACACGACCTCGCCCACGGCGCTTTGATGGGCGCGCGGGGCAATTCCGGGGTGATCCTTTCCCAGATCTGGCGCGGTTTCGCCAGGGCTATCGATCAGCAGGAAAAACTGGACGCTCCAAGTATGAGCCGCGCCTTCGCCGAGGCCCGTGATACAGCCTATAAGGGTGTCGTCCGGCCTGTCGAGGGAACAATCCTGACCGTGGCCAAAGAGGTCGCCGAGGCCGCACGCTCATCCTCCAAGGATTCCAATGACCCGGTAAAAATCCTGGAAGCGATCGTCGAAGCTGCCGACGCTTCAGTCAAGAAGACCCCCGAACTGCTGCCCGTGCTCAAAGAGGCCGGCGTCGTCGACTCGGGCGGAAAGGGACTGTTTTTTATCCTGGAGGGGATGGTCCGTTATATTTACAACCAACCGCTGGACAGCGCCGTGACCACCGTTCAGCCCTTAGCAGCCATGACCCTGGAGGACACCCTGGAATCAATCGAGCCTGGCCAAGACTACGAAGTCGTGGTTGATTTTCGCCCGGATCAACCTCTCAACCTCGAGCGCTTTTACGGCGATCTGGAGAAAATGGGCACATCGATACAGGTCGGTGAAGGCGATGGCATGTACCGGATGCACATCCACGTTCCCACCGAAAAAAGATACGAACCGATCGATTACACCATGTCGTTGGGCACCATCACCAAGGTAGCCATGGAAAATTTGCTCGCCCAAATGGAGGCGCTCGAAAAGGAATCTCGAGGCAGCAAGCTGACCCTGGCCCCTATAGAACCGGGACAGATTGCCGTTATCGCCGTGGCGCCTGGAACAGGCATCGCCCGTGTCTTCGCCAGTCTGGGCGTCGCGGCCATCGTTGAAGGCGGGCAAACCATGAACCCCAGCACCCAGGAGATCATCAGCGCCTTTGAAAACCTTCCCACCGATAAAATCGTAATTCTTCCCAACAATAAAAACATCATTTTGGCTGCCCAAGCCGCCGCAGAGCTGACAGTCAAAAAGGTCGCCGTGATCCCCACCAAATCGGTCCCTCAGGGGTTAGCGGCGATGCTGCGGCTGATTCCCGGTGGGGATTTTAACGAGATAACGGCAGATATGAATTCAGCCCTCGGGGAGGTCCTGACCGCTGAAGTCACGACAGCAACCCGCAACGTCGAGATTGATGGAGTTTTTTGCCAGCAAGGCCAATCCATCGGCCTGCTTGACGGCAAACTGGTCATCGCGACCAACAGTTTGCCGGAAGCTGTCCTCGGTGTCCTGGAGAAAGCATCAGCGGAAGACTTTGAATTAATCACTTTGTTTTACGGCAGCGACGTTGCTAAGAATGAGGTCAACAAAATCGTCGATCAAGTACGCGCCGGTTATCCCGACCAGGAGATCGAGGTTCAAGAAGGCGGCCAGCCTCATTACCAATTCATCATTTCCATCGAATAGCCCACCAGATCAGCATGAACATCGCTTTGGTCTCTGATAGCACCTGCGACCTGCCCTATGAACTCGTCGAGCGATATTCAATCCATATCATCCCCAATGTTTTGATCATCGAGGGGGAAAGCATCCTGGACGACGCTTCCTTTTCTCGTGAAACGTTTTACCAGCAGCTGCCGGAGTTGGAGTCGCTCCCAACTACGGCGACGGCCTCCTCGGGAAGTTACCAGGAGCAGTATGAGGTTCTCTTTCAGCAAGGGATCGAACAGATCCTTTCCATCCACGCCTCCAGCAAATTGAGTGGGATATTAAACGCCGCCTCGTTGGCTGCCCAAGAATTCGGCGGGCGTGTGCACGTGATTGATAGCCTGCAGATCAGCATGGGCTTAGGCTTCCAGGTGTTGGCCGCTGCGGAGGCTCTGGAAGAAGGCCTGGATTTGGAGGCTGTCCTGAAGAAGGTACGCGCGGTACGCCAAAACACCCGGTTGATCGCCATGATCGATACCCTGGAATATATCCGCCGGAGTGGACGCATTTCCTGGGCGCGCGCCAGCCTGGGCGTGCTGCTGCGCATCAAACCTTTCATCGAAGTCAAGGATGGTGAGGTCGTACGCCTTGGCGATGCGCGCACCCGCAAAAAAGGTATCGCGCGGCTGCTCGAACACCTCGAGAAACTGGGCCCCTTGGCGTGTTTGGCAGTGCTGCATACGGCTGCACAGGCGGATGCAGAGGAATTTTTACGGAGGGCCTCTCCTGAGTTGGATACTGAGCCGTTCATTGTCAACGCGACCACCGTAATCGGCACTCATGTAGGCCCGGCTGCGCTGGGATTTGCTGCGGTGTTGCAAGAGTGACAGGTTAATTGGTACAATACCATCAATGAAGCCCTCTCTCGAAAAATTGCAAAAAATCTTTAAACTTGAGTCCGAACGAGGTTATGATAACCGGGCCGTCGTAGGGGGTCTGGAACAAATGCTGGAGCCTTGGGAGGCCGAAGCGCGTGTCGATGGTCTGCCCGAGGACTTAATCGAAGCAGTTGATATTCGCCTGCGAGATTATCCCCGTTTGAGCGCCTCCTCCCGACAGGAAGCGCTGCAAGGGTTGTGGCGCCGCATCAAGCACCGCTTGAGCGAAACCGGCCAACTGGTCGGCCAAGCCGAAGCGCCTGGCCCTGACGCGGAAACCGCGCCGCCTGTGGAAACGCCTCAGCCGTCTGCTGAAGCTACCCTCCCCGAACCGACTCTGCAAGTGGAACCACCTGCGCCCCCTCCTAAACCGGAACCATCGGATACGGCGGAACATACCGCGCCGGAAACCGCTTCAGAGACGCCAGTCGAGGCTCCAACCGGGCCGCCGGCCGCATTGAATGCGCCGGTGACGGTGATCTCCGGCATTGGCCCGAAACTCGCCGAGACCCTCGGCCGGCTGGGTTTAAAATCGTTGGGGGACATGCTCTATTTTTTCCCTCGCCGTTACGATGATTACACCCAACTGATGCCCATCAATCGTCTGGAATATGGTGAAGAAGTCACCGTGATCGCCAGCGTCAAGAACATCAACAATCGCAAAGTCCAGAATGGAAAATTATCCCTCACGGAAGTTGTCGTCACGGACGGCAGCGGGGCGCTGCGCGTAACCTGGTTTAACCAACCCTGGCTCGCCCGGCGCTTGAGGCGCGACCTGCAGATAGTACTTTCCGGGAAGATCGAGCAATACCTCGGGCGCAAGGTGATGAACAACCCCGAGATGGAGCTGTTGGATCAGCAGAGCTTGCATACCAACCGCATCGTGCCGGTATATCCGCTCACGGCCAATATTACCCAACGCTGGCTGCGGAAGACGATGAACCAGGTGGTCACATATTGGGCGCCGCGCGTCGCAGATCCATTACCGAACAGCTTAATCCGGGCTGCCGAGCTGCTTGATCTGCCCAATGCCATCCTGCAGTGCCATTTCCCCGATTCGTGGGAGCTGCTCAAGTCCGGCCGACACCGTCTGGCATTCGACGAGATCTTCCTGCTCCAGCTTGGCATGCTACGTCAGAAGCAAGCCTGGCAGGAACGCGATGCCCGTCAGTTCGAAGTCAGTGCAGAATGGCTGGCAGAACAAATCTCCCGCTTACCGTTTACCCTGACACAGGCGCAAATCGACGCCTTGACCGACCTGCGCATCGATCTCGCCAGCGGTCAGCCAATGAACCGCTTGCTTCAAGGCGACGTTGGATCGGGTAAGACGATCATCGCTGCGCTGGGGATTGCCATCGTAGCCCATCACCAGGCGCAGTCCGCCTTGATGGCTCCTACCAGCATCCTGGCCGAACAGCATTTCAAGAGTCTGAGGCATTTACTGGCTGAAGAAGGCGGCATCATCAGGGAAGAACAAATTCGTTTACTGATCGGTTCAACCCCAGAAGCTGAAAAAGAGAGCATCCGTGAAGGTTTGGCCTCGGGCGAGATCAAACTTGTCGTCGGCACCCACGCCTTAATCGAGGATCCGGTGATCTTCGCCAACCTGGAGCTGGTTATCGTTGATGAACAGCACCGCTTCGGGGTCGAACAGCGCGCTGCTCTCCGCCAGAAAGGGGAAAGCCCCCACCTGCTGGTCATGACCGCCACACCGATCCCGCGCTCCCTCGCTCTAACCGTGTACGGTGACCTGGACCTTTCGGTGATGGATGAGATGCCGCCCGGACGGCAGGAAGTGGCTACATACGTGCTCACCCCCCTGGAGCGCGAGCGGGCTTACTCGCTTATCCGCAGCCAGGTTGAAGAAGGACACCAGGCTTTCATCATCTACCCGCTGGTCGAGGAAAGCGACAAGAGCGAATCCAAGGCGGCCGTTGAAGAATACCAACGGTTGCAGGAAGAAATTTTCCCGGAGCTGCGCCTGGGCTTGCTGCATGGGCGCCTGCGCCCGGATGAAAAAGAAGAGGTGATGGGCAGATTTCGGGATGGTGATGACCACATCCTGGTGTCGACTTCAGTGGTGGAAGTTGGCGTGGATATCCCCAACGCCACGGTTATGCTGGTCGAAGGCGCCAACCGGTTTGGGCTGGCCCAATTGCACCAGTTTCGTGGGCGTGTTGGACGCAGCAGCGAAAAATCCTACTGCTTGCTGATCCCCGAATCCCGTGACGCCGTGGAAAACGAACGCCTGGCTGCCATGGCCGAAACCAACGATGGATTTGTTCTCGCCGAGCGGGACCTGGAGCAACGCGGCCCGGGTGAATTCTTAGGCACCCGGCAGTCGGGTTATGCAGGACTGCAATTCGCCAACCTGGCGAATGTGCGCCTGATCGAAAAAGCCCGCCACTTTGCCAAGGCTTTTTTCGAGCAAGATCCTGATTTTTCCTTACCGGAACACCAGCACCTGGTCACAATGCTCGATCGTACCTGGGGCGACGGTGGGGATGTCAGCTGAACGTTTAGTTGGCTTAAATATTGCACCGAAGTTCATTGAGAGAAGGAAATATGGTCCGAGCTGTTTATCCCGGCACATTCGATCCGATTCACTTTGGGCATATCGCCATCGCCAAACGCGCCGCGCGACTGTTCGATGAGGTGGTTATCGCGGTTTACGACCGCCCCTTGAAAACCTTGCTATTCTCGCCCGAGGAACGCATTTCTCTGGCGGAAGAGGCATTCAACCATGCCGCCAAGATCAAGGTGATGGGATTTAACGGGTTGCTAGTGGAGTTTTGTGAAGAGATCGGCGTGCAGGTCATCGTGCGCGGCCTGCGCGTGTTCTCTGATTTTGAATACGAATTCCGCATGGCGCTGGCTAACCGCCGTCTCTCACCTGAAATTGAGACGGTCGCGTTGATCACCAACGAAGAGCACACTTTTCTTTCCGGGTCAACCGTCCGGGAGATCGCCTCGTTGAACGGCGACGTGAGCAGCATGGTACCCCAACACGTGGAAACGGCGCTGCGTACTCGCTTCCGGGAATTAGGCGACGGTCAGCAGATCGTACCCACGACTTCGATGCGCGATTGAAAGTAATGACCAGAGTCCAAGGAGAGCGCGAGCGGATAGACAAGCCGCCCACTCGATGATAAGATGGAGAGAAGCAGATTACTTAAGTAAGATGGATCACGTCAGCCCAGCTCCTTTAGAGCTGCGCTTGAGGTTCATCGCCCTGTCTGCGGAGGAAATTTATGGACATCCTGCACCTGATTGACCGCTTAGAAGAATTATTCAACGAGAGCCGGCCAATCCCCTTTACCCATAACGTCGTCGTAGATGAGGACCGCATGCTGGATCTGATCGATCAGATGCGTGTGGCGATCCCGGAAGAGGTGAAGAAATCCCAACAAATCCTCGCCCAGCGCGATCGCCTGCTCGCTCAGGCGCAGGAAGAGGCTAATCGCACCATTAACCTGGCCCGAGATAAGAGCGATACGCTGACGGAACGCGATTCCATCGTACAGTCCGCCCAATCGCGCGCCGAACAAATCGTTGCTCAAGGCCATGCAGACGCAGAGATCACCCGCCAGGAAGCCGATCAATACGTGGTCGAGACGTTGATGAACCTGGAAGCAGAACTGCAGCGCTATCTGAATCAGGTTCGCAACGGGATCATAACCCTGCAAGAACAACAAACTCTCATGGCCCAACCGCAAGAAGAACCACCGCAAGAACAAGCGGAGATTGCAGAATAGCCGCTTAGATTCTAAGCATCCTCGCAATTTCGATCCAGAAACGTCCGGCACCGTTTAGGTAGGCAGTCTTGCACTGCTGCCCGGCGCCGGGCTTTTATTATTTCCAGGTACCGCCCGATCTCTCAACGCGGATCCTTCACGCCTGCTTGTGCGCACATTTCCCAAACCGGGCAGGTGGAACAATACGGCCTGCGCCCGGTGCAAATGTGTTTGCCAAAAGGCACCAGGACCCTGTTGATCGTCACCCAGTACTTTTTCGGCAGTTTCCCTTCCAGCACCTGGTTCGTCGTCTCAGGGGAACCGGTTTCAACATAACCCCACCGGTTCGTCACACGGTGGACGTGAACGTCCACGCTAACCCGGGGCTGATCACAGGCGATGCCCAAGACCAGGTTAGCGCATTTGACTCCCACGCCGGAAAAATCGGTCAATTCCTCGGCGGTGCAAGGTGATCGACCGTGATACTCTTCAACTATCCGGCCGGCGAGGGTGTGGATCTGTCTCGCTTTCCTTTCGTGAAAAGAGCAGGATCCGATTAACTCGTCGATCATCGCCTCATCGAGCTCAACGATTTCCTTTGGAGTCCGGGCGCGTTCGAACAGCTGTCTGGCAGTCGGCAGGGTCACTTCGTCGCGGGTGCGGATTGAAATCATGCAAGCGACCAAAATTTCAAAAGGCGAAGTGTACCCTTCTTCGGCTAACTCGAATAACGCTGCTTTTGGAAATGGCTGCACAGCCTTTTGCACTCGCGCCATCACCTCGTCGATATCGAAGTTGGATTTAGACATTTGAGAGCCTCAAAATCGTGGTAAGAGGGCAGTTATTCCGTCAGACGTCTCGCTCACGGCGCACGAAACGCTGTTCGATCACCCAATCGACCACGCCCGGCGCCAGGAAATTAATCCAGGCAGCCAGGCGCATCGGCCAGGGGATGATCAAGGCGCGCCGGGGCCGCTTGTGCAGGCCGAGCACCGCCCGGGCGACCTGGTCAGCGCTCAGGCGCAGCGCCGGTGGAGTCGTAACCCCGGTCCTGCGTTGCGCGCCAGTTTTCTCGGAAAATTCCGTCTTCACCCCGCCTGGATAAATCCCTGAGACGTGGATACCCCATACCCTCACCTCGCGCCGGAGCGCTTCGGTGAAGCCGCGCACGCCGAACTTCCCGGCTGCATAAATGCTGTATGTCGGCGTTGCCAGCCAGCCCGCCATGGAGGCCATGTTGATCACATGGCCTGAACGCTGCTCGATCATGTGAGGCAGCACCGCGCGGGTCATTTGCGCTAACCCGATCAGGTTAACCTGGATCTGGGCGGCAATGTCCCCTTCCGGATCGAGGGTTTCCAGCCAGCCCAGGCGTCCAAAACCGGCGTTGTTAAATAGTATATCGATCCGACCATAACGTTCCAGCGTGGCCGCGACCAGATTCTCAATATCGGCCATTCGGGTCACGTCCGTGGAGACCGGCCAGGCTTCACCCCCGGAGGCAGTGATCTCCTTAGCGAGGGCCTCCAACCTTTCGACTCGCCGCGCCGCCAGCACGACCGGGTAACCCTCCCGGCCGAATAGTCGGGCAGTCGCTGCCCCGATTCCGGACGATGCGCCGGTGATGATCATGATCTCACGCTGCGACATGCATAGCTCCTCAAAGTGGCTATACGCAGCCCAAACACCCCCCTTTCTTCCCTCGAGTGCGTAAGTCCCAAGAATATTATACCTGTGAGCATTTTAGGTATCTCTGCGGAATGAGTAGGAATGGGGGTTATTGGCGGGCGGCGCCCGCCAATAACCCCCTCTAATCCCTGGTCAGGTCTTGACAAACCAATCAAAATCTGATAATCTACAAACAAGTTTGCGATACAAACTAATTTGCGACAAGAGAGGTCAAATTATTATGGAAACGAACCTCAACGAGATTAAAAAGAGTACCTACCGATACTGGTATAAGGACGGCTTGGCTGAACTGGTGACCGGCTGCATCTTCGTGATCATCGGCCTGTTCTCCCTGGCCCAGGGTCTGACCGAACCACAAACTGCGGGGAGGCTGATCGCCAGTATTGCCAATATGCTGGCAATCGCCAGCGGGCCGTGGGTAGCCAGACCGATTCTGCGCAAGCTCAAGGAGAATGTCACCTACCCACGCAGTGGTTATGTCAGCTACCAAAAACCAAGTAAATCCTCCCGCAATTTAAGCTGGGTCTTGGCTGGACTCGTCGCTGTGGTAATCACCTGGGTCTTAATCAGGACACAGCAGGTCACCATGGCCTGGATACCGCTCATCGAAGGCCTGGCAGTGGGCGGCTTCATCTTCTACCAGGCGCATCTAAACGGCTTGCTCCGCTATTACCTCTTAGCAGCCTTCGCCTTTATCCTAGGCGCGGGAATTTCGATCGCGCAACTCGGCGACATCATCGGCATGGGAATTTTCTTCGGAGTTATGGGCCTGGCCTTGTTGGTTTCCGGCGGCGCCACATTGGTCCTCTATCTACAAAATGAGAACCATTCCGAAAGCGAAACAGAATGAACAATGAGATCCGTGACCTGGCTGAAGTCGATCGTCTAATCCACGAGCCGTCGCGCCTGATGATCGTCGCTATCTTATCAACGGTAGAAAGCGCGGACTTCCTTTACCTCAAGCGAGAGACTGGTCTGACCCGGGGAAACCTCTCGTCCCATCTTTCGAAACTGGAGGAATCCGGATATGTCGATATCGAGAAAACGTACAAAGGAAAAATCCCGCTCACGGTTTGCCAGCTGACGGACCGAGGCCGCCAAGCCTTCGAAAATTACCGCCACCAAATCAAGCAGTTCGTTGAGACTACCACTTCGACTTGATATGTCGCCAGCCGACAGAATTAAGGTAAAATAATTCCCAGTTGGCAGCCTCACAGACCGTGAAAAACTGCCATCGGGTTTTGTTACAGGAGAATGCCATGAGCGACATAGAAGCCCAGGTTCAACCCCGCCAGAATTTTTTCGCACTTTTTTGGGGCATGATCCGCCGTCCACGCTGGACGTACGAGAATACCACAATCCGCGTCAACCGCAGCTGGATACTCATGGCCGTCCTGACCATGGTGGCGCTGGTCCTACCAATCATCGCAGCTGCGCCGATCACATCACAGCAAGCCCGGGAAGCAGTCCAGGCAGGCCTGGAAAGCCAGGGCGAAAGCGGGTCAAACATCACTCCTGAGATGGAGGGCCAGATCTCGCAGTTTGCCACAAACCCTTTATTCACCATCGTCTTTCCCAGCGTTCTCAGGATGGTTGCATTGTGGATCGGTTGGCTGGTGTGGGCTGGCGGTTTGCACCTGATCAGTACGATGGCGGGCGGCAACAGCCAGTTCGGGCAGATGTGGCGCACCGTGATCTGGAGCTGGCTGCCCTTCGCCGTTCGCGGTCTGCTGCAGTCCGGTTTTATCCTGCTCACCGGGGAGGGTATCACCAACCCCGGCCTTTCCGGGCTCATCGCCGACCAGCGTTCGGTCTCCGAGATCCTGGCTGCGCCTCCTAGTACGGGACAGCTGGTACTGAGTTCCATCCTGTCGAACATCGACCTTTTTCTGATCTGGAACCTGATCCTGCTGATCTTCGGCGTCGCCATCACCGCGCGCATATCGAGGCGGAAAGCGAGCTTCATCACCCTCGGCATCTGGATCGGTTTGACGATTATCGGGCTGATCCCTGCTCTATTCTCCGGATTCGCCCTCGGCCAGTCCTTTTAAGCTTTCGTATGCCAACCCGCCCACTGATCCGCATCGATAACCTGCACCGCCATTTTCAGATGGGCGCTGAAGAAGTCCTTGCCCTGGACGGACTCAGCCTGACGGTCGAAGCCGGAGAATTTCTGGGCGTTTCCGGTCCTTCCGGCTCCGGAAAATCTACGCTCTTGTACCTACTGGGCGGCCTCGATCGTCCCTCCAGCGGGAATATCTACGTGCGAGAGAAGGATATCACTGCGCTCGATGAAGATGGATTAGCCCTCTACCGGCAGCAGACTATCGGGTTTGTTTTCCAGATGTTCAACTTGATCCCAACCATGACCGCCCTGGAAAATGTCGAATTTCCTCTTTTATTTTCGAATTCCAACGCCAACCAACGCCAGCAGCGGGCGCGAGATCTGCTGGCTGAAGTTGGGCTGGCCGATCGAACCAACCACCGCCCTACCGAGCTCTCCGGAGGCCAACAGCAGCGGGTTGCGCTGGCGCGCGCGCTGGTCAACGACCCCTCCATCCTGTTGGCGGACGAACCCACCGGCAACCTGGACAGCCATTCAGGTGGAGAAGTCATGCAGCTCCTGGCCCAGCTCAACGAGCAAGGCCGCACAATCATCATCGTCTCCCACGATCCCGCCGTGATCGCAGCCGCTCACCGCAGCATCCGCCTGCACGACGGGAAGATCATCGATGGCGCCGCGCCAGACGCGCTTGCGCTAGAGGAAAACGTTCATGCGTAAACTTGGCTTGGTTATGCTCGTATTGATCGCCAGCCTGCTCTTCTCCGGTCTGGGAAGCGGCGCCGCCCAAGGCCACTCAACGGAAGAGGCCTCAGAGACGGCTACCCAGGCACAGGCAGCGCCGGCACAGGAGACGGAAACCCCGATCCCCACGGCTGTGGACACGGAGACTCCGCTGCCTACCCCAACGCCCACCGAGACCGTGGTCCCCCCGGCTACCATCACGGCTACTAGCCAGCCTACCGCAACCCCAGAAGCCCTCTCGATCACCGGCGTGGAACCATCCCGGATCAGCACGGTGACCGGCGGATCGCTGAGCATCTACGGCACGGGCTTCACCCAGGGGTTAGCCGTGCGGCTGGTCGGTTACGGCCTGCTCGACGCGGTTTTACAAAATACAACCGCGATTCGAGCTGTGGTGCCGCCCGGGCTCAGCACGCGCAAATATGATTTAGAGATCATTCTTGCAAACGGGCTGACGGCCAGCGTAAGCGACGCCGTTCGCATCATTTCGCCGGAAGAGCCGACGGAAACCCCTACCGCTACCCCGGCACCTCTGACCGTATACGGTCAACCCCAATTGCTGATCCAGGGCTCCCAAACCAATCCGGAGACGCTACGCCCGGGCGAACCCTTTGAGTTGAACATTGAGATAGTCAACCGCGGCGATTATACAGCCACCAACATCCGCCTTTCACTGGTCTCCCTGGATATCGCCATCCCGCAAGGCGGCAGCAACGTAGAAGTGATCGACCTGATCCAAGCCAATGAAACGCAGACGGTCGATCTATCGCTGGCTCTCACCGAAAGCGCCATGCCAGGCTTCAACAATCTCGA
This sequence comes from uncultured Anaerolineaceae bacterium, assembly GCA_964400875.1. Lineage (GTDB taxonomy): Bacteria > Chloroflexota > Anaerolineae > Anaerolineales > UBA4823 > CAYNWK01. The sequence continues at coordinate 50,431 of CAYNWK010000005.1, read as the reverse complement.
ACTCTCGCTGGAATACGACGATTATTACGGCCGCGAATATGCCTCTACGCAGAGCGTTGGCCTCGATATCAGCGACTCCCTGGCCGATCAACCCCTGGTTCTGCTCACGGCCTACCGAACGGAGCCAGAGACGCTTTCCCCAGGCGATACCTTTAGCCTGCAGATGGAAGTTTCCAACGTCGGGCGCAATCCGGCGCAGCAGCTGCTGATCACCCTGGGCGGCGAGGACGGGGCGGGACTACAGCCCTTTGCCATCCTTGGTGCAGGCAATATCCAATACGTCACTGAGTTGGCCGCGGGCGAAACCCTAACACTGGAGCGGCAGCTGCTCCTGGACGGGTCTGCTGACTCAGGGGTATATAACCTGCCGGTCTCGCTGACCTACGACAGCCCCGGCGGGACGCGCCAGACGGAAAACCAGGTGCTCAATTTGCTGGCCAGCCGACTCCCCAGCTTACAGATCAACTTTTACCGCCCCGTCGAGCCGGGGTTGGTAGACCAAACTATCGAGCTGCCGATCGAGCTGGTCAATATCGGCCGCAGCCAGGTGAACATCAGCACTGTTGAGGTCGCCGGAGAGCAGCTGGATCTCGTTGAAGGCTCGGCATTCATCGGCGCTTTGGACGGCGGCACTTCTGGATCCTTCGACGCCGTGGTGATCCCCACACAAGGTGGAACGCTCCCGGTTGAGGTGCGCGTGCACTACCTGGATGATTTCAACCAGCCCCAGGTGATCAGCGAGACGCTATCCATCGAAGTAGAAACCCCTCAGGCAACTCAGCCAGATGTAGCGGAGCAGCCCGAGGATTCGCTCAGTTTCTGGGATCGGGTGCTGCGTTTCCTGCGTGGATTATTCGGTTTAGGGAGCTAGCGGATGAGCTGGCGGGATCTGCTTTACCTGGTGCGGCGCAATTTGCTGCGCATGAAGATTCGCGTGGCCATGACCTCGATCGGCGTCTTGATCGGCACAGCTGCGATCATCTTGCTGGTCTCACTGGGAGCCGGCTTGCAGCGCTTTGCCTTGAACGACCTGGGCTCGATCGGTGAGCTGACCGAGATGACCGTTTTTTCAGCTTCCCAGTTTCAGGGACTGGGCGTCGACGTGCAATCATCAGGAGAGAGCACAGTTCTCAACGACGAAACCTTGAGGGACCTGGCCGATCTTCCCGGGGTTGTCGCCGTCACGCCGCTCCTGCGCGCCAGCGGCGAGCTGCGCGTAAACCGCCTGACAGGGTTCGCGAACATCGTCGGTATTGAACCGCGGGTGATCGATGACCTGGGCTTTGAATTCCAGGAAGGCATCGGCCGTTTAGGGCAGTGGCAGACTTTCGTGGGGTCGCGGGTCAATGAGAGGCTGTTCAACCCGCAAACCGGCGGGCGTCCCGATCCCCCGCCGGAGTTGCAGGGGCAGACCCTCCAGTTGATCTTGCAGAAAGTCGACAATGACGGGCGACTGGTCGAACGGACCGTCCGTTTGCGGGTGGTGGGCGTCCTGGCCGAATCGGGGGGAGAGAAAGACACCAGCTATTATCTCTCGACGAACGACGTCCTGGATCTGCAGACCTGGCAGCGCGGCCAACGACCAAACTTACGCACGGAGGGCTATGACCAGGCGCTGGTAAAAGTTGCCTCCCCCCAGCAAGTCAGCGCGATCGAGCAATCTCTCGTCCAACGAGGCTTGCTCGCCTTTTCCGCGCAATCCACGCTGCGCAGCCTGAACCAGTTGTTCCTGATCATCCAGATCGTGTTGGGTGGGATCGGCGGGATCGCACTGCTAGTCGCCGGGGTGGGCATCGCCAACGCGATGGTCATGTCGATCTACGAACGTACTCGCGAGATCGGCCTGATGAAAGCGGTCGGGGCGCGTAATCGCGACGTGATGTTCGTATTTTTGGGCGAGGCTGGCCTGATTGGAACCCTGGGAGGCTTCAGCGGCGTTCTGCTTGGGCTGGGAGGCGGTGTGGTGATCAACTTCGTCGCCGGAGCCTATCTGACTGCTTTGGCCGCCCAAGAGGGCTCAGCCGGGGCCGAGATCCCTACGTTGGTTTACACCCCGCTCTGGTTGATGGTCTTCGCCGTGATCTTTTCCACGCTGATCGGCGTGATCTCAGGTATCTATCCCGCGCTGCGTGCCACCCGACTGGACCCCATCGAGGCACTGCGCTACGAATGAGCTGTATCGGGACCTGTCAAACGGGAGCCAAAGCCTGATCCATATCAGCGGTCAGATCGGCGATATCCTCGATGCCCACGGCATAACGGATCAAACCTTCGGGGATGCCGGCTTCGCTGCGTTCCTTTTCGGTTAACTCCACGTGCGAGGTCACTGCAGGAGGCCCAACGACGGTATCAACCTGGCCTAAATTAGCCGCCATATAGGCATATTTCAACCTCGGCAGCAGTCGCTCTACAGCGTTCCAACCCCCGACGAGTTCGAAGCTCAGTACGCCACCAAACCCGCCGGGCATTTGCTCGCGCGCGATTGCATGCATGGGATGGCTCTCCAGGCCTGGATAATTAACCCGGGCTACCTTTGGGTGACCTTCCAGGAAGCGCGCCATCGCCAGGGCGTTCTCATTTTGCCGCTGGACGCGCAACGCCAGGGTCTTCAAGCTTCTCAGAAGCAAGCTAGCCCGGTGTGCATCCAGCGAGGGACCGACCAACTCTCGATAGCGGTAGATCTTCTCAACCAACTCACTGCGACCACAGACAACCCCAGCAGTCAGGTCGTTATGCCCGTTGATGTATTTGGTCGCGCTGTGGATCACCAGGTCAGCCCCCATCTCGACCGGCAACTGGTTGATCGGCGTGCCGAAGGTGTTGTCAACCACGGTGACCGCCCCTACCCGGTGAGCGGCGCTGATCAGCTTAACCAAATCAACCACCCTCAGAAGAGGATTGGTAGGCGATTCCAGGTATAGTAAATCGCATCCTTGAGCGATGGCTGACAAGATCGCCGCCTCGTCGGTCGTTTCACAAACCGCACAGTTAACTCCGAAACGCGGCAGGATCTCGGTGAAGTGCAGATAAGTAGCGCCATAAGCATCTTTGATAGTGACCGCCCGCTGTCCAGGACTCAACAAAGCGAACAAAGTCGTGCTGATCGCCGCCATACCGGTGGAAAAATCGGTCGCAGACTCGGCGCGTTCCAGCGCAGCCATCTTTTCGTTAAACGCCCGTACCGTCGGGTTAGAATTTCTGCTGTAAATATCCCCAAATTTCTCTTTTAACGCAACGGCTCGCCAGGTTTGCAGATCTTCATAGGCGAAGGCAGCGTTCTCAAAGATGGGCGAGTTCATGGTGTGACTCAGCGGATCGACAGCCATACCATAATGAACACAACGGGTGGAAGGACCTTCTTTGAAAGACATCAATAACTCCTTCGGGGAACAAATATATCGGCGGTCTCAAAATCCAATTATAGAATTTTTTTTACGGGTCGAATGGGTAATTTCTGTTGAGGGTAAAATAGATCCGAGAATCAATTAGGAGAAATAAGAGTCCAAAATGAATGAATTCACTTCAACGTTCGACCGCCTCGACCGGCGCATCACCGATTGGATGGCGCGCAATGGCATTTTACTGCTGCGCATCAGCCTGGGAATCGTTTTCTTCTGGTTCGGCGTATTAAAGTTCTTTCCAGGGTTGAGCCCGGCACAGAACCTGGCAGCAGAGACGATCGCCAGGCTTACCTTTGGACTTATCCCGCCACAGGCCTCGATCTGGCTGCTGGCAACCTGGGAATGCCTGATTGGGCTGGGTTTAATTTTCGGAGTTTTCATGCGAGCAACGCTGCTCCTGCTTTTCGTGCAGATGCTTGGGACAATCACGCCGGTATTCCTTTTTCCCGGCGAAGTATTCTTGCGCATTCCCTACGCGCCCACCCTGGAAGGCCAATACATCATCAAGAATTTGGTGCTGATCAGCGCCGGGATCGTGATCGGCGCCACAGTGCGCGGCGGGGATGTCGTGGATGACCCGGAGATCGCTCGCCTGGCCCGGGAGAAACGCAGGTAAACTTCATCAGGACCGGGTTGCGTCTCGTCGCGGTTGGGGATAGAATCAGGATCACCGTCACCTGCATGTGGCGTGGGGAAAAGTGTATGGAGGATAGGTCGATGTCCAACCAATTCGAGTTTGGGGGGGAGATCGTCTGGCGGCCAACGCCGGACTACGTCGAAAACGCACATTTGAGCAAGTTCATGAAAATCCACCGGATCGCCAATTTTACGGAGTTGATGCGCCGGTCCACAACGGACATTGCCTGGTTCACCGAGGCCGTGCTGGATTATCTGCAGGTGGAATTCTACACGCCTTACGATCAAATTGTCGATCTCTCCCGCGGCATCGCCTGGCCGGAGTGGTGCCCGGGTGGAAAGATGAACGTGGTGCATAACTGCCTGGATAAATACATCGGCACGCCCACGGAGGGCCAGCCTGCACTGATTTGGGAGGGTGAGGAGGGAGAAACGCAAACGCTCAGTTACGGGCAGTTGTACCGCCGGGTCAACCAGGCTGCCAACGCCTTGCGTTCGCTTGGTATAGGAAAAGGCGACGCCATTGGTCTGTATATGCCCATGACCCCTGAAATCGTTATCGCCTTGCTGGCGATCGCCAAAATCGGGGGCATTATTTTGCCGCTGTTTTCCGGCTACGGGGCTGGCGCGGTAGCCACCCGGCTGGCTGACGCCGGGGCTAAAGCGTTGTTCACCGCCGACGGTTTTTTCCGCCGCGGCAGCCCGGTAGATATGAAAGCAGTTGCCGATGCCGCCTCCGCACAGCTACCCACCCTGGAACACTTGATCGTCTACAACCGGGCGGGATTAGAGGTCGAGATGATGCCGGGCCGGGATCACTGGTGGCATGAGCTGGTCGCCGGCCAACCTGTGGAAGCGCCCACTGAAGTCACCGAGGCGGAAGACGTCCTGATGGTGATATACACTTCCGGGACTACTGGCAGGCCGAAAGGCGCGGTGCACACCCACGCCGGTTTTCCGATTAAAGCGGCGCAAGATATGGCCTTTGGCACCGATCTGCACCCGGGCCAGACCCTGTACTGGATGACCGACATGGGCTGGATGATGGGTCCCTGGTTGGTGTTCGGCGCTCTGATCCTGGGCGCCTCGTTCTTTATTTACGACGGCGCGCCTGACTATCCCGGACCTGACCGGTTATGGTCCCTAGTGGAACGCCACCGCATCACCACCTTGGGCGTATCCCCCACGCTGATCCGCGCCTTGATCCCGCATGGTGAGGAGCCGTTCCGCAGCCACGACCTGAGCTCTTTGCGGTTTTTCGCCTCAACCGGCGAACCCTGGAACCCCGACCCGTGGAGGTGGCTTTTCGAGAAGGTCGGCCAGGGGACCCGGCCGATCATCAATTATTCCGGCGGCACGGAGATCTCCGGCGGGATCGTGATGGGCAACCCGATCCTGCCGCTAAAGCCATGCGCATTTTCAGGACCCTGCCCGGGGATCGCCGCCGACGTCTTCAACGAAAACGGTGAACCGGTGCGCAACCAGGTCGGCGAACTGGTTATCAAGGCGCCGTGGATCGGCATGACCCGCGGTTTTTGGAAAGACCCCAAGCGCTACGAAGAGACGTACTGGTCGCGTTGGCCCGGCGTTTGGGTACACGGAGATTTCGCAGCCATCGATTCTGAGGGGTTATGGTACATCCTGGGGCGGTCGGATGACACCATCAAAATAGCCGGGAAGCGTCTCGGCCCGGCGGAGGTTGAATCGATCCTGGTGGAACACCCCAGGGTGGTCGAGGCGGCGGCGATTGGCGTGCCCCACGAAATAAAAGGCAGCGCGCTGGTCGTATTCTGTGTTCTATCAGCCAGTGATGACTCACCCGGCGATCTGCGCCAGGAGCTCACCGAGATGGTGGTTAAGGCCATGGGTAAGCCGCTGGCCCCCGCTGAGATCCGCTTCGTCAGTGATCTGCCCAAAACGCGCAACGCCAAGGTCATGCGCCGGATGATCCGCTCAGCGTACCTGGGAGAAGACCCGGGCGACACCTCCTCACTGGTCAACCCCGAATCCGTCGAAGAGATCCGCCACGCCCGCTGACCTGTTAGCCGGGGAAGGCCACCGGGGAACATTCTGCCAGGAACCACCGGGGCTTATCCCAGACCTCAAGCGAGAACTTCATGCCCGTTTGGTGTCCCAACTGCAACGCGATGCTGGCCGAGGGGGTGGAACAATGCCCGCGCTGCGGCGCTGCGATCCAATCCCACCAGCTGGATCAACCTGCCGAAGATGAAACCGAAGTCGAGCCCGGCGACTTCTTCTGGTACAGCGCTTACACCATTGCTGTGGTATTGATCCCGATCATCGTCATCATTGGACTCGGGTTGCTGTGCTTTTTCCTTTTTCTCAACAACTAATGCATTTCTTGACCGGCGCAGGGGCACCCGGAGTAAACCAACAACCGACAAGACTAAACAGATTGGACTTACGCACTTGAGGGGTGAAAGTGGGTGTTTGGGCGAGCTTCGCCCGCCCAAACACCCACCCTTTCTCGGAGAACGGCGTAACTCCTAACCAAACTAAGGAGAGCATCCATGGATTTCGATCTGACCGCTGAACAGCACATGTGGCGTGAGGCAGTCCACGATTTCGTCGCCCGCGAAGTCAAACCTAAAGCCCGCGAGGTGGACGAAAACGCCGAGTTCAACTGGGCTGCGACCCACAAAATGGGGCCGATTGGGTTGCTCGGGTTAAACGTTCCGGAGGAATTTGGTGGAACGGGCGTCGACGCGGTGAGCGCCGCCATCGCCATCGAAGAACTTGGCTGGGGCTGCGGCAGCACGGCGCTGGCGATCGCCGCACATAACGGGTTGGGCTGCGCGCCCATCGCGCTATACGCCAGCGAAGCGCTTAAAAAACGCTTTCTGCCACCCGCAGCCAGCGGCAAGGGCAAACTGGCAGCCTTAGCACTGACCGAACCCGGCGCCGGATCGGATCTCAAAGGCGGCGTGCTCACCCGCGCCGAGCTTCAGGATGGGGAATGGGTGATCAACGGGGCAAAGATGTGGTGCACCAATGCCAGCATCGCCGATTTTATCGTCACTCTGGTGCGCACCTCGCCGGGCCAGGGATCGCATTCGCTGAGCCTGATCGTCGTGCCCACCGCATCCGATGGGCTGCACATCTCCCCCGCTGAGAAGAAGATGGGCTTGAAAGGTTCCCCTACCCATGCCGTGACCTACGAAAACGTGCGCGTACCCGCTGACCACCTGATTGGCGAGGAAGGCAAAGGCCTTTATCAAACCCTCAACGTCCTGGACGGCGGCAGGGTTGGCATCGGCGCTCTGGCGACCGGTCTGGCTCAGGCGGCTTACGAAGAAGCCATCCACTATGCCAGCGAACGCGAGACCTTCGGCGCGCCGCTCGACCATCACCAGGCGGTCCAATGGATGCTCGCCGATGCAGCCACCGAGATCGAGGCAGCTCGCCTGCTGGTTTACCAGGCTGCGTGGTTAAAAAGTAAAGGCCGGCCCTACACAAAGGCGGCCTCAATGGCTAAATTATTCGCTACCGAGATGGCGGAAGGTGTCTGCAGGAACGCCATCCAGGTACACGGCGGGTATGGTTACAGCCGTGAGTACCCGGTGGAGCGTATTTACCGGGACGCCCGTTTGATGACCATCGGTGAGGGCACCAGCGAAATCCAGCGTATGGTTATCGCCCGCCACGTGATCGAGGGCGCAGTATAAATCTGGTTCAATCTCACTTCTGTGCCTCGGCGGCGACTGCAGTGCGAAAATGCATGACCGCCCATTTCTCCGGCGGCCAATAGATGATCACGGCTCTCCCGATCACGTTTTCCAACGGCACCGTGCCCCAGGATCGCGAGTCGGAAGAGTTATTGCGGTTGTCGCCCATCACAAACAGCGCCCCTTCCGGAACCTGCCAAGCTCCATCGCGCCAGTTTATCGCCTCGTTGAGGTAAGGCTCCTGGAGCAGTTCCTCGTTGACGTAGACCTGCCCCTGATCGATCGACAGGTGATCGCCGGGCAGACCGATGACCCGCTTGATGTACGGCGGTTCGTTCTCCGGGTCCGGTGGATAGCGGAAGACGATCACATCACCCCGCTGAGGTTCTCCAAGCCGGTAGGCCAGTTTGTTGACGAAAACGAAGTCGCCTTCTGTGAGAGACGGCAGCATGCTGACCGATTCGACGCGAATCCGGGCAGAGACTGTGTTGATGCCGGCGAACAGCAGGACGCTGATCAGGATCGTCTCCAAGAGCTCGGTGAGAAAACGGCGCGATCCCCCCTGCTCCGGCTCGTTTATGGGATCAGGGGCCGCCTGCGAGCGATATTGTTCCAGGGAGAAGTCCTGGATCTCCGGTCGAATTCTCATTGTAACCAGCTCATCCTTGCGCGCATCAGGCAGACTTCAAATCGTGACCGGCTTCGGCCCCGGGATCCTCGGAAAGCAGCTGCACGGCATGCTCCAAAACCGGCCTGATCACCTGCAAGTTTTCTACTGCACCCTTTGGGCTCCCGGGAAGGTTGACGATCAACGTCCGCCCGCGAATACCGGCGACCGCCCGGGATAACATGGCATGCGGTGTGATCGCCAGGCTGGCCGCCCGCATCGCTTCCGCGATCCCGGGGGCGCGGCGCTCGAGGGCCGCTTCCGTTGCCTCCGGAGTAACGTCCCGCGGGCTGAACCCGGTCCCCCCGGTAGTGAGAATAACGTCGAGGTCCCCGTCGCCAGCCCAGGCGATCAACAAATCTCGCACAGTTTGCAGTTCGTCGGGGACGATCAGGGTACGGCCGACCTGCCAGCCCTGGGCCTTAATAAACTGCTCCAAGGCTGGACCAGAAGCGTCAGCCCGTTCACCCCGGGCCGAGCGATCCGATACGGTGATGATCCCAATGCTGACCTTCAATCGAGGTCCTTCCCGTAAGCAAATAATTCCATCCGCCGCCAACCACGCCTCTCGTAAAAGCGCATGCCCGCGGCGTTATCTTTGGTCACCAGCAGGTAAGAACGCAAGCAGCCCTTTGCGCGCAGGCGCTCCTCCAGTGTCTCCATTAAGGCTGCGGCGATGCCGCGTGAACGGTAAGCCTGGTTGACCGCCAGGTGGTAAACGATCCCCCGCCGGCCGTCGAAGCCTCCAACCACGACGCCAACAATTAAATCATCGACCTCGGCGACAAGGAACAGTTCAGGGTCGCGCTGCAGTTTTTTAACGATCTCTTGCGGTTCGTCCGAACGGCCTAACTGGATTCCGGGACCGGAGTGCTCCCACAAGGCGCGCACAGCCGGGTAATCCTGCGGATAGCGGAATGTGCGGATCGTGAGGGTCGGGTTACTCATCCTCACTGCCGACCAGCGGCTTCCAGGGACCGTGAATACCATCTTCGGTCACGCCGAAATAGTAGCGGTAGCCGGTCGGCGTGCGCTGGACTAGATCGTAACGCTCGCGATTGCCGTGCTTATCCCGGCTCAACAATCCATAACTTCCCTGCCATTGAACGTTTGCCTTGGACATCTCGTCGGGCAGCTTGGCGTACTCCTTCAAGGCATAGGACCACAACCGGCGGGCGGATTTATGAGTCACGTTCTTGACCACATTGCCGTTACGCAAATCCCGCACGGTGTAATAGCGTTGGCCATCGCGCTCATCGACTTCAACTACTTCCACCCCGGTGCGCGGCGCATAGTTCTCATCAGAACCGCCATCTCCCGCCGCGCTTTTATCCACCTGCTCGACGGCGTTCGAATCCTGTGCCGCGGCTCCATTCCGCCCTCGCTGGCCTCGAAAGACCAGGTTGACGATCTCATCTCGGACCGCCAAACCCGTCTCCGATTCGGAGCGCACGTAGACCTTGTAATCGTCCACCACGTAAGGTGGGTCATCGCCGCGCGGCACCAGCACACGCAAGATCTGCTTGCCGTTGGCGTTCTGCACGTCGATATTACATTTGAGAGGAGGGCTGATGCGATTGCTGATCTCTTTTTCCAGGTGGGCTTGAGATGTTTTGGGATCTTTCACTCCGACCACAGGCTTGCGCATATCAGCATTTAATCCGATGAACAGAGTGCCACCGTTGGTGTTTGCGAAAGCGCACACATCGGCAAGGATGGCGTACAGACGTCCGCCCCGTACGGACATGTTCTCGTGGAAATCTTGCACGATGTTGCCGCCCTCCTCCCGGGCTGCGCGAATGAAGTCAAAGGCCGGCTCCTCTTTATGCCGGTGGGGGCGCGTGCGGGCGAAGTCATTGCTCTCCAAGATCTCCTTGAAGGCCTCGAAGCTGACCTCCGACACCAGGATATCCGTAGGCCGGTCACCCACGCCTAAATTCTTCCGCCGATTCTCGTCGCCAATCAGCCGATGAGCGTCCGACCCCTGGATGCAGTGCATGCGCCGGGGATATTCCGGCTTGGTTCCACTGAAGAAGGCTGCGGTCGTGCGGCGTCCTTTGTGCTCGAGGTCGGTAACCTCCAGGGCGTAAAGATTGGGATCCTGAGTATAGGCGATGCGAGTCTGTCCGCCAAAAGCGAAACCGCGCATCGCCACGCCATTGCTGGAGTTGGCGTGCGCAGCGATAGCCATCCCACCGGCTTCTTTGACCAACCTGTACACGGTGATCACGTCGCTGGACGCTCCTACGGTGTCCGAACCCTCATCTAGCTGGTCCACCGGAATATTGAGGTTGAGCAGCAAATGCTCGATCTCCCTCACCGGTTTGTTTTCCGGAAATATCGCCAAAATGTGAAAGCCAAAAGTGGCGGTGAACTCGAAGCCCGGCAAAACCAGGATCTTGTTCGTCAGCCGCTGGTACTCTTTCAGGCGGGCCTGCTCTTCCGGCAAAATACGCTCGGAGCTTGCCAGGAACTCCAGCCGCTGGATCTCTTCCTTCATGGAACGGTATCCGGCAATGGTATTATGATCGGCGAATGCGATCATATCCAACCCCCGCGCTTCGGCGCGTTGCAGCAGATCCAAAAATGTAACTTCCGGATTCTGATAATCGCTCGAGGCGGGGGTATGTAAATGCAAATCGATTGTGCGCCACTGCATTTGGGCGCGCGTTTTTTTATTTCCCACGTGGTTTCTGTTCTATATCCCTAATGTTTTTTGAATTTTTTCGGCTAACTCATCGGGCATATACGGCTTCAAAATGAAGCCGTTAGCCCCTTCACGCTTACATTCATAGGCGAGGTCCATACCGGAGGACATCAATACCAACACATCTTTCAAATCCGAGTCGCCGCGCAAACCATGCAGCACGTCGAAACCGGTCATCTTGTGCAGGTGGACGTCCATCAGGATCAGCGCCGGCTGCGCTTTTTTCACTGCGGTGAGAATGTCTGCAACACTGTGCACGTCCTCCCCACTGTTGACCTGCACGACTTCATACCCCTCAACTTCCAGAAACATGCTGACGAGGGAGAGCATCGATTTATCGTCTTCGATCAGGAGGACTTTAGGCATGTTCCAATACTTGTTCGCTTGACTTCTTCTTGCGACCCTTCTTAGCGTCTGGCTCCAGTGCGGCAGCCAGGACCTGGTCGACGGTATCCACAAAGACGAACTCGATGTCCTTCAGGACTTCCTCGGGCAGATCTTCCAGGTCGGCTTCGTTGCGTCTCGGCAAGATAACCGTTTTCAAATGGCTGCGGTGCGCCGCAAGCACCTTTTCCTTGACCCCGCCAATGGGCAACACCTGTCCCCGCAGAGTGATTTCCCCGGTCATGCCTACATCCGCCCTCACCGACTTTCCGGCGATTAACGAGGCCAGCGCCGTTGCCATGGTCACGCCGGCCGAAGGTCCATCTTTCGGCTGCGACCCGGTCGGGACGTGCAGGTGGATATCGGTCTTTTCAAAGAAATCGGGGTCAAGTCCGAGCTCTTCAGCCCGGGAGCGCACGTAAGATAGCGCCGCCCGCGCCGATTCCTGCATCACATCTCCCAGAGAGCCGGTCAATTGGAAACCTTTGCTGCCAGGCATGCGAGTGGCTTCTACGAACAGCACCTCTCCTCCGGTCGGGGTGTACGCCAGGCCGGTCGCTACTCCGGGGATGGAAGTGCGTTCGGCGATCTCCTCGTTGGTGAAAAATTTCTGGCGGCCTAAGTATTCGCGGACCTTTTCCGGAGTGATCTTGACCAACTCTTCCTTGCCTTCCGCGATGCGCGTGACCACTTTGCGGGCGACGGAGCCAATCTCCCTCTCCAGGCTGCGCACTCCAGCCTCGCGGGTGTAGGAACGGATGATCGTCTCCAGGGCTTCGTCGCTGTAGCTCACCTCGTCCGGCCTCAAGCCGTTTTCCAACAGCTGGCGGGGGATCAGGTAGCCCTTGGCGATCTGCACCTTCTCGCTCTCCGTATAGCTGGACAGGCGGATGATCTCCATGCGATCGCGCAGCGGCCCGGGGATGGGCTCAAGCAGGTTCGCCGTGGTGATGAACATCACCTGGGAAAGGTCGTAAGCCACCTCCAGATAGTGGTCGCGGAACTCGGAATTTTGTTCGGGGTCGAGCACCTCCAATAGCGCGGAAGCCGGGTCACCGTGGAAATCAAAGGTCAGTTTATCGACCTCGTCGAGCATGAACACCGGGTTGTGCGATTCTACCCGCCGGATCGCCTGGATAATCCGTCCGGGCAGCGCGCCAATGTACGTGCGGCGGTGGCCGCGAATCTCGGCTTCATCACGCACGCCGCCAAGGGAAATGCGGATAAACTTGCGGCCCATGGCCCGCGCGATGGAGCGCCCCAGGGAGGTCTTACCGACTCCGGGAGGCCCGACGAAGCACAGAATGACGCCCTCCCGCACTTTACGGATGGCGTCCTCGTCTTCCAAGGCTTCCAATTCATCCTTTCGCTCCAGGCGCAGCTTGCGAACCGCCAGGTACTCCAGAATGCGGTCCTTCACGTCTTCGAGCCCGAAATGATCATGGTCTAACACTTCCCGGGCATGGCCGATGTCCAGGTTGTCGTCGGTCGTGACCGACCAGGGCAGCGAGACCAGCCAGTCCAGATACGTGCGGATGACCCCATATTCTGCAGCGGCAGTCGGCAGGCGGGACAATCTGTCCAGCTCCCGGCGGGACATCTTCTCAGCCTCCTCCGGCATTCCAGCCGCCTCTATCTTCTGGCGGAACTCCTCTACTTCAGCGGCCTGTTCGTCGCTTTCGCCAAGTTCTCGCTGGATTGCTTTGAGCTGTTCCCGCAGGAAATATTCGCGCTGCACCTTCTCGATCTCGGAACGCGCCTCGTTCTGGATCTTTTGACCGATCTCCAGGACCTCTGCTTCCCGGGCCAGGAGGGCCACCAACCGGCGAAGCTTGTCCGAGACCGAATCGATCTCCAACAGCTCCTGGGCGGTGGACAGGTCCATACGTTGGAAGTTCGAAATGGTGTAGACCGTTTGCAGGGGGTCCTCCAGCCCGACAACCGAGGAGACGAGCTCGTCAGGGATGGAGGGGATCATGTTGGCGATCTTTTCAAATTGCTCCCGAGCGTTGCGGGCTAACGCTACGACTTCCAGGTCGTCTTCGGTTTCCTCAGCGATCACCTGGATTTCTGCTTTGAGATAGGGTTCAACTTCAACGAATTCTCCAAGACGGATGCGCGCTAACCCCTGTACCAGTAAGCGGATGGTACCGTCCGGAGCACGGAAAAGGCGGTGAACCATCGCTACGGTCCCAACCGGATACAAATCTTCCGGGCCCGGCGTTTCGAGATCAGCGTCACGGGAAGCGACCAGCCCGATCAGACGCTCTTCGCCCGCCACGACATCGTCGACCAGCCGTACGGAGCGCGGCTGTCCGATAGTCAAGGGAACCGCGGTCTGGGGATAGACCACCACCCCGCGCAAAGGCAAGATGGGCAACGTCGAGGGGATCTTCCCTGTATCGAACTCGGCTTCGGCTGCCTGACCTTCGCCGTCATCGTCTTCAGTCATGACCTGGGTGAGGATCGGGCTGAGTCTCAGCAGATCGGCCGCGTTCTCATCCTCGGCGATCCACCTCAAGATCTCAATGATGTCGTCGTTCCAACGTGAGGCAGGCATAAGGAAACTGGAAAATAGCTCTTTTATTGAAATTAGCTGCGATCAATCCTGAATTTCGATCTTCTTTGGAAGCGCTTTTGGCAAGGTTACCCTTAAAAATCCAGCCTGGTACTCAGCGGAAGCTTCTTCTGCCACTACCTGGACGGGCAATTCCACCTCGCTCATGAACTCACCAAAGAATATCTCCATCTGGTGATAGGCGCGCCTTTCCGGCACGTCCGGGCGCTGGCCGCGAATCACCAGATACCGGTCCGAAAGCGCGATGGAAAACTCCTCCTCACGCATACCGGCAATCTCCACGCGCACGACAACGGTCACCTCAGTCTCGTAAACATCCGTCGGTGGTCGCCAGACGTGGGTACGTCCAGTCATCCGCCAGCGATTCAACGGAGAGGATGGCCGGTGGCGTTCTTCCGAGACGAACCACCCAGGGCGATCCGCGGCGGTTTTCAAGCGTACTTCAACCATTCGACCACCTCCTTGTGCATAGCTCGCTCACAACGCCTGGCGGGCCGCTTCCAGGACTGCATCATAGTCCGGCTCATCCCCAAACGTGGGCATATAATCTGCATAGGCGATCTTCCCATTCCGATCTACGACAAAGATCGCCCGACGTAGAAGGCGCACTTCCTTGAGTAACACCCCGTACTTCGCACCGAACTCACCTTCCAGATGGTCGGAATACATTTCGACGTTGTCAACGCCGGCCGCAGCGCACCAATTCTTTTGTGAATACGGCAGGTCCATGCTGACCATGAGGATCACGATATCATCACTCTGCGCGGTTGCAACCTCGTTAAAATACCGCGTCTCACGATCGCAAACCGAGGTGTTGATCGAGGGCAGCGATCCGATGATGCGTACCTTTCCCTGCGTGCTGGTCAAAGCATCGTCCAGTGACCAGTCCGGTTTCTGGCCGCGAAATTCCGGTGCAGGCTCGCCTGCCTGCAGATCAGCCCCCACGATAGTAACTTTAGCGCCTTTAAAATCGAACGCTGCGGGTCTTTCGATGCTCATGTTCACACCTAATCTCAATTGCTAAGGTAACCAGTCGCAGAACTCAACAGCTGAATATCTGAGTCGCTGCGCTGGGCAGAGCGCCCCCGGCGGGATTCGAACCCACAACCTTAGGTTTAGAAGACCTCTGCTCTATCCATTAAGCTACGGGGGCAGTTCAAATTGTCAACAGCCCGGGCAGGGACGCAGGCCTTTGTAAACCCGCAACCCGGAAAGGGTCCGCAAGATCACCTCGGGGCGGCGTCCCAGCTGCTCTGCCAGTTCAACTGGCGTCATCGGCGTATTTCCGTTCGCCAGGAATAAACGGAACACTGCTTCCACCATCGAAGTATGCTCGGTGATGAACCCTTCTGCCTGGGCGCAGTGGGTGATCAGAACGTGCTGCAATCCGTCAACTTGCTGCACTTCGGCCGTTTCCGGATCGACCCAATCCACCAGCTCGTTTCCGTTTAGATTGGCGAAAGCCTCCCTATGCTCGGAACAAAGCAAACCCTGCATATGGATCCGCCAGTTGCGGTCATTCTGGCTCCACCAATCAAAATCGATGTGAAACCGTGTTTGTAAGGTCGGCTTGACTAAACTAAAACGCCTGGCTTCAGCCACAAACTCCTCCAACTATGGCTAGGTTACGGTCTTTCCGAATCATCAAAACGGAAATGCAAGTCGCCGACGTGAATAAACCACGGCCGCGAGGCCAGCAGAGCTAACAGAGGCGCAGGCGGGCAGCGGCGGACGAGATTGACCGCCGCGTATAGTTCGCTAGCATGTACGTGGCTTTGCGGGTTCAATTTTGCCAGCTCTCGTACCATGTCAACAACCACCCGCTCGAACGGCGGTCGGTTCTTCTGCATGCGCGTCCAGACTGCATCGATGGCGTCTTGATCGGGGATTGCGATCGCCATGCGCTCGTCATAAGCGGCCGAGACGATTTGTTTGAGCATGGCGAAGACAATACCGCCGTCAGACCCGACCAGCAGCGTCCGGATCCAGTCCCGGCTAGAGCGCTGCGTATCGACGCTAACCAGCACTTCGCCTGCCTGCTTGCCCCGGCGCACACGGACCAGGCTGCCGGGCATAAGGCCGTGTTTCTCATACCAGTCCCGCAAACCAGAAACGTAGCGCTTCTCCCGCACGACCCAACCCGGGAACGTTTCTTTCGAAGCCTTATCGACCAGCATGAAGCGGATGCGCGGCGCTTCGTATGCGGTCGGGAAAAGGTGGCGAATGCGCGCCGATAACGGCAGGGTACCGGCGCGCCAGTGAGGGAAGATCAACCGGACGAGGACCTCTTGTTCAGTTTCCCTCGGCTCATCTAGAGGAGAGAGCTCGTCATCCAGATCGCGTTCCAGGGAGAGCATATCATCAGTGAGCACATCGCGATCGTGATCGATCTCATGGTAACGCAGGTACAGCGGCGTCTCTTGAACAGCCTCCGGCTCGAGGCGCTTCAGGTACCACATCACTTTGCCGGCCGGTCCAACCTCGTCGAAGCGCTCGTCTTCTTCCAGCGCCAGATCGAGCGAGAATTCGACCAGCTTGGGATTGGTGTCGGTGGACAGCTCGACCTGTTCTAGCAGCTGGTCGGTTTTCATGGGGCCGCCGCCGGCCATATCCAGGACTGCTTCGGCCAGATTCAAATGACCTACGTTGACGTCTACCAACAGCGCGCGTGGGAACCAGCGTCCAGCAATGCGCACAAAATCAGGATGGGCCTCGAGGCCCTCTTCCAAACGCTTTTCCAGCTCCCTGCCATGCTCGACTAATACCTGTCCGGGATCGAGGGATTCATCTTCCTGGGCAAGATCGGGCGGTTTGTTTAAAGGGTGCTCCGCCAGGCTGGCAGCGTACTCGTGCTCCTCGCCGTCATCCAATTGGACTTTGATCACCTCAAATGCGGGCAGGTCCGGATTGGTCCCCTGGCGAACGCCGACCACTTTACCCCTGCGCCAACCCAGAGCTGGGAAGACCAACTCTTGATCGACAGCGTAATGCTCTTTGGGGAAATATAAATCACCGCCCGAGCTGCGCTGTTCTTCGAAGGACTGCAGCTCGCGTTGGATGCGTTCTCCAACCAGCGCATCGACTAACTCACCGGGAGTTTGGGGCGTTTCGACCTCGAGCAAATAGTTATAGAGGAATTCTATGTCTTCCTCGGTGACATCGAACGTCTCCCAGTATTCTTCTTCCAGCGAAAATGACGCCATGACCATAAATACGTGCCTCAAACCAAAGCGGCTCTATAGACCTGAACCAGGCTTGAACCGGATGTACCGTGCTGGGTGTTTTGCATATTTTGCCGTCTAATATTATACTCGATGAACTCCGCGCTGGCGCTCGCTCGAAAGTACCGGTGCGTGAGGACAGCCCTCACACCGCGGCGTACGAACAGCATTTTATCCGGCGCCATTTCGCCTTATTCTGCAAAAAGGAGCGCGCGATGTCAGAACAAAATTGGGAAGTGATCGAAAAAGTCAGCGGAGAACTCCAGGGCGAGCTGCTACGCGGCTTATTTGAAGCCCAGGGTATCCCGGTTACCCTGAACCAGGAGGGGGCCGGGCGCGCCTACGGTATTGGGGTTGGCGCTCTAGGCCTGGTGCAGATCCTGGTGCCTTCCAACTACGCTGCAGAAGCCCGCCAGGTTCTCGAACAATATTATGCCGGGGACTTTGAAGCCGACGAGGAGGCTGACGAGCCGGAATTGAGCGCGGACGATTAGCCCGCAGTCCCCATTAGGGATACGAGTTCTCCAACCAGTCCAGCGGATCAACCTGCACGCCTCCAACCCACACTTCAAGGTGCAAGTGGGGACCGCTGACCCGCCCGGTCTCGCCAACTATACCGATAACTTGCCCGGCTTCAACGTGCTCCCCCGGCTCCACCAGGATCTTGGTCTGGTGCATATAGCCAGTATAGACGCCCCAACCGTGATCGATCATGGTCGCGTTGCCGCGCACGGTCAGCTCGCCAGTATAGACTACCACACCGTCCGCAGGAGCGCGAATCTCGTTTACCTCGACAGTGTAGTTGTAACAAAAGTCCAGGCCGGTGTGGAAATAATTATACGGGCTGCCATTATAAGACCGCCGGTTGCCGAAATAGCTGGAATAACAATCCTCACCGGTTGCCGAGGAAACTGGTTTTGCCAGGCTTCCTTGCCACAAACGCTCCGGGGTGTATTCTACCGGAAGCGAATACCATAGCTCATCTTCCGGCTGCGTGACTGCCGGATCGATCGTCTCCGGAGGCACTACCAGCGTCTCAAAACCGTAATCACCGGCGCGAACGTAGACACGCTGAGAAAATGCAAAGGTGGCTCCACTGGGAGTCGTCCCGCGCAAGGTCAGGGGATAAAAGCCCGGTTCGAGCAAGGCGTGTATGCCTTGTAACGCGACGTAATTCCCAGGCTGATCTTCAAAGAAATGAAGCTGGTGATCGATCAGTTCTCCATCCAACTCGAGTCCCTCCCCACCTTGCACGCGGATCACCGTTGTCTTGCCCTGGACCAGCGGCAGCGCATCCACCTCCACTGAGGCGACCTCACCCGGCAACGCGCCGGGACCTCCGCTGTCACCTTCCCTCCCCGGCAAACGCAGCACATCTCCCGGGAGAGCGGCCCAGGTTCCCTTCAATGCATTTTTATTCACCAGGTCCCATGGGTTAGCGTCGTTGATAACCGCCTGCTCTAACAATGAATCGCCACTCGCCAGCGTCATCCGGCGGGAAGCCTGAGTCTCGGCATCTTCAGCCGGGATAATTAGGTTGATGCCTGTGTACAGTTCCTGCGAGCTGACCAGGCGATTCAAGCGCGCTAATTCATCCCGGGAGATCGCATAGCGCCGGCTCAAGCTGCGCAGGTTTTCGCCATAGAAAACTTGCTGGGAAACCAGAACCCCTTGAACGCCTGGCAGCCCCGGGATCACCAGGGCCTGACCAACCTCTAACTGGCTGGCATCACCGATATCATTGGCGTTGGCTAAATCGAGCCAGTTGACCCCGAACCTTTGGGCGATATCGAATAAGGTGTCCCCCTCCTGGACGATGTAGACCGGACCTTCTGGATTCTCTTCCTGAGCGATGGCCGGACGAGCCGGCCAAGCCAGCGCCAGGGCGATCAAAAGGATCATCCAGGCGCGCGGTTTCAGCATGCCTGTAACTTTCAAATCAAGTAATTCCTGCCCGGATCAATCGACTTTATTGCCCTTTTCCTGACGCGACGAAAGCACTTTCTCGATGCTCTCGACGAGCTCTTGCGGGCTGAAGGGTTTCGAAATATAGTCATCCACTTTCGCGATGTGCAGACCGAGCACGCGATCGATACTTTGGGCTTTAGCCGTGATGACGATTACCGGGGTGTTCTTCGTCGCTTCATCAGCCTTCATCAGCTGGTAAACTTCCCACCCATCCATATCCGGCATCATCAGGTCGAGCAATACCAAATCAGGGCTTTTTTCCCGAACTGTCTCCAGACCAACCCGACCCCCATGCGCCCCTATCACGTCGAAGCCCTTGCGACCCAGGATCAGCCGCACGAGATCGATCATCTCGGGCTCATCTTCGATATAAACCACCCTGCGGAGCGAGTCTGCCATACCGCCCTCCTGTCCTTCTCCCGGTTCGATCAAATCTACTCAGCTAATCAAGTAGAAGTTACGCAATTCCCTCCAATTGCGTAGGTCTTGTCAAGTTTACCACAGGCGCTTACATCAAGTAAAACTACACGACCGGTAATTCTCCGGGCAAGTCCAGGGCGATTGCCCTGGACTTGCAGTCGCCAGTACCGAGGATGGGAGCTTGGGCTGGTCGTCGGCCCTTGCCACGCCTATTCCGCTGGGCTATAATCGATTGGATCACGTGAAACGGGTTCGCTGGATAATCGTGACCTTCGTTTCACGTTTTGTATATCCGCTCATCCCGATTCTGAGTCCAATTAAGGATGACCATTGCAACACCGAATGAGGCAATATTTATGATCGATGTAAACGAACTACGCAAGGGCGTAACCTTCGAATCAGACGGAGACCTGTACAAAGTCCTCGATTATGATCACCACAAACCTGGGCGGGGCAAGGCTACTATCCGGATCAAAGCACGGAACATGCGTACCGGAACTACGCTGGACATGTCCTTTATCTCCGGCGACCGGGTACAGGACGTAAACCTGGACTACCACAACGTCCAGTATCTGTATAACGACGGCGATTTCTATCACTTCATGGATCTCGACACTTACGAACAACCCGCCATCCGGAGCGAAGTCCTGGGTGAGGCAACTGACTATATGAAAGAGGGCCTGGAAGTCAAGCTCACCTTCTATGGTCGCGAACCCCTGGATATCGATCTGCCGATCACGGTCGACCTTGAGGTTGTTAGGGCAGATATGGCTGTTCGTGGGGATACCGCCACCGGCGTGACGAAAAAAGTGACTACCGAGACTGGACTGGACGTTCAGGTCCCAAATTTTGTCGAGGCAGGCGACGTGATCCGGGTAGACACTCGCAGCGGCACTTACATCACCCGCGTTTGAAATAATGATCACCCCTGCTGGCAAAGAATGCCGCTACTTCTATGCGGACTACTATCGCGGGCGGGAAAAAGAAGAGTGCCGCCTGTTGGCAGCCGCAAATCCCCCGCAACGTTGGACTCCCGATCTCTGTTACACCTGCCCGGTGCCAGCCATACAGCGGGCGAACGCCTGCGAACATTTGGTCCTGGAAGGGCAGGTGGAACGTCCTTTTCCCTACATTAAGCGCCGGGTAAGCGTCACCGCGTACTGCACCAAAACCTTGCGCGACGTCGCCGAACCGCAAATCGGCTGCGGTGAATGCCATCCACTCCCCCCAATTTTCACCGGAAAATCAAGTGACCCTGACTCTGCTGCTTGATCTGGACGATACGCTGCTTGACAACGACATAGCCACTTTTTTGCCCGTCTATCTTCAAGCGTTGGCCAACCACCTGGCGCCTTACGCCGACCGGAAGCGGATCGTCGCGACGCTGCTGGACGCGACTCACGAGATGATCCAGAACCAGCGCCCGGATCGCAGCCTGAGCGAGACGTTTGAGGCTGCTTTCTTCCCGGCCATCGGCCTGAAACGGGGTGCGCTCGCCGGGTTAATCGATGAATTCTACGCCGAAGTATTCCCTACCTTGCAGGAATACACCAGCGTTAAACCTGCGGCTATCCCCCTGGTGGAGACCGCCGCCCAACGCGGCTACCGGGTGGTCATCGCCACCAACCCGCTCTTCCCGCGTACGGCGATCTTTCAGCGTCTGGCGTGGGCAGGCATCTCCCCCGAACGGCATCCCCTCAGCCTGGTAACCTCTTACGAAACATTCCATTTCTCCAAACCGAACCCAGCCTATTACGCCGAGATCCTGGCCCGACTGGGCTGGCCTGAAGGCGCAATTGTGATGGTGGGGGATAATCTAGAGAACGATATCGCCGGCGCGCGCTGCCTCGGGCTGCCGGCTTTTTGGATCACCCAAAACGGAAAAACGCCTCCTTCCGGCCTTTACGGACCTTCAGGCGCCGGCTCGTTGGCCGATCTGATTCCCTGGCTGGACAGCACGCCACAGGAGCAGCTGGCTGCGGATTTTAACAGACCGGAAAGCATCCTGGCGATCCTGCGCTCCACACCTGCTGCGCTGGATAGCCTGACCAGGGGTTTGGAGGCGGAGGATTGGCGCCACCGGCCTGCATTAGATGAATGGGCTTTGAACGAGATCATCTGCCATCTGCGGGATGGCGAAGTGGAAGTCCATCTGCCGCGCACTTTAAGGGTACTCCAGGAGGAGAACCCCTTTATATCCGGTCGGGACACAGATCCCTGGGCGGAGGAACGCCAATACATCGAGCAGGATGGTCGCACGGCGCTGGCTGATTTCACTAGAGCCCGGGTCGAGATGCTGGATGTGCTCACCCCAATAGGCATACCCGGTTGGGCCCGCCCGGCGCGGCATGCCATCTTCGGACCCACCGACCTACAGGAACTGGTTGGCATTGTGTCCACCCACGACCGCCTGCACGCCCGGCAGGCTTTTGAGACGCTCCAAATCATCACAGCCAGGCGCGGAGCGGCCTAAAAGCCCTGAGGCGGGGCCGCCGCATGCCCGCACAAACCAGGCGGCAGCGGTGCAGCTGCGCCTCCATTCGCCAAAGCCGGTGTTTTAACTCCAAACCCGCGCGTAAATTAAACCCTGGCTAGAAATCCTTGCAAACTTCCATCGAGAAACTGGTAGGATTAGACCACTACCAATTCCATCTATTTTGTATAATTATCCCGATGCCAGTCAATCATTCAACGTCGCCAGCCAGCGAGGGCTTACCCGGCGTCGCGGACGTCTGCTGTTAAGCGAGGAGGAATTAATGTATAAACGCGTAGTCATCACCGGCATGGGTTGCATCAGCCCGGTGGGCAACGATGTATCGACGATGTGGGAGAACATCAAAGCGGGGCATTCGGGGGTTGCCCGGATCAGCAACTATGATCCCAGCGATTACAAGTGCCAGATTGCCGCAGAAGTCAACGGTTTCGACGGTGCGGAGCTCTTTGGAGTCCGCGAAGCGCGCCGCATGGACCGCTTCTCTCAATTCGCCGTCGCAGCTGCTTCCCAGGCCCTGGAAGATTCGCAAATAACGATAAACGATTCGAACCGCGACCGGATCGGCGCGGTGATCGGCTCCGCTATCGGGGGGATCGGCACGCTCTTCGAACAGACAAAGGTCTTTTTGGAGCGCGGCCATTCACGAGTCAGCCCATTTCTGGTGCCGATGATGCTCCCCGACACCGGCCCTGGAATGGTCGCCATCCATACGGGGATTCGCGGCCCCAACCTGGCAGTCGTCACGGCCTGCGCCACCGGAACGAATTCCATCGGCGAGGCCACGGAGATCATCCGCCGGGGCCAGGCGGACGTTATGTTCGCCGGAGGCGCCGAAGCGGCTATCGTACCCATCGCCATCGCAGGCCTGGCAGTGATGACCGCGCTGACCTCCAACAACGAGGACCCACAAGGCGCCTCCAGGCCATTTGACCTGAACCGGGATGGTTTTGTGATGGGTGAAGGCGCCGCGGTACTCGTGCTCGAATCACTGGAACACGCGCAAGCGCGCGGCGCGCACATCCTGGCGGAGATGAGCGGTTACGGCAGCACCAACGACGCCTATCACATCTCCGCCCCGGCAGAAAACGGCGCTGGCGCGGCTATCTGCATGCAGATCGCGCTCGACCAGGCCGGGCTGAAAACCAACGACATCGATTACATCAACGCGCACGGCACCAGCACGCCGCTCAACGATAAAAGCGAAACCGCGGCGATCAAGACTACCTTCGGCGAGCAGGCCTACGACATCCCCATTTCCTCCACCAAGTCGATGACCGGCCATTTATTGGGCGCGGCTGGCGCGGTGGAGGCGATCATCGCCATCAAGACGATGCAGGAGGGAGTCATTCCACCGACGATCAATTATGAAACTCCGGATCCGGAATGCGACCTGGACTACGTCCCCAATTCTTCGCGGGCTGCCCAAGTTGATCGCGTCATGTCGAATTCTTTTGGGTTTGGCGGGCATAACGCTTCGATAATCCTCAGCCGCTATCAGGAGGCATGAGATGGGCGTCTATGCTCATATCACCGGGTGGGGGATGTCCGTTCCCGAAAAAACACTAACCAATGACGATTTGTCGAAAATGGTGGATACCAACGACGATTGGATTACCTCCCGCACGGGCATCAAGGAACGCCACATCGTCAACGAGCACCAGTCCACAGCTTCGCTGGCTGTAGAAGCTTCCATCCGCGCCCTGCAGGTCGCCAATATCAGTCCGGCGGCGCTCGACCTGATCATCGTTTCCACTTCCTCCCCGGAACACATCTTCCCAGCCACGGCTTGCCTGGTACAGGATCGGATTGGAGCGCTGAGAGCCGGGGCGTTCGATCTTTCCGCGGCATGCTCGGGATTTATTTATGCTCTCAACATCGCTGCTCAATGCATACGCGCCGGCAGCATGAAGACCGCCCTGGTGATCGGCTCCGAGACACTATCGCGTTTTGTCGACTGGCAAGATCGTAACACGTGCATCCTGTTTGGCGACGGCGCGGGGGCTTTTGTGTTGCAGGCCAGCGATCAGGCGGGCGGCGTCCTATCTGCAGTTATGCGTTCGGACGGGTCGGGCGGCGATCTGCTCAGCCTTCCGGCCGGCGGCAGCCACCTCCCAACCTCCTTCGACACCGTGCATAACGGGCAGCATTATATACACATGAACGGGCGGGAAGTGTTTCGTTTTGCCACGCGGGTTATGGCTCAAGCCACGCAGGAGGCGGTCGAAAAAGCTAGCTTGAAGATGGACGACATCAACCTGATCATCCCTCATCAGGCCAATATTCGCATCATAGAAGCGGCTGCCCGGGGGCTGGACTTCCCTATGGAGCGGGTTGCCGTCAACGTCGACCGTTATGGTAATACATCCACGGCCTCGATTCCCCTGGCTACTGTGGAAGCCCTGGAACAAGGGCGCATCAAACCCGGCGACCGGATTGTCTTCGTCGGTTTCGGAGGCGGACTGACCTGGGGAGCTGCGACTGTTCAATGGTCCGGTCCCTTCCCGACGCGCCCAATCGTTTGGCCCCACCGTTATCGCTGGACGGCGCGCATCCGCTCGATTTTACGCCGGCTGCGCCGCCAGATCGAAGGCATCATCTGGGGGCGGCGCGGGTAAACACAACTGGTTTTCCATTTCGAGGCCGCGCAACTGCGCGGCCTCGGGAGCCACCTATATTCTGGTGTTTTGGAGCGCGCGCTCACCCAATCGGCCCAAATTCTCCTTATCAGGCGTATTTCTTGCCGCTTATATGGTAAAACAGGGGGAGTTCGACTGGAATAACCCACAAATACGTTAGAACGACGTTAGAATTCCAAGATTATAATCGTTCCCGACTACCAGTCAGCTGTATAGATTGGTATAATTTATATAATATAGAATTCTGCGGTCAGTCACCTTTCTTTGGAGGTATTAGTGAATCCGACCCGCAATCGATCATCGATAATTTACTTGCTGTTGTTTGTAGCCATCATTGTGATGGTGGTCTATCAGTTTCAACAGTCAGCGAATACGCAAGAACCGCTAACCATCAGCGAAGTGGCAGCCGATATCCAGGCAGATAAAATCTCCCGCATCATCGTGGATGAGAACCGCTTGACCGTGATCTACAACGATGGCAATGAGAAGAACTCGCAAATGGAATCCAACGCCACCCTGGTGGAACAGCTGAAAGAATTAGGCGTTACCACCGAACAGCTGGACGCGGGCAATGTAAAGGTTCAGGTCAAGCCGCCGAGCGCCTGGTTGGGTATCGCCACGGCGCTGGGGTATTTCGTGCCCTTTATTCTGTTAGCCGGCGTTTTCTGGTTTGTTTTCCGCCAGGCGCAAGGCAGCAACAACGCAGCCCTATCCTTTGGTAAATCTCGAGCGCGCATGTTCTCCGGCGACCAGCCAACCGTTACCTTTGACGACGTCGCCGGCGTAGAAGAAGCCAAGGAAGAGCTGTTCGAAGTTGTTGAGTTCCTCCGAGAACCGGAAAAGTTCATCTCGCTGGGAGCGCGCATCCCCAAAGGCGTGCTTTTGGTCGGCCCTCCCGGCACCGGAAAAACCCTGTTAGCTAAAGCCGTTTCCGGTGAGGCAGGCGTACCCTTCTTTTCGATCTCAGGCTCCGAATTCGTCGAGATGTTCGTCGGTGTTGGCGCCAGCCGTGTGCGGGATTTATTTGAGCAGGCTAAGCGGCAGTCACCCTGCATCGTTTTCGTCGACGAGATCGACGCCGTCGGCCGCCAGCGTGGCGCTGGACTGGGAGGCAGCCACGACGAACGCGAGCAAACGCTGAACCAAATGCTGGTTGAAATGGACGGCTTCGACACCGACACCAACGTGATCATCGTAGCCGCCACCAACCGCCCCGACATCCTCGACCCCGCTTTGCTGCGACCCGGGCGTTTTGACCGCCGAGTCGTCCTGGATCGGCCGGATATGCGCGGGCGTGAAGCTATCTTGAAAGTGCACGTCAAAGGGAAACCCCTGGCCCCCGACGTCGATCTCGGCGTCCTGGCTCGCTCGACCCCAGGGTTCGTTGGCGCAGACCTGGAGAACCTGGTTAATGAGGCCGCTATCCTGGCTGCCCGGCGCAATAAGAAAGTCATCGGACAGCCGGAGATGGAAGAAGCCATCGAACGCGTCATCGCCGGACCGGAACGCAAGAGCCGCCTGATCAGCGAAGAAGAAAAGCGCATCGTCGCTTACCACGAAGCCGGTCACGCGGTCGTCGCCAACGCCATCGCCGAAGCAGACCCGGTACACAAGGTTTCGATCACCGCGCGCGGCATGGCGGGCGGCTATACCATCATGCTGCCTGAAGAAGACCGCACCCTGATGGCTCGCAAGAAGCTCGTCGCCGATATGGTCGGCTTGCTGGGCGGGAGAGCTGCTGAGGAGGTCGTCTTCGACGATATCACCTCCGGCGCTTCCAACGACCTGGAGCGGGTCACCCGCATGGCCCGAGCTATGGTCACCCGTCTGGGGATGAGCGAAACGCTCGGCCCAATGGTCTATGGGCAGAAGGAAGAGCTGATCTTCCTTGGCCGGGAGATCTCCGAACAGCGCGATTACTCCGAAGCCGTCGCCCAGCAGATCGATAAAGAAGTCCGCCGGCTGGTCAGCGAGGCTTACGACAGAGCCAAAGCGATCATCAACCAGTATCGTGACCGGCTTGATGCGATCGCCAGCCGCCTGTTGGAGGTTGAGACCCTGTCGCGTGAAGAGTTCGAGGAAATTTTCCCACCGCCGATCCCCAAGAACAGCGGTACACCGGAACCACAACCAACGGCGGTTTAACCGGAATCAACCAGTCAATTGGCGGGCTAAGCCCGCCAATTGCTTATTTAATCTCGGAGATCGTATGACCACGAGGGAAATCGAAGCGCTGCCCGGCTACCAGGCAGCCCTGCAAACGTCCGCTTTCTACCACCAAAGCGCGATCGGTTGGTTACGCGTCAGCGGTCCAGATCGCGTCGACTTCCTCCAGCGCCAATCGACCAACGATATCAAGCGACTTTCGGATGGGAACACCCTGACCACGGTGCTCACCGACCCCGCCGCGCGCATCCTGGACGTGCTGACGTTGTTCGAAGATGATGAAGGTTTCGCGGCTGTAACCCTGCCCGGCAAAGCTGCGAAGACGTCGGCTTTCTTGCGCAGCAGGATTTTCTTCATGGACCAGGTCAAGCTTGAAGATGAGAGTGATACCTACATCCATTTCCACCTGATCGGCCCCCAGACCGAACGGACCCTCGAACAGCTGGGTGTCAACGCTTTTCCGGAAGAGGATGCGCTGGTCAAACTGGCTGTAGACGGCGCGCCCGCCCACCTGTTCAGACGCTGGGATTGGGGCTGGCAAATTTCCGCTCGCCTGGAGGCGCACGAGCCAATCGAAGCCGCATTAGAAGCTGCCGGCGCCGTCCGGTTGAGCGCAGCAAGCTTTACTTCCCTACGCGTGGAAAGCGGCATACCCGCCGGGGGGCACGAACTCACCAACGATTACACGCCCCTGGAAACCGGCTTGCGGGCGTTGATCTCCGACACGAAGGGCTGCTACACCGGCCAAGAGGTGATCGCCCGCCAGATCACATACGACAAAGTTACCCGCCACTTGGTCGGACTGCGGCTGAGCGCGCTGGTCGAACACGGCAGTCGGCTGTGGTCACCGGAGGGCAATCAGCCAGCCGGGGAGATTACCTCGTTGGTGAATTCACCCCGCTTCGGCCTGATCGCCTTGGGGATCATCAAACGCGAGTTCTCCAGGCCGGGAACCAGCCTGCGTATCGGCAGGGATAAGTCTGGGGGGACGGCCGAGGTCGTCACATTGCCTTTCCAGGACTGACCGGTTCTCACACCGCTATGGAAAGCGCCGCAACCCCTTTCGAGAATAAAACCGTGCTGGTTACCGGCTCCGGACGGGGCATTGGGCGGGCGATCGCCCTGCACTTCGCCCGGCTCGGCGCTGATATCGTGGTCAACTACTTCCGCAAGCGCGAACCCGCCGAAGAGACTGCTGCGGAGATCGAAGCGGTTGGCCGGCGTGCCCTGCTGGTCAGGGCCGATGTTGGTTCGATCGAGGACCTCAACCGCT
Organism: uncultured Anaerolineaceae bacterium; assembly: GCA_964400875.1. Classification (GTDB taxonomy): domain Bacteria; phylum Chloroflexota; class Anaerolineae; order Anaerolineales; family UBA4823; genus CAYNWK01. The sequence goes on along the minus strand of CAYNWK010000005.1, from coordinate 22,194 downwards.
TGTTCGAGCAGATTGCTGAACGCTTCGACGGGCTGGACATCCTGGTCAGTAATGCCGCTTCCGGGTACAACCGTCCAGCCCTCGATCAAAAACCGCGCGGCTGGGACTGGACCATGAACATCAACGCGCGCGCGTTGCTTTTCGCGGCACAACAGGCCGTACCGTTGATGGAAAAACGCGGTGGGGGTACGATCATCAGCCTTTCAAGCCCAGGCGCGATCCGCGTGTTGCCCGATTACAGTGTAGTAGGCGCCAGCAAAGCTGCTATCGAAGCGCTGACCCGCTATCTGGCAGTCGAGCTGGCCCCCAAAAATATCGTCGTCAACGCCGTCTCCCCCGGAATCGTGCTGACCAGCGCTTTAGAACACTTCGATCACACCCGCCAACCAGGCGCTATCCAGCGCGCCATCGCCAATACGCCAGCCGGTCGGCTGGCAACCCCCGAGGAAGTCGCCGAGGTGGTAGCTTTCCTGTGCACTCCTGCTGCCAGCATGATCCGCGGCCAGACCATCATGATGGACGGCGGCTATACCTTGTTAGTGCCCGGCATTTAAACTATTCAGGAGTTATGGACCGGGGACGCCGGTTTATAACTCCCGGATTATGCCTCAAAGGAATTCCGCTAACGGCTGTACGTGCCCACCAGCTGACCACGGGCGAGGATATGGCCTTGCATGGCCTTTTCGAGCTCAGCTTTGGTGGCGCCGCTCTCTAAATCCAGCGTGGTATCCAAAGCGTAAAGTTTAAAGAAATAGCGGTGTTCGCTGCTTCTGGGGGGACACGGACCGCCGTAGCCTTGCTTGCGCGATCCCATCGTGCCCTGGATTCCTCCGCCGCTGTCGCCTTCTGCCAGCGACTTCAGGTCCGCGGATAGGTTGAACAAGACCCAATGGACGAACGTACCGGATGGAGCGTCGGGATCGTCTACGATTAAGGCCAGGCTTGCGACCTCTTGCGGCACTCCCGTCCAAGATAGTGGAGGGGAGACATCCTCTCCGTCACAGGTATATCTTACTGGGATAGCCTCGCCTTCCTGAAAGGCCGGGCTGGTCAGTTCCATCATCATCGTTGTTTCTCCTTCCATACCAGGGGAAGGCAAGTCCGTTGACGAACACCCTGCTAATGCCAACCCAAACGTCAAGCTCAAACCAAGTAGTCGAATCCCTAGCGAGTTTCTAGACACCGACAAGGATCGCCCGGGCCGGCGCGCCATCCGAGCCCTTAATCTTGAGCGGCAGGCAGTAGAACGCGTAGCGCCCCTGGGACACCTTCGAAAGATCGAGCCCCTCCACAATAACCACCCCGGCTTTGAGCAAAGTTTTGTGGGTTGGGACCGAATCTGTAAAAGGCGCGACCGATAAATAATCGACGCCGACCAGCTTGACGCCGCGATTGACCAAATATTCGGCCCCGTCCCCGCTGATAGCTACAAAATCACGCTGAAAAGTTTTTTCTCCGTTCGCCCAGTAGTCAGAATTGCGCGTGCGAAAGAGCACCCGGCGAGTGCGAGGTGGGATTCCGGCCCCATCCAACACTTCAGCGGTAATAACTTCCGCCTCTGGCAGATGCAGGACGTACGCCCGTCCGGTCAGCACCCTCAATTCCAGCGATTCGACGGTATTCCCCGTAGCGATAAAGTGATAGGGGGCATCGACGTGCGTACCGGTGTGCGCGCTCATTTCCAGCCGTGAGGTATTGGATTGAGCGCCTGCCTCGATCTTTTCGGCGCGCTCAACCACAACAGCCGGATCGCCGGGCCAGGTGGGTATCTCCGGAGAGATCGTTAACGAGATATCGTAAATGCGCATCATCCCCTCATTTTTTAATCTGAGAGTCAGGAACCAACAACAAAAGTATATATGAGTTTGCGACGAAATACAAACAGCTTTGCTCAATAGGCTCCACTCTGCTCGTGGATTAGGTAACTCCTAAATTTGAGAAGGGTTAGCCTGGCAGCTGCAACTGTTTTACCGTCGCGCTTTCCAGGACGGATTCATCGATGGACACCCCCAGTCCGTCGCCTTCAGGCACCCCGATGGTGCTATCCGGATTGAGCGTGAAGCTCTCTTGGGTGATATCCTCGTGGTAATACCGCTCCGTGGCCGAAATATCACCGGGCAGAGAAAACCCCGGCAGGCTGGCCAACGCCAGGTTTGCTGCCCTCCCCACTCCGGTCTCCAACATCCCGCCGCACCACACCGGCACGCCCTGGGCATGGCAAAGATCGTGAATGGCAACACCCCGGCTCAACCCACCAACTCGGCCGGCTTTGATGTTGATCACCCGGCAGGCCTGCATTTCCAGCGCCTGGCGGGCGTGGCGAGGTGAAAGGATGCTTTCGTCCAAGCAGATCGGCGTATCGAACTCTTTTTGCAGGCGGTGGTGATCCCAAAGATCATCCTCCGCAAGTGGTTGTTCGATCAAAAGAAGGTCCAGGTCATCCAGTGGGCGTAACCCTTGCGCTGATTCCAGCGTGTAAGCCGAATTCGCATCCACCTGCAGGCGCAGATCTGGGAAAGCCCGCCGCACCGCCAGTGTATCGCCCACATCGCGACCCGGTTTGATCTTGATCTTGACCCGCTGGTAGCCTTTTTCCAGGTACCGCGAGACGACTTCCACCAGCGTTTGCGGATCCCTTTGCAGCCCAACAGACACGCCGACTGGAATTCGCTGGCGCTTACCACCCAGCATCTCCCGCAGAGAGCAGCCGGTGAGCTTGCCTTGCAAGTCCCACCAGGCCATTTCCAACCCGGCTTTAGCCATCAGATGGCCGCGCACACCCTCCATCCGTTTGTGCAATTCCTCAACCCCGGCGATCTCCTGTCCCAGGATGGCAGGGATCAGGTACTCTCCTAAAATGAACCAGGCTGTCTCAGCAGTCTCGGAGGAATAACCCGGATCGCGATCGGCGACGCATTCACCATAGCCGGTCAGATCTCCGCATTTCGCAACCAGCAAGATGCAATCCCGAGTGTCAATGCGTCCGAAAGAAGTCTCAAAAGGAGCGACCAGGGGCATGCGTAAATGGTAAAGCTGCAGGCTCTCGATCTTCATGGCAGTCACAAGGTGCTTTCTCCGTGGCTCAGTACGTAAAAACTGCGTGATTGTGGTCCGGTCAGGTAAACGAAATCGGTGACCAGATAACCGCGGTCAAAGGAGTGTTCGAATAGGGTTCGGGTGTGAGATCGCCAGGCCAGAGCCAATTCGGCGTCAACAGCTTTGATCTGCTGGATATCAGCCGGGATTTCCAGCAGCAGGAAAACATCATCCTTATCGCGATCGGCGTCGATTTTCTGCTCCAGCGAGGCAAGCACAGCCTGCGTATCAACTGGGCGGGGCAAACTTCCAGGATCTGTGTGGGAAGGGTTGATGATCTCGGCGTCTGCGCTGAGGAAATGAGCCAGGTCGAGCTGGCGACGCGCGCGTCGGCTCAACCGGCGCTCTACGCGCTTGGTGTTGACCCACCAGTCCACCTCAAAGCGATCGGAAGGCGTGCCAGCATTGACCCCGTCGCGCATTTCACCGTACACCTCTCGGCGGTAGCGGTTGCAAACTGCGCCTAACTTGGCGATGTTCAGATAGGCATTGCGACTCTGCAATGGATCATAAGTCCAGGTGATCCTGTCGAGCTTTTGATGGCGGACCATTTGCCATTGGGCGCGCTTGAGAGCAAAGCCGATCCCCCGATCGCGATATTCGGGATGCACGCCGAGCATGTGCGAGCAGTGCTTGGGCCGCGGACCGTCCGGTGTGAAATATAAGCCTGGAAAGCCAAAGACGAAACCGACCAGCTGGCCGGCTTCCTCACCCTGGCGCGCCTCCTCAAAAGCGCCGATCACCAGACCGCCGTTGTGAGCAGCCGTTACCAACACGTGCAACGGTACGATCTCGGTGTCATCACCAGGCCAGACCAGCCGCTGCAGCGCTTCAACTGCAACCATATCCTGCGCTGTTTCTAAAATGCGTATCGTTCGTCCGCGCATCGTTCTTAAACCGGCTGGCGGCGCATGATCGAGCGCCAGAACGCCCGCCGCCAGTTGCGCCCTTCCAGGTAGGCCAGCCGCTGCGCCATCCGGGTAGGCATCAGATTAAAAAATCGCGGGATGGTATCCAGCGAACAAGTACGGTTCGCCGCTAGATAATCCAGCCAATAAACCGAGACCGGTATGGAGGGAAGCAGGTTCTCCAAAAACACGGTCAGACCACGTAAGTATGCGGGATGAAGGTAAACCGGCTTGCGCTGTAAACCTAACTGATCCATCACCATCTGCAAGATCTCGTTAAAAGACAAGAATTCCGGACCACCGACTTCGTACATTTGGTCGCGGGTTTCGTCGTCATCCAGCGCCCAGGTCAGGCAGGTGACCAGATCCTCAACCCACAGCGGCTGCAGCAAACTATCGCCCTGCCCGGGGACCAGGAAGATGAAGGGCAGCGCGTGGAGCAGCTGGGCTAGACCGGTTGTAAAACCGTCGTTGGCGCCGTATACCACCGCCGAACGCACGATGGTGAAACCCACGCCGCTGCGGCGTATATACTCCTCGGCGATGGCTTTCGCCTTAAAAACCGGGTAAGCAGAAGCCCGGTCTGCGCCAATGTGGCTGAGATAAAAGATACGATCGATGCCTGCGGAGGCTGCGGCCTGCACGACCGCGCGTGTGCCGTTAATGTCCACGTCCAGCAAGCTGGCGTACGCCCCCCGGCTCTCAACGCCGGCCAGATGGTAAACCACATCAACACCTACCATGGCAGCCCGTAAGCCGCGGTCGTCGTCCAGGCTGCTCAGGGCTACCTCGACGGGCACTCCTTTCGGCAGCTGGGGTGATTTCCGGGCAGGCCGCAGCAAAAGACGCACCGGGTAGCCGGCTTCGGAGAGGTGGCGGACCAGGACCCGGCCAATAAAACCGGTGCCGCCGGTGACCAGGATCATTTATTCCGACTCATCCCCTTCGAATTTATCGAACAAACGGCGCATCTCCTCTTCCCAGATTTCGTCCAGCGGGTCGAAGGAGGTCACATCGAACTCATCGGAGAGGCGTTTGAAGTAATCGCGCACGTGCAGTTGCGGCGCAGTCTCATCGAGCTCGGCGACCTTCTCATCAAACGCCTGGATCAGTTTTTCGCTCTTGCGCTCTAAATCGGACAGATCGAAACCTAGCTTGAGCAGGTAATCCACCCGCCGCATAACCCCCAACCAGGCTAAATAGTCTTTCTCAATGCGAATAGTGTTGCCAATCTGGGATAAATTCGAAAAATCATAGGTCGGTACGAAAGCGTACATCCCGACGTAATCGATCTCGCGCTCCCCGGCCCGCTTGCAAAGGTAAGAACCGATGCTGGCGCCTCCCTGGTAATCGGAAAAATTGAGCGCCAGGGGTTCCAGCTCATCTCTGAGCGCCTTGCGACTGTACACCGCCGAGATCATACGCTCCTTCTCGTAGGGCAGCTCGCCGTAAACGCCACCAAAAGCGATGATGCGTGAAACGTTCAAGCTTTGGGCTGCATCCAACAATGCCGTGACATAGCGTTCGATGTCGAGGTGGGGCTCATCCCCCAAGAAGCTCACCAGGCCCTTTCCGTTGACTTCAGCGTAATGAAACTCATTCCGCCTTGTTTGCAGGGACTCCGGGTAGCCTTCCGCGAATTTGACCGTGGGCCGCACCAAATCATGGGTGCCGGGAATCTGGAAAAGGTAAAAGCCATCGGGGCGCAGCGCGCCGATTTGTTTCGCGCTGGTTTGTTGGACCAGGTAACGGGGCAATGCGGAGGAAACTCCACCAGCATCTGCCCATTGGCGCCAACCGGCGAGCATAAAGATCGCCTCGGCTTCCGGTTTTTCCCAAAGCTCAAATGCCTCAGACATCACTGAACCTCCTAGAGGTTGCCAATGGTCAAAAATTCAACTTGCAGTGTAAATCCAGTATACTACAGGGCTATTGCGCCAGTTTTGAATCGGCGTTATGCTAGGCAACCAATCAATTAGACTACACTGTTTCTATCAATGTTCAGGATATTACAAAGAATTCCAAAGATAAAATACCTGTTTTTTTGCCTCTTAACAGCAATTCTATTGAGCGGGTGCAGAGGACCGAACCCAGTTTTCGCCTTGCTCCAACCGTCTCCGACCGCCAGCGCCACCAACCTGCCCACCCGCACCAGAACCTCTACGCAGACTCCGCTCCCAACCCACACGCATACCCCCACCCCCTCGCGCACCCCGACGATCACGCCCACCCCGACGATCACGCCCACCCCCAGCGATAGCCCTACGCCGACCATCACGCTGACCCCTACTTTCGACTTTCCCGACGTGACCGTCCAGATGCAGGCTAATTGCCGCTACGGACCGGGCGAAGCCTACTTGTACGCCCACGGATTATACGAGGGCGATCATGGGGTGGTTCACGGGCGCAATTATTCGGGGAGCTGGCTGTGGATCCAGCCGGACGACCTAGACTGGCACTGCTGGGTGTCTGCTTCAGTAGTTGAACTGGACGGCGACCCAAAGAGTGTGGTCGTATACTATTCTGCTTTACCGCATTCGACTCTGTACGGACCTCCGGAAGACGTCCAGGCTGATCGCGACGGGGACCAGGTTACAATCACCTGGGACCGCGTTTGGATGACTGAAGATGACGATCGCGGCTACCTGATCGAAGCGAACCTTTGCCAAAACGGCAACCTGATCGGCGTCGCCGTACAGACGGACAATACGTCTTACACTTTCCAGGATGATCAGGAAGGATGCTCAGGCGCCTCAGGCGGCAAACTCTATACCGTCGAGAAGCACGGCTATACCGATCCTGTGGAGATTCCCTGGCCTTAGCTTAGGTCGTTTTGTTTTTTTGTTTGGCGCGGTCGGACGCATCCAGCACGTGCTTGCGGACGCGGTAATTGAGCGGGGTCACTTCTAAAAGCTCGTCATCAGCCAAGTACTCGATGGCCTCATCCAGGCTCATGCGGCGCGGCGGCGTCAGCCGTATCTCCATATCTCCTCGCGCTGCGCGCATGTTGGTCAGGTGCTTCTTCTTGCATACATTCACCGCCAGGTCGCCGGGACGCTGATTCTCACCCACAACCATGCCTTCGTATACTTCTTCACCTGGATCGTAGAACAACACGCCGCGTTCTTCGGCGTTTTTCAGCCCGTAGGCCGTGGTCACGCCGGTCTCCCAGGAGATCAGTGAGCCGGTGGAACGCCCAGCGATCGAGCCGGTTTGGGGCAGATAGCCGTGGAAAAGAGTTTGCATCACGCCGGCGCCGCGCGTGGCGGTCAGAAACTGGTAGCGAAAGCCTAATAGCCCGCGCGTTGGCGCCAGGAACGTCAAACTGACGTTGCCTTCCTGGTTGTCTTGCATGTCGAGCATCTGCCCGCGCCGGGCGCCAAGCAGTTCGACCACCACCCCGACCGATTCGGAGGTCGTTTCGATGTGCACTTCTTCAAACGGCTCCAGGGTCTCGCCAACCTCGTTTTCGCGCAGGATCACATCCGGCCTGGAGACTTGAAATTCATAGCCTTCCCGCCGCATGGTCTCGATCAGGATCGCCAGGTGCAGTTCCCCACGCCCGGAAACTAAAAAGGTATCCGCGCTGTCCATCTCGGCTACACGCAGCGCCACGTTGGTGCGCAGTTCGTCGAAGAGCCGGGCGCGCAATTTGCGCGAGGTGTTCCAGCGCCCCTCTCGCCCCGAAAACGGCGAAGTGTTAACCCCAAAGGTCATCCGCACAGTCGGCTCTTCCACGCGGATGGGCGGCAGCGCATGCGGGTCTTCCGGATCGGCCAGGGTCTCCCCGATGCCGATGCCTTCCAGCCCCGCCAGAGAGACGATCTCCCCGGCCGCGGCTTGCTCGACTTCCACCAAGTCCAGTCCTTGGTGCACATAAAGGTAACGCGCCTGTTCCGGAAGATTCTGCCCCTGCACGGTCAGGCGAGCCAACGCCTGGCCAGCCCGGACCTTGCCGCCGAAAATCCTCCCAACTGCAGTAACGCCGCGGTAGTCGTTGTAGCCCAGCGAGGTCACCAGCATCTGTAAAGGCGCGTCGACTTCTACCTGGGGCGCAGGAATATGCTGCAAGATCGCCTCAAAGAGCGGCTGCAAATCTGGTCCCAGGTCAGGCGTCAAACCGGCTCGGGCAGTAACCGCGTTCGCATAAACGACCGGAAAATCAGCTTGTTCGTCGCTGGCGCCTAAATCGATGAACAGGTCAAAAGTCTGGTTGAGCACCCGTTCCGGATCGGCGTCTTTGCGATCGACCTTGTTGATCACCACGATGGCGCGGTGGCCCATCTCCAGGGCTTTTTTCAACACAAAACGGGTTTGCGCTTTAGGTCCCTCTGCGGCGTCAACCAGCAGCAATACCCCATCGACCATATTCATCACCCGCTCGACCTCACCGCCAAAATCGGCGTGACCCGGCGTATCCACGATGTTGATCTTAACCATCTGCTGGCTGGTCTCGTCCCAGACTTCGATGGCGGTGTTCTTGGCCAGGATCGTGATGCCGCGTTCCCGCTCCAGTTCATTCGAATCCATCACACGTTCGGCGACCGTCTGGTTTTCGCGAAAAACGCTCGCCTGCTTTAACAGACCATCCACCAGGGTCGTTTTGCCATGATCGACGTGGGCGATGATGGCGATATTGCGAAGATCTTCTCTTGCTGTCAGCATACCTATTCAGAACCTTACTTCAGCGGATTATTTGCGCATCACAGAGAGTTGAAGTTGCACTTGCTGGTTTTGCCCGCGAATACAGCCCATCTTTTCTCTAAATGCCGATCTCCATATTATAACGACGAACGACGACCCCGGCCCCTCGGGCCGAGGTCGTCAGTAACACATAATGTTATCAGAGACGGCCATGTTTGAGAAGGGTCAGTTTTACGGCGTCATATTTCGTTCAGGGCCGGGCGAACCTTCATTCACAGGGGATATCCGCTGCTGTGCAAATCCCGTCCAGCAGGCCCCAATAGGCCGTCAGGGCTTGCTCGGCTGCCTGGTAGATCGTCTCCGCCGTAGTTCCGTTCTCTAGAAGGCGGGAAAGCGCCTGGCGCTCTCCTTCTCGATGTTCGAGATCGGCGACCGCATGCACCTTGAAATAAGCTAACGTCGCCGGGTCATCCACGCCGTAAAACTGGCGCAGACCGTCCATTTTCTGCTTGGAGACCTCCGGCTGTTGCGATTCGTAGGCGTACAGCGCCGCCAGGGCCTCACCGCTCTCCCCACGAGACAGACCTTCAAACTTCTCAACGATGGTTCGGGCTGCCGCCCTCGGCCCCGCGCTGGAAACGCTCTCACGTTCCAGGCCAAGTCCTTCAGCGAAATCCAACCACAACTCGTTGTGCGCCTTCGGGTTGGAAAGTTCGTCGGCGAGGTTATCCTGCAACTCGGCTCGCACCTCGGCATCACCCGCCATTTCGATGGCCGCCTCCAGGTATCCGGGAAAAGCTGCTACGTGCGGGTAATAAATCTCCGCGTAGGCGGCCAGCTGTCCGTGGGTCAAATCTCCACGCTGCCAAGCCTGGTAAAAGGGATGTTTCAGGATCGATCGGGACGCAATCAGGCGGTCCAGGTTATCGAGGGCCGGGTGAGTATCCATCGCAGTTCTCTCCTTTATGTGTTTGGGATACGGTTAATGACCCATATTGTACCATTAGGGTCTTTTTTGTCCCAAAGCCGCCCTGACCCTTTCGGGTGTAAACGGAATTTCCCGCAAACGCACGCCTGCAGCATCGAAAACTGCGTTGGCAATAGCCGCGGGCGCAGGCCCTAGCGCCGCTTCACCGCTGCCCAGGAAGGGCAGCTCAGGGCGATCGATCAATACGGTCTCGATTTTAGGCGCCTCGGGGAAGCGCAGGATGGGGTAGCTGTCCCAATCTGCGGACCGGATGCCGCGCTCATCGAAATCGACCTGCTCTTTGAGAGTCCAGCTGGCGGCCTGGACGAAACCACCCTCCAGCTGGTTGCTGAGCCCATCCGGGTTGACGACCTGCCCGGCGTTAGCAGCGATCACGACACGTTTGAGCCGAATCGCCCCGCTTTTGCGGTCAACGTGCAGTTCGACCACGACGGCTGCATAACACTGCCGGTTCTTGTACTGGGCGAAGGCGATGCCGCGGCCATGGCCTTTTTCCAAAGACTGGCGCTGCCCCCAGCCAGCTGCCTCCACTGCGGCGCGGATGACGGCCCTGGCGCGCTCGTCCTTTAGATGGCGCAGGCGGAATTCGACCGGGTCCATCCTCACTGACTCGGCTAGCTCGTCCATGAACGATTCGATCGCGAAGACGTTGCCGAACGCTCCCAGGCTGCGCAGCGCGGAGACCCGCAAGGGACTTTCCGGAACGAAATGCTTGACGATCCGCTTATGTGGGAAGGTGTATAAAGGATCGGCGTTGCGGTGGCTGCCGATGTGCGTAACGTGAATGGGCATGCTCTGGACTTTATCCCAGGGCTCTTGGAGATGCCAGGCCGCCAGCAAGCCGGATTGCCTTCCGCCGCCGCGCGGCCGACCCAGGTGTGGGTAGCTCCAGACATCGTGGTTCCAATCGATCACATCACCCGCGGTGCCAACGCTGGCCTGCATCTTTACGACCATGGCGGGGCCGTAAGGTTCCCAGGTGTGCTCATCAGCCCGCATCCACTGGACGGATATAGGCACACCTTTCAACTTGCGGGCTAGAATAGCGGCGTCCAGGGCAGCGTCGTCGGCCCCGTTGTGCCCGTAACAGCCCGGCCCTTCCACATGGATCACGTGGATATCTTCTTCTTCCATACCGACGATGGGAGCGATCGCCGCTCGGATGGGATAAACGCCCTGGCTGTGTGCCCAAATCGTTAACTTGCCCTCCACATACTGAGCGACAGCTGCCGAAGGTCCCAGCGAAGCGTGCATCTGGTAGGGTCGATAATAAGCAGCGCTCAAGGTATGCGACGCGCTCTCCGGCGCGGCGATTGGCGGGATGGGCTCGTCGGTGGATGCGCCGTTTACTACCAGGAAGGATTCGGCTGGCGCATGCAGAAGATGTTCGTAGAGAGCCGATGCTGGCGGGAAGTCAGCCTCTCCCTCCCAGACAGCTCGGGATCGGAGGGCACCCAAGGCATTGATCGCCTGGTCTTCACGCTCTGCGACCACGGCCAAAAAACTCCCATCCCGCACCACATGTCTGACTCCTGGTATCCGGCGGACGGTATCCAGAACTACGGAGACCAGACGGGCGGAATAATGCGGCGGGCGCAGTACCCGGGCGTGCAACCTGCCGGGTAAGTCCAGGTCGTGGACATAAACCGGAGCGCCAGTGACTTTTTCGAGCAGATCGACCCGCCTGGCCGCGGTACCGACGATCTCAAAGGAGGCTGTCGGCTTCGGCTTTCCCAGTCCCTTGTACTGGCGCCCGAAACGCTGGTCCCCGTAGAGCTCCCAGTAGGTTGTGCTGCGCCCGGAGACCGGATCGGTGATGGTACCGTCGCGCACCGTCAGGCGTTCAAGCGGGGCCTCCAGTTCCTCATAAGCAATGGTCAGTAAAATCTGTTTGACCTCGGCAGCGACCAAGCGAACGGCGCGACCGGAACTTTCCAGCGAGGTGCTGCCGACTGTCAGGCCTTCGTCGGGAGAGAGGTCCGTATCCACTGGCGACATGCGAATACGCTGTAAGGAGACATCCAGCTCCTCGGCGGCGATCTGCGCCAGGGCGGTCTTGATCCCCTGCCCGTACTCGACCTTGCCAGCCCGAACGGTGACCGTTCCATCGGAATTGATGCGCATCCAGGCATCGAGATCGGGATTCCGTAGCAGGGAATTGGGCCATTCCTGGATTTGGGAGCTTACCCCGGAATCAGATGGCAGCGCCTCACCGGAGATGACCCGATAGCTCAGCTGCGCTTCTGGGCGCCCGATGCGCAGTTTAATCGCCCGCCGCACGCGATCGTGGACGCCGCAGCGGCACAGGTTCTCGCCCATTCCTTCACGGATTTCTTCATCCGTTGGATAGCGGGTGCGGTTGAGCAGCCCTTGTGCGGCTGTGATCATGCCCGAGGTGCAGTAACCGCACTGCAAGGCCTGCTCTTCGATAAAAGCTTCCTGCAGAGGATGGAGGTTATCCGGCGTGCCGAAACCTTCGATGGTGACGATCTCTGCACCAATTACGTTCTTGATCGGCAGCTGGCAGGTCGGCACAGCGTGACCATCGACCAGGGCTTTACAGGCCCCGCATTGTTCAGAGCCGCAGCCGTATTTGACGCCCTTCAGCCCCAAGTCATTGCGCAGCACGAAGAGCAGAGGCGTTTCAGGATCAACTTCGATCTCGTGATTCGCACCGTTGACCTGCAGGCTGATGACTGGAGGCATAAAGAGATTCTCCTAATGAATAGAGCAAAGAGGGCTTTCGTCCACGAACCGGGCCAAAAGGCGCGCCCCTGATTTAACCCGGATTGGTTTGGAATTGGCTGGCCGGTCTCATCCTCACGCCGATGGTGGTGAAGATCGCCGCCGAAATCCACAACACCGGTCCAAAGATACCTGGGATCGGAGCCACATAACCAGGGAAAAAGACGAAGATCAAGAAGCCGATATCAGCGACGCTGACCACGGCCAGGTTAAGCCAGTAGCCCAGGACGCTGTTCTTCCAGTTGAATACAACGGCGATAAGAATGCTGGCGAGTGAGAAAAAGAGCAAGTTCCAGGCGCCTTGATAGAGCTTGCCTTGAACCAATCCCGCATCGACGCTCGCCCCGAGTGAAAATTCCTCGAAAGCCGCGCCAAGATGGAGCAACCCCCAGAGAATATACAGAGCCGATCCAATCTTTGCGAATCGCATTGCTTAGCTCCTCTTGATCATGTTTTCCTGTGAAAACCGGTGATTCTTCCGCATCCTGACAATTCAGAAAATCAGTATACAAGAAAATCAAAGCACGGACAACACAAACTCTCCAAATTAATCGATTCAATACGCGTTATGGTAAACTCCGTCATAACCGGTGATATATTCACTTACATTTCCTGGTTTTGAGAAATTAGATCTGCCCTTGAAGGAAAAGCATGGACACCAAAACACAACATGGCTACTTAATACTCGCCGACATCTCCGGCTACAGCTCGTTCGTCGCCGAGAGCGAACTGGAACACGCACACGATATTCTCAGCGAACTGCTGGAATTGGTCCTCAAACACGTTACAACCGTTTTCACCTTATCCAAACTTGAAGGCGATGCCATCTTCGCCTTCGCGTCCGATGAAAAACTGAAGCGCGGTGAAACTCTGCTCGAACTGATCGAGTCCACCTATGCGGCTTTCAAAGATCATCAAGAAGCTATTCGCCGTCGAACCACTTGTCAGTGCAATGCCTGCCGCAACATCCCATCGCTCGATCTAAAATTTATGGCGCATTATGGCGACTACATTGTTCAAAACATCGGCGGTTATCGTGAAATGGTCGGCACCGATGTCAACCTCATTCACCGCCTGCTCAAAAATCACATCGCCGATGAAAGCGGCTGGCGCGCCTATGCGCTGTTCACCGCCCAAGCCCTGTCGCACGTCGGGCTGAAACCAGATGGGCTTCAAGAAATGAGCGAGACGTACGACATCGGTGAGGTAAAGATATTTGTCGCTAATCTCAAAGATCGCTATCAAACCATGCGTGATCTTCGCCGGGTGCTCGTCGATCAGTCCGAAGCCGATCTGATTTACGAGTTCGATTATCCCGCCCCGCCGCCGGTCGTGTGGGATTGGCTCAACGATCCGCAGAAACGTCTGCAGTGGGAATATGCCGATCGACATATATTCCCTTTCTTCATGCCGAATGGCCGCACCTCTGTCGGCGCCGTCAATCACTGCATGCACGGTAAAAATCTCGCGATGATTGAAACGGTGTTAGACTGGCGGCCGTTTGATTATTTCACCGTCACTCAAGATGTCCTGAAAGCCGTATTCATGACAATCACTTTTCAGTTGCTGCCCACCGCGACCGGCACACATATGATCTATATCTGCGATCTCGAACCCCAAATTCCGCTACCCATGCCTGCGAGCCTCAAACTCGCCGCGGTTAAAAGTGAACTGGACAAACTCAAAGTCAAAGAATCCTACGAAAAAATCGCCCAATTAGTTCTTGCAGAAAATCAAGCGGCATCCGATTCAACACGATAAATTTACCAACTAGCACCGGCTCTTTTCTTCCCAAAGACCTCAAAGGCTGCACGCAAATCTTGGGGGAAACCTGGCAAGGGAAATCTGGATGGTCAACATCAAGGGCGTAAGTCCTAATCAATTGATTTTATAATTCCTCATGGTTTCAGTAGCACTGATACTGCTTGCATTTATTTGCGGATCGTTGCCATTTTCTGTCTGGCTGGGAAAGATTCTTTTAGGTCTGGACGTGTGTCAATTTGGGGATGGAAATCCAGGAGCAACGAATGTCTTCAAAGCCGGCAATAGTCTAGTTGGATTTTTGGCTCTTATCCTAGATATTAGTAAAGCGGCTGCTCCTGTTGGGTTGGCATATTTCAACCTGAATATAAGTGGTGGATCTATGTTCTTGATTGCAATAGCGCCAATCTTTGGACACGTATTTTCACCTTTTCTCGGTTTTAGAGGTGGAAAAGCACTTGCTACAGCCCTTGGTGTCTGGATAGGTTTAACAATCTGGAAGATATCAATCCCAGGTGCGGTGGCGGCATTGATCGGGATGTCATTATTCACATCCCCCGGATGGGCGGTTATGTTTGGGTTAGCAGGGATCCTCGCCGTGCTTGTAATCTGGTTGCCTGAACCGCTGCTGATTTTGGTATGGGTAACTGAAACTTTAATTCTTGCATGGACGCATCGCTCTGACTTACGTCATAGCCCACACCTGCGCCTGTGGTTGGCAAAGTATTTTAAGGACAAAGGGACTAAAGTCTCCAATGGTTAATTATCTCAACCACGACCTCATTCTTAACCTCATCATTTTTCAGATAGTTATCCTTTTGATAATTATAAGCAACATAAGAATCACCTACCTGACTAGGTCCCATTCACCTCCACTAAATTTTCCATCGGTTTCTATCCTTGTTCCGGCTCGAAATGAAGCGAAGAATATTGCCAGATGCGTTGAATCGCTCTTAGCGCAGGATTATCCTTCTTTCGAAGTGCTTGTTCTGGATGATCAGTCTAGCGATAATACAAGATTAATTCTCAAAAAATTATCCGATTCCCACTCAAGATTAAGAGTATTTGATGGCGCCCGACCCAATGAAAACCAGGTTGGCAAGAACTGGGCTTGTAGTCAGCTTGCCCGCCAGGCACAAGGAGAATTGTTATTTTTCACAGACGCAGATACCTTTCACCAGCCTACAACATTAAAGGCCATCATTACTGCCTTAGTGGGTGAGCAGGCCGATTTATTGACCGGATTTCCTCGTCAGGAAGTGCATACCTGGGGTGAAAAACTGCTTGTACCTTTTTTTTCTTGGGCCTTGCTTTGTTTCAACCCTCTCGCAGTCGCATATAGACTCCGGCTGCCCGCTCTTTCCAGTGCTCTTGGTCAAATGATGTTATTCCGTCGCGAAGCTTATTTGGCTGTCGGTGGACATGATGGTGTGAGTTCGGCCATTGTAGATGATTTGACACTGGCGAAGTCAATAAAATCAGCTGGACTGCGCTGGCGTGTGGCGTATGTCGCGGATTTGATCTCCTGCCGAATGTATCAAAAAAACAGTGAAGCATTTAATGGGTTTGTGAAAAACCTGTTCGCAGCTTTTGGTTTTCGTCTGCTCCCTTTTTTGTTTGTTTTTCTATGGTTGGCGGTGATGTTCTGGGAACCACTGATAATTCTGACCTTCATGTTTTTTGGACAAGCGCCTCAAATCCCAGCTATTTATCTTTTTATTTGTTTGGGACTCTCTATGATCTTGTGGTTGCTACCCTATATCTATTTGGGTATCCCGTTTGGCCTTGCGTTTCTTTATCCGGTCACAATTCTCGCTGTTGAATTGGTTGCTTTTCAATCTCTTAGATGTAGTCTTGTCGGGAATCTATCATGGAAAGGCCGGAGGATTCCCAAACCGCGTTGGAAGTGGATTTAGATGCGGGGTTTCTAACAGGCCAAGAACACTTGAGGGCAAGTGTAGAAGGTTTAGCCGCTGATTCAGCTTGATTTCATTGCGACCAAGAGTCCGAAGTTGTGTGCTTCTTTTTAGGCTCCGGTCTACAGGACAAGTTACTTAACTGCCTTAATTTCACTTTTCTCAGGGCCCAAAACATCGGGGTAAGGTCACGGTAAGGCTTTCGTAAGTATTTTGTAACACTCAAGCCTTATCTTATAAGGGTACCAGACTGCTTGACGGGTTTTGCTCGCTATCGATCGAAGGGAGAAACCGATGAAGACACTTTTACGCCGAATTGTCACTGTCCTGACCCTCCTAGTGGCGAGTGTTTTAGCCGTCCAACCGGCTCGGGCGGTCAGCGTGACCCAGGGACTGGCCCTGGATCCGGTCAGAAACCTGATCTTTACTCCAGTGGGGGACGGGGCCGTCCATATTTTGGACGTGTCCGACCCAACACATCCCGAATTGGTTTCCGACGGGATCCAGAGCGGGGGGGTTGTTCAGGATCTCCACTTTGACGCTGCAACCCAACAGCTGTATATCGCGGCGGAAACAGGCGGCCTGGAAATCTGGGATGTCGGAAACCCAGCCTCCCCTCAGCTGGTCAGCGTGAGTGCTCTGTATTATTTCGGCGTCGAAGCGCCGGCGGTCTCTGTGGATGTCTCCGGGGACTATGCTTACGTGTCCACTGCCTGGGGTTACCTGCACTGGCTGGACGTATCGGACCCGACTCAACCTGTTGATTTTGGTTTCAACGGGCAGGGGGGCAACCCCTCCCGCGAAGTTCAAATCGCCGATGACGGGCTGGTTTACCTGGCCGGGCCGGATACCATCCGGTACGTCATCAACCCGAACGGGTCGCTCAGCTCGGCCGGCATGAATATCTATGCCAATTCTTATGAAATCTTTGCCGCGAGCGGTTATGTTTACATCGTCACGGGCACCGGCCCGGTCGGAATCCTAGACGCCAGCCGCAGTGCGCTGCCGTTCATCAGCACTTACGATACGAACAACATCAAGGATATTTTCACCGCCGGCAATTACGCTTACCTGGCCCACGGGACCACGGGCTTGCGCATCCTGGACGTGACCGATAGGAGCAACCCTTATGAGATCGGTTTCGAGGATTCGGCCGGGGCCACCGACGTCGTTGTCAGCGGCGGCTATGCCTACGTCCGGGCGGGGAACACCTTACGCGTGGTCGATGTGTCCGTACCGGCCAGCCCGGTCGTTGTGGGTCTTTACGAGGCCAATGGTGGGGGCAGCGGCAATAGCAATACCCCACCGGTCGCGGATGCCGGGCCAGACCAGTCGGTTAAGTCACGGGCGCGCGTGAACCTGGACGGCTCCGCCTCTTACGACCCGGACGGCACGATCGCAAGTTTCGACTGGAATCAGCTGTCTGGCCCGGCGAGCCTATTGAAAAACGCGGACACCGCCACCCCGTTCTTCAAGGCGCCAAAGGTGACCGGCGATCCCGTCAGCCTGGTCTTCGAATTGATAATTACGGACGACGATGGGGCAACCGCCACCAGTGAAGTCACGATCACGGTTCTTCCTACGGGAGGGGGAGGAGGTAGGGGGTAGGGGTCAGTAAGGGCGGCGCTTTGTTTCTTGACCCTAGTACCTGAGCAATCAGTTTCCGGATAACTGCCGCTTCGACCTCACCAACCCAGAGTCAAAACCACCCGCATAGCGGGTGGTTTGACCTGTCCCAATGATGTATATTTTTTCATCCTCCCTCAAGTCACTATCATTTTCCCAAAGATAGACACTCAAATTGCCAAAGTCTTGAAATCCCAAGCGGCGATATACCCTGTAGCCCCGTTTGGACGCTTGCAGAATGCCAATTCGATATCCGATCTCGCGCGCCTCGACCAGCGGAGCCAATGTGATGGCTGAGCCAATCCCTTGGCCGCGTACCTCTGGAATACATGTAACGTTATAGATTCCTGCCACACCTTCGGAGAGGAATAACTGCGATGTACCGACTGGTTCTCCATCCAACAGAGCGAGGTAGGTTCGAAACCGCATTTCAAAAATGACATCCGCGAAAAAATCATACCAAACGCTCTCGAACTCTTGATTGATTCCAAAACTAATACTTGCAATGTGGATCCATTGTTTCAATGCGCATCCGTCAACTACCGGGACGATCCTCAAGCCAGAATGTGTGGGCAGATCCTCTGGTAATAATGAAAGATCAACTGCCATTTCAGTTGCAAATGATTCTCTGAACGTCAAACCATGGGCAATTAATGCCTTATTCATCTTACCCGCTGGCACTCCGTCTTGCGCCAGCCAAGAAAGTTTACTGATATTCATTAGTCTGAAATGCGCCAGTGCGCTTACGATGAGATCATAGACGCCATCAAATGGCAATTGGGTACACACGACCAGATTCATGAAATAATCCGGCAGGTTTGTGATCAACCAAGTTAAGTAGTTGCCAACAGACAATTCCACATTCGGCGAACGCCCCAGGCAATAATGGTAGGCCTCCCAGTTTGCCTTGATGGTGGATTTCACCGATTTCCTTCCAGAGAGTTCGCTTAAGATATTTTCCATGCTAAATGTGAAACCATTTCTTTTCATAGCGCAGGTAGCATAAGAGCATTAATGCACTAGCTGTCGAAAAGAAAACTTGCAGGAACCATGCGGGGCCGATGGGCAGGCTGATCACATACAGCCAATACACCATATTTCCCAGATTACCTAATGCGAGATGTCCCAAGCTATAAGAACTCAGGTCTTTTGTTTTGAAGGCTTTGAATAACATTGGGAGACTGCTGCTGATAAAAATCGTGCTGGACGCAAAGCCAGCTAACATTTGAAGCGAAGAACTGTTCATAACCTGAAAACACCTTTCCCTGCCTCCAAAGTGATAGGCACTGACATCAGGACATAAAGAGCGGTGTTCACCAATGGAACACCGCTCTTGGGGCTTGGCCAAAAGATCAGGCCTCGACGAGGTACATCACCTCGGGCTGGGAGGTGACGCCCGCGTTCTTCATCGCCTCCTTAAGGGAGTCCGATGTGGCAAAAGCTTTCGCAGAGTCAACCGAGGGCCAATCGATGATGGCTGTGATCTCATTAGGGTCGCTGGCTGACTGGAATACCTGATATCCGGTGGAACCGAATTCCTTGCGCGTCTTATCATGATCGTCGAAAACCTTGCGCCATGCCGAATAATCCTGAACCTTGTGGTGAACGAAAAGCGTAGCCATTTCATATCTCCTTTTATTAATATGAATATTTGAAATCGTGTTTTTACTATAAGCGGACAAAGATCAAAAGTCATCCTACTTTTAGTATGAAAAAAGTAGATAGACACCGCAAAGCCTCTCGTCGGATATAATCCGAGTGAATTGGTAAGTTTTAAGTGCGATCCAATAGATATCAACCATGCAGGACCATAATCTATCCCCCGGTAAAGTGCTCGTTGAAGACCTGACCTGGCGTGAGCAAGAAGTGCTCACGCTCCTTGCCAAGCGTCTGACGAACCACGAGATCGGCGATCGCCTCCACCTGACTGAAAATACAGTCAAGAGTCATGTCGGGAATATCCTCGGCAAGCTGGGCGTGAAGAACCGTCGGCAAGCTGTTGAGCGCGCAAAAGAACTGGGCCTGTTGGACTTGGATAGGAAAGCCGCGCCCAAGTTCACGCACGCCCTGCCCGCTGAACCGACGCCCTTTATCGGTCGGGCCGAGGAGTTGGCTGAGATCCGCCGCCTGCTGGATGAGACGCGACTACTAACCCTGACAGGGACTGGCGGGATTGGTAAAACACGCCTTGCCCTGCAGGCCGCAAGCGATCTGAACGATGAATTTGAGAACGGGGTCTTCTTCGTATCGCTGGCTCCAATCAGTTCCGGCAAACACATCGTTCAGACCATCGCTGAAGCGATAGGTTTCCCCCTTTCAACCGAAGAGGCACCCATAGACCAGCTGCTGGCCCACCTGCGAAGAAGACGTCTTCTGTTGGTAATGGATAACTTCGAGCACCTGCTCGACGATGTGGAAATTGTTGCGAAGATTTTGCAAGCGGCACCTAATGTAAGGATCCTCGCTACCTCACGTGAGAAGTTGAAATTGCATGGCGAGACTGCGCTCAACATCACAGGTATGAACTTGCCAGACCAGAAAACACCCACCAAACCACGAGAGCATGGCGCCATTGAATTGTTATTGCAAAGCATCCACCGCGTCCAACCCAGATTCAATCCCAATGCAGACGATTTGATACAGCTTGCCCACATCTGTCGGTTGGTAGAGGGATTGCCGCTAGCTATTGAGTTGGCGGCAGGCTGGATGAACGTTTTGTCTCCCGAAGAACTTGCCCGTGAGATCCAACAGGGTCTGGAGATCCTAACATCGGAGTTGCGTGATGTACCGGAACGACACCACAGCATGCGAGCTGTGTTCGACCAGTCATGGTCATTGTTGGAACAGACCGAGAGAGATGTGTTCAAGCGCCTTTCAGTGTTTCGGGGTGGCTTTACCCTTGAGGCGGGGCAGGCTGTTACTGGAGCCGCGCTTCAGTTGCTGGCCGGACTGGTCAACAAATCATTCCTCCGCCACGATTCGACCTCCGGCCGTTTTGAGATCCATGAATTATTGCGGCAGTACGCTCAGGAGCAGCTTGATGAGTCACCAGAGGACCGCGTCTCCGCTTTGGAAGCACATGCTGCCTACTTCGCAAATTTCATGGAGCAGCGCTGGCAGTATCTCAGAGATCACAGGCAAAAAGCGGCGCTTACTGAGATCGACGCTGACCTGGAGAATATAAGAACTGCTTGGCGCTATCGAGTCGACCAGGTCAACGCTGCACAGATGTCGAAGTTCGTGAATAGTTTCTGGCTCGTCTATTGGTTTCGTGGTTGGAATCATGGGGGTGAGGATTTATTCCGGGAAGCGGTTGATGCGCTATCTTTAGTGCATGCAGATGAGGAAACCGAATCTGTGAAGGCGCTCGCGCTGGCTCACCAGGGATTTTTCAAGACGTGGATGGGATTTGCAGATCAAGGTTACGCTCTGGCAAAAGAAAGCGTTGATATCCTCGAACGATTGGACCGTCCCTTCGAATTGGCTCTTGCATTGGGTAGTCTGAATTTGGCTGCTGACTTCCTTACCCGTTACGGTGAGGGGGAAAAAGCAGCACACAAAATGCTTGGCATCGCCACCGAGCTGGACGATAAATGGCTGCTGGCCTTTTCGCTTTACAAGGTAAGTGTGGCCAATCCGACAAAGCGAGACTATGTTGAAATGAGACGCGTCGCACAAGCCAGTTTGAATCTTTACGAAGAACTTAGTGAGGCGATGGTCTCGATATTAACGCTTATGACTCTGGGTCATGCAGCATCCGCCCTTGAAGAGCATGCCCAGGCCAGGGAAATTTATCTGCGGTGTTTAAGCATCTCGGAGGCAGTTGGCTATCGTTGGGGAACTGCAAACGCATGCAAGTATTTGGGCCAGATGGCCTTAGCGTTGAATGAAACAGTGGAAGCTGAAACGTACCTTCTCCGAAGTCTTAAGATCGCGGATGAAATAGGTTTAGGCCGGGATAAGGTTAATTTACTGTTCGATCTCGCCAAAGTTCGGATCGCAGAGAACCGTTTAGAACAGGCAGTGGAATTGCTTGCCGTGGTACTTCAGCAACCTACCAGCCGTCTACACCGATTGGGAGGTGGAAGAGTTCGTGACCGAGTGCATGAACTGCTTGACACGCTAAAGACTGAACTCTCGACCAAGGCTTATACCGCGGCATGGGGGAGGGGCAGGGTCAGGGAGTTTGACCAAGTCATTGTAGATCTCTTGACTGAGATATAGTGAGAAACTCGAGACTCGACTATTACCTACTATACCTCCTTCACGTAAAGCAATACTTCAGTGTAACGAATGGGCGGCATTGCTGCCGGTGCAACCCTACATATACTAAAATGCATTCGACTCAAGTCACATCAGTTACTCAAGATTAGACCATTGGAATAAATTCTTATCAGTTGATGGTATCCTCATCCTATGACTACCGCAGCCGCCCAGGCTTCACCCAACATCGCATTAATCAAATACTGGGGCAACCGCGACCCGGATCTCCGCATTCCGGCGAACGGCT
>CAYNWK010000004.1:87627-92697 GCA_964400875.1 uncultured Anaerolineaceae bacterium | reverse complement strand
GATTCACGCCTGGCGCTCGCCGAGCCCCTCGATTACGTGCTTTCGCTGGCCGATGCGGGCCTGGCCGAGATGCGCGCCCTGATCTTCGAGTTGCGCCCCGAGTCGCTCGAGACCGAAGGCCTGGTTGCAGCGCTCAGCAAGCAAACCGCCGCCCTGCGCGCTCGCCACCAAATCGAGGTGGAAGTGCTGGCTTGCGAGGAACCAAGCGCTTCCCTCGAGGTCAAGGAGCACCTGTACCGCATCGCCCAGGAAGCCTTGCACAATATCGTCAAGCACGCCCAGGCCAGGAAAGTGATCCTGGCGTTGACGGAGCAACTCGGTTTTCTTACGCTTGAGATCCGCGATGATGGGGTGGGGTTTGAGGCCAACGGCCCTTTCCCGGGGCATCTCGGTCTCCACACGATGCGCGAGCGTTCGGAACGGCTTCAAGGCAGCTTCGAGGTGCACAGCGCCCCCGGGGCTGGCACCCGTATTCGCGTGCAAATCCCCCTGACTCCCTTGAATTAGAAACAAAAAGGTGTTTGACGGCGGGTGTCGCCCGCCGTCAAACACCCCGGCTCAAAACTTACCTCGCGACGCTGCTATCCTAGGCTGCGCCTTCCGAGTCTTTTGAAGCCTGTGAGATACGGGGGATGAACCAGAAGCCATCGACCGCCTCGGTCTTCTTGTTGTTCACTTCCGTCCTGAGGATGAACTCGACGGTTTCTCCGGCCAGGTCCGATAGATCGAGATCGATCTTCGTCACCTGCCCATCGTACACCTCATGCCACTCACCTAACGTTTTAACGTCGCCGTTCTTGTTCCGGTATTGCAGACGGAAGGTGAGATCGCAGCCTTTGGTTTCGTTCAGACAGCCAACCCAGGCTTTGAAGTGATAACCATCCTTGACTTTCACTTCAGGGTAGGTGCCTTTGATCCAGCCGCCCTGGGCGGCGTTTGGACGCGTCCACAGCGTGGGCTCGTTCTCCGGACGGTTCTCCAGCCGGGGGTTATCCAGCAGCAAAACCGAGCCTTTACCGCTTTCCGGATTGCCAGGGCAGGCCAGCTCCCCATCGTCGCTGCGCCAATCGGCCAGGCAGTAGTTGGCGGCGAAGTCGAAGGCGGCATTGGGGTCAGCCGCGATCACTTTGATCGAGGCCCAAAAGGACAGGTCGCCTTCGGAACCGATCCCAAACAGCTTCCCGTCCTCGTTGCGCAGCATCCAGTTGCCTTTGTAATTGCCGTTCCCCTTCGGGGCGTTCATCTTGACGGACAGATCGACGGTCTCTCCGGGTCGTACCGTTTTCGGCAGGTCGAAGTTGACTTTGTCGGACATGGCGTTCCCGCTGACGAAAGCCAGAGAGTAATCACCTGTCCAGGTGCAGGTCCCGGCGTTCTTCAACCGCCAGGTCTTGGTGAAGCTCGACCCTGGCGTGAAGGGGGTGCCGTCTGGGACGCTCACGTCGCTGACGAACTGGGCCAGATCGCAGGGCAGCGGCACACTGGTCGCCGTGGGCGTGGCGGTCGGCGGCGGCTGGGTGGCCGTCGCGGTAGGTGTGGGCGTCGCCGCCGGCTCCGGGAGGAAATAGTAGTCCCATCCGAAGTTCAAATCGCGCCTGGCTTCCCCTTCCCTCAGAGTAACCGTGTAACTGGCTGTGTTGCGGCTGATGGCCTCGGATGGCGATGACCAGTAGCCGGCGCCCAGGATGGTCTTATTCGGTTCCTTGAGTGGATCGATCGAGATGCAATAGGTCCCGGCGCTCAAGCCGGAGAAAGTGAAATTGCCCTCACCGTCGGTGAGCTCCGTAGCCAGACCTGAAGATGGGCACACGCCAAGGCCTAAGGTCGCTTCCATACCCGGGATCCCCGGCTCGCCGATTTCGTACTGGCCGTTCGCCAGATAGCCCGAATCGGTGGCACTAGAATGAATGCAGCCCACGCCCGGGACGATCGGGCCGCTGCTGTCCAACCCGGCTAAGGCGCACAGGTCGTGCCAGATCTTTCCGCCTATCTCGCCCGTTCCATTGGAAGGATTGTTATCCACCTCCAGATCGAACGCCTCGCTCACGCCGTTGACGATCACGGTGTAAGCGCCAGCGGGCAGACCCTCGACCTCCAAAGCGATCACCTCCTCGTAAGGACGAGCGGTCTGCACACAAACCGCCTCGCTTGGACGCACGGTGCCCAGGCCGATGGTAAACGTATTGCCTTCCCTGTTTTTGACGATCCCTTCGATGGTCGTACAGCTGTCCGGCAAAGAGCCTCTCACGACGACCTCCACCTGGACCGGGAAGGATTCCAGCATACGGATCTCGAGGTCTTCCACGTTAGCCAGGCTGCGCACAAAACTTTCGGAACCCGAGGTGGGCGTCGCCACGGTATCGGGCTGTCCGCCGAACACCGGGATCCCGGAACATGCGCCGAGCACGAAAGCCGCGGTCAGCGCGAAGCCGATGGTTAAAAGTATTCTTGGTTTATTTCTGCTCATAGCCGCTTTCCTCCACATTAAGTGATTTTGTGGTTTGTGGCAGGTACGCCGCCAGGCCGTTTTATGTGCGCACTTCGCCTGGTAGATTCCTGCCTCTCTATCTTAGATCCACTCCCCGTAGCACACATCCTTCCAACGAGCAGGGATCCTCTCCTCACTTAAAGGGGGTCATCCTTTCCACCAAAGGAGCATCCCCAAATACAACCTTCGTAGGATGCATTCACCCTGGAATATCCATAAACTGGACATAGGATATTGCGGATATCCGGGGAGGGCTGTGCTTTTCTGCTCCGCGCCTCCTTACGGAAAACAACACCACTACATACAAACGGACGGCTGCATCGTCGGCGCAACAGGAAGGAGAAAAATCATGAACAGCGTCAGGAAAGCCTTGTTCTTCTTTTTGGTCATCATGTTGGTGGCGGGCGGTCTGGCCTTCAACCCCGGCCCCGCGAAAGCCGCTACCTGCACCCTTTATCACACCGTCCAATCCGGTGAAACGCTGTATCTGATCGGCCTGCGCTAAGGATACACCTGGAAGACGCTGGCTGATATCAATAATCTATCCAACCCCAGTAAGATTTACGCCGGCTCGAAACTGTGCGTGGCGGATACCGGGAAACCTGCAACTTATCCCTCCACGGGCAAGATCCCCACGTTCTCTATCGTCAGCGTCAAAGCGGACGAGACCGTGACCATCCGCACCTACAACTTCCCGGCCCACCGCTCCTTCGACGTTTTGATGGGCGAATTCGGCACGCGCGCGGTCAAGGGCAAACTGGTTGAAGTGATCGACTCCGGCAAGGGCGGCAGTTTTACCGAGATCTACAAGATCCCCAAGAAATTCCACGGCGACGAGCGCATTGCCATCCGCCTGGAAGCCAACGACGGCTCCGGCTACTATGCCTACAACTGATTTTACAACAACACCAGCGGGGGCGCCGGTGGGCAGCCGCCTGCCTCGGGCTACAAAGGCTACCCGACGTTCTCCATCGTCAGCGTCGTACGCAACCAAACCGTGACCATCCGGACAAACAATCTGCCCCCGGGTGACGAATTCACCGTCACCATGGGAGCGATGGGGACGCGCGGGATTAACGGGATTAAGGTAGCCAGCACAGCTTCCGGAAAAGGCGGGGCGCAGACCCTGACCTACCAGATCCCGGCTGCCTTGAAAGGCGCTTACCAGATCGCCATCCGCATGCAGAGCCCCAGCTCGGGATATTTCGCCTACAACTGGTTCTACAACAGCACGACGCCTTAGCAGATCGGCGTGAAAAAAGTTCAGGAGCAGCGCGTTGACCGCGCTGCTCCTGAACTCGACTCGTCAGAAAAAAAGCACCGCCCGAGTTTGACTCAGGCGGAGCCCAGGAAACTTACCAGATCAATTGCGGCTCAGCGCAGCGGACAGATCGACTAAGCTCCCTCATCCGGGGAAACCAGCCCAATGCGCACTGCGTACAGCGCGGCCTGCGTGCGGCTGGAAACTTCCAGCTTCATCATGATATTGCTGACGTGGGTTTTGACCGTGGTCTCGCTGATGTGGAGTTCCGAGGCGATCTCTTTGTTGGCTTTGCCGCGCGCCAGCAAACGCAAGACTTCGGTCTCGCGCTCGGTGAGCTTCTCAGGGCTTTCCGGGGCGCGGATCTCGCGTATCAACCGCTCGGCAGCTTTGGGTGAGAGCTGCACCTGACCGGCGGCAGCTGCCTTGATGGCCTTACGCAGCTCGTCCGCCTCGGTGTCCTTGAGCAGGTAGCCGATCGCCCCGGCGCGCACCGCATTAACTACGGAGGTATCTTCCAGCACGCTGGTCAGGGCGATCACTTCCGTGTCGGGGTGAGCCTGGCGGATCTTCTCGGTGGCGGTAACCCCGTCCATCACCGGCATGACCAGGTCCATCAACACCACATCGGGTTGGAGGGCTGCGACCTTTTCCAGGGCTTCCGCGCCGTTGCCCGCCTCGCCGACGATCTCCAAATCGTCATCGAGGTTGAGGAACATGCGTAATCCCTGGCGCACCACGCTGTGATCGTCCACGATCAAAATGCGAATGGGCATGCTGCCCTCCTGCTAAAGCACGATGGGTTCGTCCGCACAATTCGGGTGTGTAGGACGGCAAATTTGCAGGATGCCGCCGCACACCGGTTGGATTATAACAGCCACATGGATGAGGACATGATTAAAATACTGCTCGCCGACGACCAACCGCTTGTCCGCCAAGGGCTCCGTATGCGCCTGAAAGTGGAACAGGATTTCGAGGTGGTTGGCGAAGCTGGCGATGGGTACGCCGTTCTGCAGTTGGCCGAGCAGCTAACCCCGGATGTGGTCATCTTGGACGTCGAAATGCCCGGGATGGACGGCATCGCCGCAGCCGGAGCCCTGCGCAAGAACCATCCCGAGATGACCCTGATCATGTTGAGCATCCACGACGATCCCCAGGTGCGCGCCCGGGCAGCCCGGGCTGGAGCTAACGCTTTTCTGAGCAAACGCACCGACGAAGAGGCCTTGCTGGAGGCTATTCGACAGTCGATCTTGCCCGGTCAGATCGCCCGCTCGTAGATTGCTCTCACGCGCCCAATTGCTTCCCTTAATCCTACCAAGGC
>CAYNWK010000004.1:0-87527 GCA_964400875.1 uncultured Anaerolineaceae bacterium | reverse complement strand
GTCCGTCTCACCATCGATAACCGCACCGATCAGGTCGTCGCCCTTTCCCTGACCGGGCCTGAGGCGCGCTATTACCTGGCTGTCGCCGCCGGTACAAAGCAAATTTTCACCGTCGTGCGCGACGAATACACGCACATCACCCTGGCCTGCGGGCAAACCGCTTCTGGCACGGTGGACATCAGCCGCCAGCTGCAGCTGAACTTCACCTCGTGCACCGTGCAGCCGGCCAACCAGGGCGAGCCGGGGATCGAGAAAATCTTCCTGACCGAATCGCCCACCAAGACTCAGTGGCAGTACCAGTACAACTAATCGACCTTTCCCCTCCACCGACGGTGGAGGGGTTTTTATTTTAGCCACGCTCGATGAAAAAGGGTGGTCCCTGGACTGGCGTTGCCAGTCCAAGCACCACCCTGATTGTTACCGCCCGCTTACGTCAGGCTCGCTGCCCTCTGCCAGGACGGCGGCGCTCCCACCGGCGACTTTCACGGCGAGCACTTGCTGGCCGTCGAATGGACCGGCGCTGAAGATCAAGGCGCTGCCGTCGGGCGACCACCCCGGCGATTGGACCGATTCGAACTCGCCCAAGTCGGTCGGCTCGCCTCCGGCCAGGTTCTGCACGTACAGATGATAAATCGAATCGTCGATCGCGCCCAGGTTGGCGAAATATGCCACCCGATCGCCCTGGGGCGAGAACACCGGGTAGAACGCGTAGCCTTGCTCGTAATCCGGCGAGAGCAGGCGCTCATCGCCTCCCTGGCGGTCGCGCAGGTAAATGCGCTCTTCGCCGGTGGCTGTGTAGGTCAGGTTGTCGTAAACGATCTGCTCGCCGTCCGGCGACCAGTCATACAGGCCGAGGGGCTGCCCCAAGGCCACGTACTCCTGGGCCTCGAAATCGTAATAAGCAAAGTTACCGCGCCCTTCGTAGTAAGCGACCTCGTCAAAAGATAAGAAGCGGCCATCCGGCGACCAGATTGGCGTGCTTAGCGCGTAACCACCCTCCGGCGCGACCAGCTCTCTTGATTCGCCCGTGTCCAGATTCACGGCGGTGATGCCCGTCGCCAGGGATTCGTCGACCTCCCCCCGGATGGCGAAGTAGGCCTCCGACACCCCTTGCCCGTAGGCCAGCAGGTGGGTCCCCGGTTTCCAGGCGAAGCCGGCGGGGGTCTGGTTGTACACTTCCCGGCTCTCTCCGGTGGAGAGGTCGGTCACCCATAGACCGAAGGTAAAGTCGAACCCGGATTCGGCCGGGGTGCCCTCATCGCGCCGGTAGGCGACCAGCGCGCCGTCCGAGGAAATCGCCGGGAAGTAGTAGTTGATCATCTGGGAATCGGGCGCAGTCCCATCCATTGGCGGAGTGACGGCGTCCGAGGTGATCTGGCGTGGTTCCGCCTCGCCGGTATCCAGCACCCAGACGTTGCCGTCGGCGCCGACATAGGCGATGCGCATGGCTGGAGGAAATGCCGCTTCAGTGGGTGTGGATGTAGGCAGCTCGGTCGCTTCAGGTTGAGGCGGCTCGGTCTCTTCGGGTTGGGGCGCCTGGGTCGCGGGGAGCTCCGTCGCTTCGCTCGCCTCCGGCGTAGATGTCTCAACCGTCGTGGGCGCTGGCGCGGCCGCGCAGGCTGACAGGATCAGCGCGGCCAGCAGCAGGTAGATCAAAATAGCAGTTCGTGTTTTCCAAAACATGGTTCTCTCCTCAATAGACAGATTCTATCTTCTATTTTCCAGGCTTCAATAGATCCTGCCTATCCCCAGAAAGTCCAGACCCTCTCCGCCAAAAGGTGGAGAGGGCTTGTAACTCCGGCACTGCTAACTTTGGATTTTGGGCAAGGTTCGCCTGTCAAAAACCTGTTCATTCCCTACCCGACCAGCCGCGCCGTCACGCGCAGCTCCGGGCCGGACAGGGCCAGCGAGACCGGGCAGTTGTCCTTGGCCTTGACCACGTTTTCCTGGAAGGTCTCATTGTCCAGGCCGGGGACTTCCGCTTCGGAAGCCAGTTCGATCAGCGTGATGCGCGGGCCTTCACCCAGGTGCACTTTCGCGCCGGTGCGGATTTCCTGAGGGTTAAAACCGGCCTTGGTGAGCAGGGAAGCCAGGAACATCGAGAAGCAGCCGGCCTGGGCGGCGCCCACCAGCTCTTCCGGGTTGGTCCCTGGCCCCTCTTCAAAGCGCGAAGCGAAGGTGAAGTCGACTTCAAACGCGCCGCTCCCCAGCTTCATGGAACCCTTGCCTTCTTTGAGCGTTCCGTTCCACACGGCGGATGCATTTCGTACGGGCATTTGGTTCTCCTTTGGGTATTGGGTTTATCGAAAGGAATTACGCAGAGGGGGTTCGATGGGAGGCTTTAGGCGGATTTCATGCGAATGCCCCCATTTTCCTCGAGAAATGCGCAACTCCTGAACTTATTGTACCCCAAGGAGATTGGCGCTTTCGCAGGTTAGGGGAAATCTGGGCACGCCATAGAGGTTGGTCTCGGCTCATCTGGGAGATTATCCTCCCATTCTTTCTGTGTCAGGTTACGCCCGACTTGTTCGCAAATGCGCTTGGCCCACAAATTGGGATCGACATCCCATTGCAGCGTTACTCTAGCAGAATCGACGGAATAAAGCCATTTACCGCTGTGATCGAAACGCAATGCCTGAATAGCCCGACCCAAGCCGGATAAAGGCGCGCCGATTTGCTTGAAAGTGTCAACATACCAAAGGGTTAGCCGGCCATCCTTTCCGGCAGAAGCTAACAATTTGGATTCCGAACTGTACGCCAGTGCGGTGACCCCATTTTTATGTGGGCTTGACCAGGATGCCAAAATTTCGCCAGTACTCGCGTCTAATTCCACGATTTGACCATCTCCTTGCCCGGCGAACAACCTATCTTCATTCGGATGAAGAACCAGCGAGCTGATTGGCGCGCTCAGTTCCTCGCTTAATTTCAAGGGCATTGTCTGACCGGTGTCCAGGTCCAATATGTTTAGACTACTGCGAACACAGCTTGCAAACGGATCTTCGCTGTCTTTTTCCACGCAAGTGCTGTAAGCCAGGATGCGCCTGCCCGGATTGAAAGCCAGAGCGTCGGCCGGAGAGTCCTCTTCAAATGACCATATGATCCCCCGGTTGGTCAAGTCAATGACTCTTAACATCCCACCCTTATCATTCACCGCAATCAGCCGCAGAACCGGGTCAATAGTCATGTGTACTGGTGGATTTCCTATATTGATCCCCGCATCAACTAGAGACTGACGCACATCTCCGAACGCGTACGTATCGTCGCCAGAAAGGAAGATCGCATCACCGAATAATTCTCCGGCAGTGCCGGCGGAGGCTGGATGATAAAGGGGGATAGTAGATTGTTCCTCATATAAGAACACCTTCCCACCTTCAGAGTCGCCTCCGGCGGTCACCAGGAATTTGGGTTTTGCCTGTTCCTCAGAAACAGGCGCGAAGGCTACCCCAAACAAAGGCATTCCCAGGTTCTTCTGGATCGATTGGGATTGGTCACTGACCTTCCAAAGGATGAGTTGTTGATCGCGGCCGCTGGATGCCAGGTAGCTCCCATCGCCGCTGAAGGCCAGGCCGGATACTTCATACTTATGGCCGATCGTCTTCGATAGAGTCCCCACTAGCTCAGTCTCGGGCATCGCATAAAGAAGTATATTTCCATCGGATCCGCCTGCCGCGAGCAGGCTGCCATTTGGCGACCAGGCCAGATAATTCACTCCTTTAGGACATTCCGGTAGACAGGAACCCAAATTACTCATGGTACGGGTGGTCGTATCCCAGAGAATCCAGTTCCCTCCAGCGTCGGCAGCGGCGAGCTGATTCGGTCTGACGGGATTCCAGGCTACACTGAAGAGATAGTCGGTGTGATCGCCAAAAGAAAGCTCTCTCTGATCCTCGACATTATAGATAAACACGGTTTTCCCGGCTCCTGCGGCTAATTTGGTGCTGTCAGGACTGAAGGCCAGCACGATGGGATTGTACGATTGGATCGGAACGGGATGGTAGTCCGGGTCCGCGTTCATCTCTGCCAGGTCCCACAGGTAAATCCGCCGGTCCCAGGCGCCAGAGGCTAGGTACCTGCCATCCTGGCTGAAAGCGAGGCTGATCACGCGCTGTGTGTGTCGGATGCTCTCTGCGAAGAGCTTGTTTTGTCCAACATCCCATACGACGACCCCGCCGTCGAGACGTCCCCAGGCCAGGAGCTGCCTGCCAGGTTCATCCTCTGGCTCAGGTCCAAAAGCGACGCTGGTTACTTGAAAGTCCTCATCGGATTTCGCCAGCGGGTAGGTTAATAGCTCCAGTTCGGAACCGGTTTGCAGGTTGTTGATCAGCAAAGTCCGGTTCTCATCCGAATCACGCAGGTTGAAGGCTTCGATGCTAAAAAGCGCCTTAAGCGTGGAATCGTCTGATGATTTAGCCAATAAAGTCAAGGCCCTTGCCAGACGCTGAAGCGATTCTGCAGAAAGCCTAGCTGCAAGGTTTTGTAAGGCCACGCTTGTTGCCTCGATCACGCCCTGAGTAACAAGAGCCACACCAACCCGAGTCCCAGCTACGGTCAAAGTCTCTGATGCCGATCGGCGATCGACTTCAGCAGTTGCTTGCGCAGCCGTTGCCTTCGTTCGGTCGGCGGCAGATTGAATGACGATTTCAGTGCTGGTTGCTTGGATCGCTTCGAGTTTCTCGCTTGCCAGGTCAACGCGACTGGAAAGCGATCGCGTCCTCATGCCCAGATAAAACACAGCAGCGAGCAGGATCAGCGCAACGATCAATATATTGCGAATGCGCTGCGCCGAGGCAGCCTGATCCTCGGCGCGCTGCTTTTCCTTCTCAGCCAAATCGCGGGCGGCTTGAAGTTCGAGCTCGCGCAACTGGCGTTCACGGTCCAGGATCGCTTGCTTCTCCTGCCGCAAGGTTAAACTGCGTTCCAGCAGGTCTTGCTCAGCCTCAGTCAGCTGGCCCGCGTGCTGCTGCGCCCAAACTTCCGCCTTTTCCAACTCGACGTCCTGCAGCACCAGGCTGTCCGGGCGCCCCTCCCGCTCCCATAGATCGGCCTGGCGCTGCAGCAGACTCAGTTTTTGACGGAACCACTCGGCGTTGTCCTCTCGCACCGGGTCAACCAGGCGGTCGTGGGCCAGCTCGTACCACAGGCTGCCCCGGCGGCTCTCTTCCCGCAGCAGGTAAGCGTAGCTCAACCGGCGCACCGTTTCGGCGTTCAACCCGTACTGGGATTCCTGGCCTGCCAGCACCTGGCTGCGCAAACCCTGCTCGGTGATCAGCTGGCGTTCCACCCAGCGGCGCAGCCGCCGTTCATTGACGCCGGTAGACTCGGCCGCTTCGGAGACTTTCGCTCGGTAATACTTGCCCAGGGCGTCGTCCACCTTGCCCCACTTCTCGACGTCCTGCAAGGTGATGCAGGCCGGGTCTTCGCGAGTAGCCTCCCACAGGTTGCTGCACACCACCTGCAGCTGGACCGGCTCGATGTAGGGTCCAGGCCGGGATTCGATCTTGCCTTCCAGATTCTGCACGCGCACCTGGCGCAGGTCGTCCACCAGCCGGCGGGCCGCGTCTTCGTTGAAGTCCACGCCGAACAGCTCTGCCGGTTGGCGCACCGCCTGGATGGCCATCTCAACTCCCAGGTATTCCAGCTGGAAATGGGCGTTCAGTCTTTCAGGGAAATAGCTCAGATAAGGCTCCAGCCCGGCGATATAATCCTCCCGCATGGAAACCAGGATCCAGTAGCGGGTATCGTACAGGGCCGCCATCAACCCGCCAAAAAATTCCTGCCGTCCCTGGCGGTCCGCCGGGTCGAGCGTCAGGATCTCCTCGAACTGGTCGAAAATCAATAGGGTGCGCGGCGGGAGTGGGTGTTCATCCTGACCGGCCAGCCTTTGGCGATAGGTTTGAAGGTATTCATCGAAGGGGAGAGCGAGCAATTCCGCCAGAGGGGTGCGCAGATCTTCCGGCAAACTTTCTTCCAGCGAGATCAGGGTGCTGGCAAGATACGGGTTGGTCGAGACTTGCCGGCGGTTCTGGCCCGCTTCCAGCTGCCGGCTTACCCGGATCACAGGCATGACCAGGAACCCCTGGCGTTTTATTTCGGGCGCCAGCCCGGCCTGGATGAGCGAAGTTTTCCCGGCGCCGGAGGGGGAATGCAGCAAGACGATCCGCCGGCCGATCAACAGGTTCGCCAGCTCGACCTTTTCACGCTCGCGGCCGAAGAACAGGCGGCTGTCCTCGATCGGCGACGGCCCGACGTAAGGCCTGTTTGGCGAGAAGGTTTCAGTTGAACTCATTGGACGGCCCTTTGCTGCCATTGCCCGCCCAACTCGCTCAAGAAGTCGTCGGCGCTGCCCCAATAGATCTCGAGCTTGTCCTCCCTGAAAAACTTTTCTAAATAACCTCGCGCTCTCTCCGGATTGAGGTTGTCGTCGCCCGGCTGGAGCTGTACGGCCACGGATTTATAATCCCGCTCCTGGTTGCGGCGTTCCGTATTGAGGATGCTGCGGAAAAGCACCCGGAAGCTCCACTCGCTCATCTCGAAGCCCAAAAAAAGCAGGGAGTCCAGGCGCCAGGCGCCCAGCACCTCGTTTGGCAGGGGCAGCGGGGCGCTCGGGTTATTAACCCACATCATGAACTCGAAATAATCGTCTTCACTGACCACCAGAGAATGCCTGTCTTCTAGAACTCCAAACAGGTGGTAGACGAGCGGGGTTTGCGGGCTGATCGCCAGCGGTTGGTCTTTTTCCAGCACCGCCTGTGGCGTGATCAGCCTGGGGTTCCAGCGCGAATAACGCACCAAAGGCTGCTTGCCAGCATCTTCCAATGCCTTTTCGAGCAGGCTGTCCGGGTTGGCGGTGATGTAGATCGGGAACGGCAGGCTCGCCAAGGTGCTGTACGCTTCGTGGGGTTCCTGCTCGCGTCGCCTTTTACCGATTACCGCGATCAGCTCGGTTAATTCCAGAGCCTTTTCTTCAGGGGTAAGGATCTGGCTGTGCTCTTCAAGGAGCCGATCGTGAAGGTAGGAAAGCAGTTCGTCACGCGGGAAAGCCCAGCCCTGCCGGATGGCAAGATACTGCGCAACCTGCGCTAAATCATCCTGGTTGTGAGGCTCGAGAGGATAATTGTTCTCTTTGGCCCAGTCCCGGGCGATCTGGCGCGGCGACCCTGCCAGGAACTCCAGCAGCCCAAAACCAAGGATCGGCACGCACAGCCCATGCCTTATGCTGTTATAGATGCCTCCCCAACTGTCAAACTCGGGGTCCTGGATGGCAAATCCCGGTTCATACCACAAGCTGCCGCCGCGCAGCCGCAAATAGAGGGCTGGCGCCCACCAATCCGGGTTCCCGTTGAGCAAAACCTGGCTGCGCGCCGCGGCCATGGCCCGGTCCACCTGTCCATCCTTGAGCAGCTCATTAAAGAAGACCGGCAT
The DNA here is from genome assembly GCA_964400875.1 of uncultured Anaerolineaceae bacterium. Taxonomy (GTDB): domain Bacteria; phylum Chloroflexota; class Anaerolineae; order Anaerolineales; family UBA4823; genus CAYNWK01. Next base: position 80,105 of record CAYNWK010000004.1, on the reverse strand, counting down.
GAACAGAGAGACAGTATCCATCGAAATATTGGACTGCATGGCGAGCACAGCCGGGATGCCGACCTGGGCCAAGCGCGGTCCCAGCGCCGCCAGCGCTCCCTGGTCGGTGCTGGACCAGCCGGTCAGATCTCCTGTCCCCCCGCTTTGGCAGGCGGTAAGCACGACCAGGCGCGGACGTTTCTCCGGCGGTAGGTTAGCGATCAGCTCAACTAGATCCTGTCCGGCCGCTCGTTTTACTTTGCCATCCACCCCCTCCAGCCAAAGATAGGGTTGTCCATCTTTCAATGTGCCGTGACAGACCAGGTACAACAGGTCGTAGCCCAGATTCAGACGCGCCCCAAGCTCGACAAGCCCGGCCGGAGTGGAACCCGCCGGCGCGCTCACCAGCTCATCGAGCGCGGCCAACCCCTGTAAAGTTGAACGGCTGCGCTCGAGCTCCTGGTCCACCTGGACTTCTGCCATCCCATAGTCCGCCAGATCGCTGGGGCTTGCAATCATCAACAAGCCTTTCAACCTGCCCCTGGAATGCAGCGTCACCTGGCCCCAATCTGGGCTGAGCAGGTAGCGAGAAAACAGCAAGTTCTGGTTCCCGGCCAAAAACGAGCCGTCCTTCGGGTTGGTCAGTGTCTCCCATTTCAGTTCATGCAATTCGGGAGCGCTACGGTCAACCAGTAAGCGGAGGCGCAAGCTCAGACCCTCCGTTTGGGTAACCGCTAAAGCTTCGTTGAAGTAGGATCCCAGATGCTCGTCGTTGAACAAGGCTTTGGAGAGCAGCTGACCGTGAGCGCGAGGGTCTAGAACTGATTCAAGCAGTCCTGCGAAATCCAACATCGCCGGAGCGTGCTCCGGCGATGTTTCTAATTTGTCATCTGGGCGACTGAAACGCTGCTCGACCCAATAACTATCGACGCTTTGTTTGGATAGGGTAATGACCAGATCCGCATAGTTTGCCATACCAGCCCACCTGAACCCGTGCCCCAGCCTCTGAGATGGTTGTGATTATATATCAAACTTGTCCAATTATATTAGGACTTATGTACTTGAGGGAAGAAAGAGCAGGTCTGTACGCTGGGCTGCCTTAGCCCTCCAGTAAGTTGGGAGTGAGCGCGCATACACAGACGCCGCGCAGCTGGAACGCGGCGTCTGTTTGATGCTGGCAGATCAGAGTAGATCTCGAGAAAATTAACTCTCACCAAGCTTAGTTTCTCAAAGCTCTCATCCTCCGCCCTCGCCTCCTTCTTTCCCCTCGTTGCCCTCGTTTTCTTTGAATCCGCCGGTGGAGCCGGGCAGCCCCTGGATCAGCGTTTCTTTTTCCAAAGCGGATAGTTTTGCTGTTGGGTGAAGCAGAGTGTACTGCAAGGGCGGCATCGAACCTTGGCGTATGACTCCTGCTATCTCTCCCGTTTCGAATTCGCCCTGCCCCCAGGTGGAGAAATTCAATGCCCTTCGGCCCTCACGAATGTCATTCTGAGCCAGCCAGGACATCGGCGCCACTTTGCTGTACCAGGGCCAGGTGGTCTCGTTGCTGTGGCAGTCATAGCAGGAACGCCGGGCGATCGCTTCCGCTTCGGGCGATCCCCAGGGCGTATCCTGGACCACCGGAGGGTTATCGTGATTAACCCCAAAGGGGATCAACTGGATCACAACGAACAACGCCAGGCCGGCCAAGATCACGATCCCAATAATTTTTTTGATCATCTTTTCCTCTCAACGAATGCGAGTTTGATGTATAGCTTTCCCCAATTTCGTGAAATAATTAACTTACCAGATGTCGCAATTATAGGCCTCCAGGTTAAGTACTGCAAGTATTCCCATCTCTCGGGTTAGCAGGGATTTCACCGTTTATCTCTTCTATTCTCCGCCAAGCCAGAGTGATATTAGCATTCATCCATTGATAAATCCTTAGCAAGAACTAATCGAGGTATTAAGGATTTTTAAAACCTTCGCTCGCCCCGCTTTATACAAGAAAAATTAGGTTAAGCTATGGATAAGCTGGCCTCAAGCCACACTTAAGGTTTTTTTCAACCTACCGGTGGCAAAATCAACATGGGTCCCCGAGTATCATCTCTTTCGTAACGAGCTCATGTTCAACGATAATCTCAAGGAGGATGAGCGTGCCTGAAAAAATCAAGGAAATCAACCCTCCCATCGGCCTTGCTCGGCTGGCCTTCCGCCTGCCCATCTGGCTTTACCGGCTGGGTTTGGGACGGTTTTTAGGCCGTCGTATTTTAGAGCTCACCCACACCGGTCGGAAATCGGGACTGACCAGGCACACGGTGCTGGAGGTCGTCCGCTATGACCCCGCTTCGGGAACGTACTACATAGCGGTCGGGTTTGGGGATCGATCAGACTGGTATCGGAACGTGCTGGCCAACCCGCACGTCGAAGTGCGCTCGGCGGGTGATCATACCCATGCTGTCGCTGAAGAACTGTCTCCGGAAGAGGCCGGTGAGGAGCTGGTCAAGTATTCCCACCAGCACGCGACCGCTTTTCGAGAGCTGGTTCACTTTATGGGCTACCGCCTGGATGGAACCGAAGCCGATACCCATGCATTGGGTCAATTTATTCACGTGCTTGCCTTGAAACCGATTGACCGTGAATTAAAGGAACAACAGTGAAAGCCATTGCAATTATTCCCGGAAGTGAAAAAGCCTACCTGACGGATCGTAAGGAACCTTCCGTCACCGCGCCTGACGAAGTCAAAGTGCGTATCCTGCGTGTGGGGATCTGCGGCACCGATCGGGAAGAAGCGCGCGGCGGGCGGGCTAAAGCGCCCGAGAACAGCGAAGACCTGGTGATCGGCCATGAGATGTTCGGTCAGGTCGTGGAAGCCGGCGACTCCGTCCAACGTGTGCAGCCTGGGGATTACGCAGTCTTCACCGTCCGCCGGGGCTGCGGCCGGTGCCTGCCTTGCAAGATGAACCGTCCGGATATGTGCCGGACTGGCGAGTACCGCGAGCGCGGCATCTGGGGCTTAGACGGCTACCAGTCGGAGATTGTCGTTGATCAAGAGCAGTACCTGGTCAAAGTCCCCGAGGAGCTGGCGGATATCGGTGTCTTGAGCGAACCGCTCTCGGTGGCTGAGAAAGCCATCGATGAAGCCGTTCGTTTGCAATTTGCCCGCTTGCCGGACGCAGCCGCCACACCAGACTGGCTACACGGTCGCCGGTGCCTGGTTGCCGGGTTAGGGCCGATCGGTTTGTTGGCAGCCATGGCCCTACGCTTGCGCGGCTCGGAGGTTTACGGGTTGGATATCGTTGACCCTGGCTCTGCGCGGCCGAGATGGCTGGCGGCAATCGGCGGGCAATACGTGGATGGTCGCCAGGTCCACGCCGATCAGGTTGACGAGCAGATCGGACCGATGGAATTGATCTTCGAGTCAACGGGGGTGGCCAAACTGGAGTTCAACTTGTTGGACGCCCTCGCCCCGGACGGTGTATATGTGCTCACAGGCATCCCCGCTGGTGATCGCCTCTTAGAGATCTCTGGAGCGCCGCTCATCCGCCAGCTGGTATTGAACAACCAGGCTCTTTTGGGAAGCGTCAATGCCGCCCGAGGCCACTTCCAACTGGCCGTGGACGATTTGCGCCGCGCCCAGCTGCGTTGGGCCGATCACGTTGCCCAGCTCATCACCCACCATCATAACTACGCGGATTTCCAATCCGCGCTGGAAGAGCATCCTGCAGACGAAATCAAGACCGTAATCGAATGGGGTAAGTAAGCAATGACCGAAACTCAAAAGCAGGCCCCCGGGCAGCCCGGAATCCCGCCGCGCTGGACTTCGAGCGCGAAGTCAGGCGTAGGCACCTCTCTTAACTTGACCAGCCGAGTTTGGTTTACCCTGAGCCATGGTATTTTCGATGAGGTCTACTACCCGCGCCTCGACCAGGCTTGCACCCGCGATATGGGCATGATCGTCACCGATGGGGAAGATTTCTTTTCAGAAGAAAAACGTCATACCGAACAAAAGATCGAATATCTCGCGCAAGGCGTGCCAGCTTTCCGGTTGACCAACACCTGCAAGGAAGGGCGCTATCGGATCACAAAGGAAGTGCTTACTGACCCGCAGCGAGACGTGGTCCTCCAGCGCACACATTTTGAAGCCCTGCAGGGCGAGCTGGGTGATTATCACCTCTACGTCCTTCTGGCTCCCCATCTGGGGGATCAGGGGACGGATAATACGGCTTGGATCGGCGCTTACAAGGGTGTGCCGATGCTTTTCGCTGAGCGGGACGGCGTCTCCCTGGCGCTGGCCAGCTCAGCACCCTGGTTAAATCGTTCGGCGGGATTTGCGGGTGCGTCGGACGGCTGGCAAGATCTCCGGCAGCACAAACAAATGACCTGGCTTTATGAGCATGCGGAAAACGGCAATGTCGCCCTCACCGGCGAGGTGGACCTGCAAACCTCTGGAGGAGATTTCCTCCTGGCGCTGGGTTTCGGGTTGAACCCGGCAGAGGCCGGTCAGCGCGTTCTGGCGAGTCTGCTGCACGGATTTAAGGCTGCTCGCGCTGCTTACCTGCGCGCGTGGCGGAACTGGCAGAAGAAGATCCTGCCTCTCGAAGTAAAAGGCGCCGGAGAGGCAAAGCCGGGCATCTACCCGGTTAGCGCGGCGGTTTTACGCATCCACGAAGCCAAACGCTTCCCCGGAGGCCTGATTGCCAGCCTTTCGATCCCCTGGGGCTTTGCCAAGGGAGATGATGACCTGGGCGGTTACCATCTGGTATGGCCGCGCGATCTGGCCGAGTCCGCCGGGGGGCTGCTGGCCGCCGGCGCCAAAGATGACGCCCGCCGGGTTTTGGAATACCTGCAAGTCACCCAGGAAGCGGATGGACATTGGCCGCAGAACATGTGGCTGGACGGCAGGACGTACTGGAGCGGCATCCAGATGGATGAAACCGCCTTCCCGATCCTCCTGATCGATCTGGCCCGCCAGGAGCAAGTTCTGAGCGGGCATGGGTTCAGCCGCTTTTGGCCGATGGCGCGCAAAGCGGCCGCTTTCATCGTCCAGAACGGGCCCGTTACCCAGCAAGACCGCTGGGAAGAAGATCCCGGTTATTCGCCGTTCACCCTGGCGGTCGAGATTGCCGCGCTGCTGGCTGCAGCGGAGATGGCCGAAATCAACCAGGAGCCCGAGACGGCAAAGTATCTACGCGAGACGGCGGACGCCTGGAATGCCAGCATCGAGCGTTGGGTCTACGTGAGCGGCACAGACCTGGCGAACCAGGTCGGTGTGGATGGATACTACGTACGGATTGCGCCTCCGGAGCAGGCCGAGGCCGGTTCGGTTAACCAGGGCTTCGTGCCGATCAAAAATCGCCCCCCGGGGGAGAATCAAGAACCGGCCAGCTACCTCGTAAGCCCTGACGCGCTGGCGCTGGTGCGCTTTGGCTTGCGCTCCCCTGATGACCCGCGCATCCTCGACACCATCAAAGTGATCGATGAAATGTTAAAAGTTGACACGCCCAATGGTGCGGCCTGGCACCGTTACAACCAGGACGGCTATGGAGAACACGAGGACGGCAGCCCTTTCGATGGCACCGGCATCGGCCGGGCATGGCCTCTGCTGACCGGAGAACGGGCTCACTATGAACTGGCAGCCGGCCGGAAGGAAGCAGCTCTGCGCCTGATGCAAGCCCTCGAAGCTTATTCCAATGATGGCTGCTTACTCCCGGAGCAGATCTGGGATGCGGAAGACATCCCTGAACGGGAGCTTTTCCGCGGTCGCCCCTCCGGTTCCGCCATGCCCCTGGTATGGGCGCATGCCGAGTACGTCAAGCTACGCCGTTCCTTGCACGACGGCCGAGTTTTTGATATGCCCGCTCAAACGGTTGAGCGTTACCTGGAAAATCAAACCGGTTCTCCCCTGATCGTCTGGCGCTTCAACCAAAAATGTCAGAGCCTCCCACAAGGGAAAACCCTGCGCATTGAAACACGCAATCCGGCGGTAGTCCACTGGACTGCCGACAACTGGGCAAACCAGCATGAAGCCCAAACGGCGGATACCGGCCTGGGCGTTCACTACGTCGATCTACCGGTGGACCAGGTATCATCCGGGGAAACGTTGACCTTTACCTTTTTCTGGCCCGGTGAGGACCGCTGGGAAGGTAAGGATTTTAATATTGCGGTGGCAAAGGCGGAATAAGTTACCCGGAAATCGGTGGACAGCGCCAGCGGCAGGTTTTCACGTGACTCGTTCGTTTCCTTCAACGCAGCCTTGATTGGCCGCGCTGCCCGGATCAGCTCTCCCGCGGCGACCGCGTAGTACGTGATCGCCTGGTTCTCCCCCGCCAGACGAAAAATGGAACGATCAATAGAATATTGTAGCCCTGCTTAAACCTTCAGCTTCCTCATCGCCGGAAACGTGAGCGGATCGAAATTTGCTTGCTGCTCATGCCAGTCTTGCGGAGAAGTGATCAGCAACAATTTATCTCCGGGCTCCAGGACGACCTCCGGGCGAGGCAGCAAGGTATGCCCATCTCTGAAAATGGCTACGATCTCTATGCCGTTGTGGTCCACATGCAGGGGCGTGGTTCCTATCTTATTGTTGGCAAAAGGACTGTCTTGCTTGAGCACACCGATGAGCATATTCTTGTTATCGGGTAGATCGACGGGGATTCCGGAAGCTAACAAGGTGCGCAGGTCCAAGTGACTGACCGTTTTTGGCACGGAGACATTTTCGTCGGCCAGCAGGCGGATGGCGGCTTCCACTTGCTCGACCTGGTGCGCCGGAGAATCGGGACGGCCTGGCACCTGGGCCTCGTAAAGGCTGATGTACTTAAAGCGCGCTGATAAATTTACCTCGATCAGATAGCTCAACATCACCGCCAGGCCGGCAGCCACGAGCAAATCATACCCGCCGGTCATTTCTGTCACCATTAAGAGTGTGGCGACAGGAACTCGCGCCGCGCCGGCGAAGACTGCGCCCATACCCACGATCACGAAAGGCGCCGGGGGTTGGTGAAAGATCTGCGCCATCACGCCCCCCAGCATGGCCCCAATGAACAGGCTGGGAGCGAAGACGCCGCCTGACCCGCCCGATGAGATCGTTAAGGCCAGGGCGAGGATCTTGGCGAACACCAGGGCAACCAGCAAACCCAAAGCCAGGCGACCATCGATAGCCTCTTGAATCCAGCCATAACCGCCGCCCAGGATCTGGGGCAGCCCCAGCGCCAGGATGCCTACGCCCAGGCCGCCGATGGCCGGTTTGAAGTGTGGGGGAATGGGTATTTTGTGGAACGCATCGCGGATCCCGTAAAAGGCTATCGGCAAGAGGGTGGCAACGATTCCGGAGGCTATCCCGAGTCCGGCAAACCACAGATAATCAGCAGCTTCGGGTTGAGCGACTCCCGGGGGCACGATAAAGAGCGGCTGAAATCCAACGAAAAGTCCGTTGACGGCGTAAGCGGTCACCGAGCCGAGCATGGTAAAGAGCAGGGCGCTGACGTCAAATTCCATCCCGCTGTATAATACTTCGATGACGAAGAACGCAGTGCCAATCGGCGAACGGAAGATAGCGGAAAGACCGGCAGCCGCCCCAACCAGCAGCAACAGGCGCCGCTCCTCATCCGGGCGATCGGTTATGGTTGCATACAGGGAGCCCACGCCGGCGCTGATCAGTGCGATGGGGCCCTCACGGCCTGCTGCGCCTCCTGAACCGATGGTGATTGCAGACGCCAACATCTTGATAGGCGGGACGCGGGCGCGAATAAATCCCCCTGCCTGGTGAAATGCCTTCACCGCGGTATCGGTACCATGCCCCTCGGCTTCAGGCGCTAAGCTAAAAACGATAATTCCGGAGATCAAACCACCCAGGGTTGTCACGATGGGCACCAGCCACAATCCATGCGACCCAATAACCTGCATGAGCACACCGCCTTCCTCCGGCAACCCCGGGGGTTGGTATCCCGCGATATGCACCAGGAAAGCAGAAGCCGCGATATGCAGCATCCAGGTAAACAGCTGGGCGCTCAACGCCCCGACAACGCCGAGAAGCAGCGTGTCCAGGATCAATCTTGTTTGTCTCTTCACTCTCTTGACGTCCTTTCGATGAATTGCTTAGCACATGGATAAATTAGGGAGTGTTTGGGCAGGCTTCGCCCACCCACCCCCCTTACTCACCCGAGTGCGTAGTTCCTAAAGTTCATGCAGCAAGTACCGCGATGGGAGTCTCACGCAGGATCCGATCCAGCGTACTGCCGGTAAACCAATCGACGAACTCAGAATGCTGGTATCGCCCTGCCACGATCAAATCGGCCTGGTCTTCTGCTGCTGCGGCGACGATCTCCTCGGCTGGCTCTCCTTCCCGACCTTCGAATTTGAAATCAACCAGGCTGCTGCGTTCAATTTCCATTCGCATCGCCTCGATCCACGCTTCGAAGGCGTACAGGTCGCGGGTCACGCTCACGACGCTGACCTTACTGCCGGATTCGCGCTGGAGCCGGGCAACCCAGTCCAGGGCGCGCCGGGCTTTTTCGCTCCCGTCGTAAGCCAGCATCAGATGATCGAGCGTCCTGGGCGCCTCGCCGCCAACCAGCAGCGGCGCCGTGGTATGGTGAGCGGCATGACGGAACATGCTTCCGAGGTGATCGGAATCGTTAGCATGCCGATGGCCCCGTCGTCCCAGAGCCAACATTCCCGCATGCTTGGCTTTATCCACAATTAATTCCGCTACCCCGCCAAAGAGCAGTTCGGTGGTAACCGGCACGCCTGCATCTCGACACCGATGCTCGAGCCATTCAATCGCCCGGGCTCCCTGCTCTTCAAACGCTTCAACGATTTGACCATTTGGTGGTTCGATATCCACAACCAGTTCGGCCTTGTAGTTGGTATAACGATCTAAGATGAGCACTTCATCCACCACGTAAAGGCCGCTGATCTTCATGCCGTCGATTCGGGCGATTTCTATTGCGCTCTCAGCAGCGGCCTTGGAAGCCGCCGAGCCATCGATCGCCGCCAGAATAGTATCGGAATATTTGGGCTGTTCTGACACTTTTGCTCCTTTTCAATTGGTGGTGTGACGTTTGGGCAGACCTAATCTGCCCCAAGGCAACCAATCATTCGCTAATCATCGCCAGTCGGCACAGTAGCCTGTTCTTTTTTCTGGCTGGCTTGATCGGCACGGGATCGAACGGTTTCCGGAACAAAATGGTAAACGATCCATGCTCCTAGCAGAGACGATGCGCCGCCGATTAAAAAGGGTAGTCCGAAATTAACCACTGCCAGCACCCCGGCCATCAGCGGTCCCAGAGCGATGCCCAGGCTAAAACCGGTGGTGATCAGGCTCATCTGCCGGCCTTCGCCCCCTGATGAGGACAGATCTGCCGCCAACGCGAAAGCCGGCGCAGCGATGGCCGCTGAAGCCACCCCCTGGAGGACGCGCAGCCCGGTGAACTGGAAAGTTGTGCTGATGTATCCCAAGAGGGCAGTGGCCGGAGCCATGAGAATGAGCCCGGCGATCACCAGGGGCTTACGGCCAATGCGGTCGGATAACCGCCCCAGGGGAACCTGAAAGATCAAACGGCTGACCATCAGCGCGCTGAACGCGATCCCGAATCCCAGGGCAGTCTGGTTGAGCAGCACGTTAAACTGGTTCTCCAGGGCAGAGATCATTGAAAAATCACTGGCCATGATCAGCGTCGCGATCCCCATACCGACGAGGCCAACGCTGAGCACACTCCGATCCAGGATACGGAATTCGCGCCTGGGACTTTCTTGATCCTGCACGGGGATCGGCTGGTCGTGGACCCAAATTTGAACCGTAATAATACCGACCAAGATGAAAGCGGCGCCCACGTAAAAAGCCGCGTTGAAACCGTACCTGTCTTGCAAAAAGCCCCCGATCAAGGGTCCCGTCGCAAAACCAACCATGCGCATAGTGCTGTAAACGCCCATGGAGCCGCCCCGGGTGTTTTTCTCCGTAGCCACGGCCATCAACGCCATGGCAGCCGGGATCGTCAGCGCAACGCCCAGTCCCTGCAGCGATCGCAAGATCAGCAGATCCGTGTAACGCGAGGCCAGGACAAATCCTAATGTGCTGGCGCCCATGACGGCCAGACCCACCAGGATGATCGGCTTTCTGCGCTCCAGGCGGTCGCTCAATGCCCCCATCACAGGTTGGAACAGTGCAGTAACCAGCCCATACAATGAAATTAAAATGCCTACCCGGACTGATTCTGGAAAAGGCAGCCAGGGAGCCGGAAGCTCGGCGACGTACAGCGGGATGACGATGAACAGGATGCTGTTTCCGACGGCGTCACCCAGGCGGGCGATAGACAGCGCCATCACCACGCGGTTGACTCCCATCCAACCTGCAATTCTATTGATCAAATAAATCCATCCTTCCTATTCTTTACCCTCCACCGAGCTCCACAGTTTTCCTTTAATTGGCTATCTTTGAGGGATCTGACGCGTTATCCAAATCAAAACCCTCAAAGATGATCATAAAGCTGTTCTCCTCAATCAGAATAGGCATTTATGTCAGGCTTGTCCTGGATGATGAACCATTTGCTGCCCGCCTTGATTCTTTTCATCCCCCTCCCCGTGGAAGAAGTATCCGGGGCTCCAGGGGGTGCCGAGAGCCGGCAGTATCCAGCGGTCCAAACCGATCCATCCGGCCGTTTTCCAGGCCAGCACCAACCAGGTGGCGATGATGAACAGGATCGGATTGATGCTGACGGCGCCCGCCAGCAAGTAGTTCACGTTCATCAAGCTGCCGAAGAAGGCCGCGATGCCGGTGAAGACGCCCAGGATCAGGGCGACACCGACCAGGGTCTCGCCCCAGGAGATCAAATAGCTCCATGTTACCGGCTGCGGCAGGACCACGCGCTGCAAAAACCAGGCATACCATCCCTGGACATCCGCATGCTCGCCGGTAGTTTTTGTCAGCGCGTTGCTGACGAAACCGGATATGGCTGTCCCGGCTTTGCTGCCTGTCCAGGCCGGATTATTTAATTTGCCCCAACCAGCCTGCAGCCATTCCCAACCGATATACACACGCAGGATTAACCACAGCCAGGCCCAGCGCACCTCGCCAAACAAGGAACGCGCAACCGGCGAATCCTGGATCCACCGGACATTGTTTTTACTTCGGGTATCAACTTTGTCTGTCATTTTTTACTCCTTTTACTGCTTAACAAACGCTCCCCATCCTACGTGCTTCCTCCCCGTGCAGACGGTGATGCCTGGTTTGTCCGGAGACTGGAGCACGTCGGCAGCCCGCCACAGAACGGGCCAGGCGTATGAGCAATTTCAATTGAGTTTCTTGTTTAGGATAATCCGAAGAGAATAAAATGTCTTTACGTCCAGCTAATCATGGACTTAAAAGTACCTTAAACACCCAATCTCGATTTATTGATCGCCCGCTTTCTCTACCGGCGCCAGGAGTAGAGGCAAACGGGTGCCCGCCGCGATTTTCTAAGTCAGGCTGCTGATCCCATAGGCTTCCAAGCCGCTTTTTCCGTGGGTGCAGATGACGATCAGAACGCCGTCCAGCTCCTGGATGTGGTCGGCCAGGCTGTCGGTCACCTATCGACTTCATCTATAGTCTTTACGGTTCGACCGGCGGACCTACTTGATCCGCCGGGATTTGCTATTTCTTCAGCTTGAGGGTCTCCAACGCCTTTACGGCTGCCCAGGGTACGGCAGCCTCCGGGGCCAGGTCGCCCAATGCGTTGAACACTTCGACTTCCTCCTCGGTGAGACGGCCGCGGTCTTTCAAGACGTGCAGCACATGATGTGCGCCATCGCGCAGCCAAACCGAATCGAAGTGTTGGGTCAATTCCTGGAGCAGCGGCAGGATCGCGGCGCGATCCAGGTTGATCAGGCTTTCGGCGGCTGCGCCGCGCACGTCCATGCTTTCGTCCTCCAGGACGTGTACCAGGGCTACCGCCGCCGAGGGATCGGCGATCGCACCCAGCGCCTCAGCAGCTTCCCAGCGGGCGTGTTCGTTGGCATCGGATAAAGCCTCGTCCAGCGCTCGAACCGCCTCCCAACCACAGTTGACCAGCGCCATGCGCGCCCGCTGGCGTACCAGCCCATCCGAGCTTTGGAATTTGGAAATCAACTCTTCAATTTCGTCCTGGTGGTTTTGATTGGTCTTTTCGATCACGGTGATCGCCTCCTTGTTCTGCAGTTCTCCTAATTTTCCACGTACTGCATAGCTGCCATCTGAAAACAGGCTTGCCCGGTTTCTGGCCCCGGGCAAAACCCCCAAGATCCTCCCCAAGTGGGAGCAAATCGTCTCATTGCGATTGCCCTAGGCAAACTGCCGGTTGGGTAGATTATGGTTTGAATGCGTTCAGGCGCCTATGCAAACCGCCAGAAGTGAGGTAATTTAGCAGCCCAACGCTCCCAGGCCCCCCACATGGCTGAAGGTGAAAATTAAAAACAAAACGATGCCGCCTACTGCGACGATCGACAGTCCCCGCAGGACCCATGTGCTGGTATCGTAATCCCACTTCGTCTCATCGCCTTCGAAATACCGCCAGACCACCGGTGCAGCAATTACAAGCAGTATGAGAAGCGCCAAAACTAACAGCACAATAGGAGGGTTACAAAAAATTCTCATTATTGCATGCCATCGAGGAATGCCCGTAATAGTTAATTTTAAGTTTAATTACCCCCGGAAAACTTTAAAATACCTAATTTAAACCTTAAATAAAGCTTAACGCCCGCATAGGAGCGCACTTACTCCTGTGATGCAGCCACCGCACGGGGGCTGCTTTCCGCTTTCCGGTCGATTCGGGAGCTGGCCACAGGCAGATAGAGGGTGAATTGGCTGCCCAAACCAGGGGCGCTGTCCAGCTCGATCCGCCCCCCATGGGCCGACGCCAGGTCCCGGGCGATGCTCAGCCCCAACCCAAGCCCCTGCTTGATGCGCCGGTTCTGGTCGCCGCGATAAAAGGGCTCGAAGATCTTTTCCTGCTCCTCAAACGGCACCCCCGGCCCCGTATCGCTCACCTGCACCCACACCATGCCCTCGCGATCTGCGCCGGCCGAGATGGCGATCTCCCCACCGACCGGCGTGTATTTGATCGCGTTGCTGGCCAGGTTGCCGATCACCTGGTCTAGGCGCACCGGATCGGCCTGGATCACCGGCAGGTCGCGGGGAATTGACGCCTCCCAATGCAAGCGCTTTTCCTGGGCTACTTCCTGCCACGGCCGGATTACTTTCGGCAGCCATTCGGAGAGCGCCACTGCTTTGCGCTCCAGTTCTAAGGGTCCCAACACCTGCCCATGCAGGTGGGAGAGGTCTTCCAGCAAGTTCTGCAGCAGCGTGACCTCGCCCTCCATCCCCTCGAGCAATTCGTCGCTCAGCTCGGGGTCATCCTTGGCGCCCCGCCTGAGCGCTTGCAGCCCGCTCCGGAAGGCTCCCAGGGGACGCCCTAATTCATGTACCAGGTTGGCCAGCAGCTGCCGCCGGGCCTGCTCCAGGTTATGCAGCCGCGCATTCAGGTAGTTGACCGCCCGCACCAGCGTGTCGATCTCCTCCGCTCCGTCCACCGGCAGCGGCTCCTGCCGGTCTCCCAGCGCCACATCGTAAATTGCCTGGGTCACTTTTTGCAGCGGCTGGCTGATGTTAAGCGCCAGGAAGTAACCCAGCCCCGAACCCATCAGCAACGCTGCGGCCAGGATCGCGCCGATTAAGAAGCGCAGCCGCAGGATCTCCTCCGGGATGGAATCGTAATGGTACGATAAACGCAAGATGCCGATCAGCTGCTGGTTATCGTCATAGACCGGCGCCAGCACATCCAGGATCTTGCCCTGGAAGGCCTCGCTGTACACGGTCCGCTTGACGACTTCGCCTTCTTTGACTTCGTCGAGCCCGGACATAGCCAGCGGCTGGTTCAACCGCGGGCTGTCGGCCGGGTCGCTGGAAGCGATCAGCTGCCCGTCCGGCGCGATCAGCATCACCCGGGTGGCCAGGCTGGGCTGTAGATGTCGTAAGATATTTTGAGCGTAATTGGGGTCATCCCATAGATCGGGTTGATTCTGGGTGATCTCGGCCAGCAGACCGGCCACCCCCGCCAGGTCATCCCGCAGCCGGGGAAACAGGAACTGGGTTTCCAGCACGTAGATCAGCGCCACGCCCATGAAGGAGATCAAAATCACCATGGGCAGGATGTGGCTGAGAATGAGGCGGTTGCGCAGCGTACGGAGCATTACCCTGCTTGCGGGATCAGCTTGTAGCCCACCCCGTGAACGGTGACGATCCGTTGGGGTTCGTCCGGGTTAGCCTCGATGCGCTTGCGCAGCCAGCGGATATGCACGTAAACCACCTGCGGTTCGCCAATGAACTCGGCGCCCCACACGGTCGTCAAAAGATCATCCACCGAGACGACACTGTTGGGGTGCAGCGCCAGGGCGTGCAGCAGGTCAAACTCGCGCGGTCGCAGCTCGACCGGTTGCCCCCCCAGCGTGACGGTGTGGGCGCCCGGATCGATAGTCAGATCGCCAATGGTGATGGGGGCGGCCTCCAAATCGGTTTTTGCGGGCGCCTCTACTCGCCTCAGGACCGCTTTGATATGCGCCAGAAGCACATCTACGTCGAACGGCTTGGTGATGTAGTCGTCGGCGCCCAGCTCCAAACCAAGGACTTCGTCCAGGTGGCGGCGCCGGGCGGTGAGGAAGATCACCGGCACGCCCATCTTTTCCTTGAACTGCTTCAGAGCGTCCAGGCCGTCCATCCCCGGCAGGCCGATATCCAGCAGGACCAGGTCCGGCGGTTCTACGCGCGCCATGGACAGCGCGTCCTCGGCGTTGGCGGCGTTGCTGACCTGGTAGCCGGCCTGTTCGATGTTAAATGATAGGCTGCGCCGCATCAGGGCGTCGTCGTCAACCAAAAGGATGTGTTTTGACATAGCCAACCTAATCTTTCCGGTGAGCGTTTTTTGACAGGTTGAGTATACCCCTGAAAGATAGCGCTGCCAAGAAAAGGGATGCTGACCCAGCGAAACTCCCCGCGTCAATGATAAAAGCCAGGCTGACGCCTAGAGATGAATTTGAATAACCCCCGATTAATACCCCGAACAGCGCCGGGCCAACGAACCCAGCCA
The DNA here is from genome assembly GCA_964400875.1 of uncultured Anaerolineaceae bacterium. GTDB lineage: Bacteria > Chloroflexota > Anaerolineae > Anaerolineales > UBA4823 > CAYNWK01. The sequence goes on along the minus strand of CAYNWK010000004.1, from coordinate 65,052 downwards.
ACTGTTCGATGCCCATCATGTAAGAAATTTATAAGGCTGCATCTAGGGAGATTTAAGGATCTCGAATGCTTAGAGCTTTATGATAGGAGCACGAAATCAGCGCGAGCTTTAGCGATAGGAGGCAGAAATGAGAGACCTGGTAGATCTCCACGACGACCTGGTGAAAATGGCGGGAGAAATCGCCAAAATCGAACCTTTCCCCGAAAAATGGGATACCCCGGTTATTTTTCTCGTCGAATCGTTGGAGGTAGAAGCGATGGAAAGGGAGGGCGGAGAAAAAGGCTATGCCGCCATGGTTGAAAAGGTCAGGGACGCCTTGTCGGATTGGCTGGCAGAAAAACGTTGGTAGTGAGGGACTATGTTTGATATTGGCCTCCCCGAACTGCTGGTTATAGCAGTCATTGTGATGCTAATCTTTGGTGTGGGTCGCATCAGCAAAATCGCCGGGGAAATCGGCAGCGGCATTCGCGCCTTTCGAGAAGGTTTAGAAGGTCCCGGCGAATCCCAAGATGAAAACCCTGAGACGGATTCGGACCAGCAGGATGCAAGCCGGGGACCTTCGTAGGCAAACTGTCAAACGACTTCTGCCCATTATATGGACCCGGCAAATAAAAAAAAGAGAGCGGGTTGTGCGCCCACTCTCTTCGATGCGATCGTGCTGCTGTTTCGCCAGCAGCGCGCTATGCCTTTTTATGGATTGACGGTGAAGTCGGCGTGCATTCCCTGTCCGTAATGATCGGGCAAATTGCAGATCAGCGCATAATGTCCGGCTGGCAGATTAACAGTCAGGTCTTCTGAATTGCCGGGCTCGAGATCCTCGACCTCATCAACCACGTCTATTTGATCCTCGTCTACGTTCCCGTCGGCGTCCAATGGCAGCGAATCGGCGGATTGATCGGTCTTGACGATCACAAACTCGTGGGTCTCGGAAGAAGCGTTGTTGGTAACGTGAAAAGTCACCTCACCACTCTTAGCCGAATCCTTGGAGAGCTGCAACACGTAAGTTTGATCGGGGGTGCCTTCGGTGACATCGACGGAATTTGAGCCGCCGCAGGCAGCTAACAGGGGAATGAGAAACAAACAAAGGACTGAAAGAGCCAGGATTTTTTGAGTTTTTCGGTTCATCACGCTACTCCTCCTTAATCAAATTTAACAATCGGTTCGGGTAAAATCGTCAGTTCACCAGGGGTCGATTAACTCACCGCCATCCTTTCCTCCTCTATATAGAACAACCCGAATAGAGCTGGATGAATCGACCAGCCCCTTACGATTACTTCCTTAATATCCTAGCGAAAAATGGGTTGACTGTCCTTAAGCGAACCCTAGGTTCACCTTAGAACGACTTAAGCGCCGGGTAGATTGCCAATAAGCATTTTGCCCGCTGGGAGAAATCCCACAAAAGACTCATATCTTGCGGCTGGCCGATCAGCGCCAGATCAATATCCTGGTTGTTGATCTGGTCGTATACTGCTGCCTGATCCGGCTGGGTGATAACCTGCAGGTTCAGCTGAACCTCATCTGCGAACCCTTTGGGAAGCAGGTCATCCAGGGCCACGCTGGGCGTGGAAGTGGCTAACAGCGTCAGGTCCAGTCCCCAGCGGTTAGCCAGGTCGAGACCTTGCTCCAATGCCAGCGTGGCCGCGGGGGAACTATCGTAGAGCACTAGCAAACGATGGATTTCACGCTGCACCGGGATGATCCAGAGCGGGCAGGCCTTACCCCCCAGGTACTGCTCCAGTTCGGTTTTGGTGGTCAACGAGTTCTGTCCCACAAAGATCGCATCTGCGGTCATTTCTTGAGCGGTGGACCAGGCTTCTGCCATCTTGGAGATTTCTTTAAGACTTGCCCGCACCCCGGCGGCCCTTGAGCCAATTTCAAACTCACGGCGGGTTTGCTTTCCCAGTTCGCTCTTCCGGTCAGCAGACAAGACGGCGCCGACCAACCTCGCGCCAGTTCGGGCGGCGACGTCGTAGGCGGTGTAGGTCGCCTGGCGTGCGCCGGCGGTGCCGTCGAGGATTACCAGCAGGTTCTTCACAAGCTCAACTCCCCTGACTGTTGCCCTGCCAGAGGCAGGGTGAGTTCCACCAACAAGCCTCCTCCAGGCAAGTTTTCAACTGATAAAGCCCCAGCATGCGCTTCGGCGAGTTGGTGGGCTATGGCGAGACCTAAGCCCATCCCTCGCTTGGTCTGCGTTTGGTGCTCGCCCTGGAAAAAAGGTTCAAAAATGCGCTCCATTTCCGCAGCGGGGATCCCGGGGCCCTGGTCCTGGACTTTCAGGGTGATCCCAGCTGTGCATTTTTCCGCGGACAGCAGCACGAGCCCGCCAGGCGGTGAATACTTGATGGCGTTGTCCAGTATATTGGCCATAATTTGATGCAGACGTAATTCATCCGCGCTTGCCTGTGTAGATTGATCGGGCAGGTCAATTTTCAGGTGAACGCCCCGAGCCTGGGCTCGCGGGAAAAAGCGCGATTTCAGTCCTTTCAGGAAGGGCTCCACTGCCAGGGGTTGGATGTCGAGCTGCAGTGGTTTGGAAAGTGGGTGCGCGGCGAGGGATAGGTCGTCCAACAGCGCTTCCATGTTTTGGATGGTCTGGCCCATATCGTTCAACAGGTCATCGGCCAATGCCGGATCGAGGACGGCCCCGGCTTTGAGGCTCTCTACTCCGAGACGTAACCCGCCCAGGGGTCGGGCGAGTTCATGGGTCAGGTTCGCCAGCACGATCCGCCGCTCATGCATTTGTTTTTTCAGCTCTTCGGCCATGCGGTTGAGATGCGAGGCCAGATCGGCCAGTTCGCTTGGGCCGTTGGTAGGCAGACGAATGTCATAGTCGCCATCGGCAACGCGTGCAGCCATGCTCTGCGCGCGATCGAGGGGCCGGGTAAACCAGTTTGCCAGGAGTAAACCCAGGAGCAGGCTGATGATCGCCATGCCAACGGTAAACAGCAACATAGATGTACGCGTGCTCGAGATAGCAGCCTCGAACTCGTCCAGCGGGAGAATCAGGCATACTGCGCCGATCACGGTTCGGTCTGCGGCGTACACCGGGGCGGCTGCGTACAGGCTCTCCGTATGGTCCGGGTTGTAAACCTCTCGAGAGATCGTCGAGCCTTTTAGCGCCTCCTGGGAAAGCTCCGTCACGTACGCCCGCTCTTCGGGCGTGAGCGCTTTGTCGGAAAGGTTGCGAAAATCCCGGTCTGACGTGATATAGATGACCTGCAGGTTTGCATCGAGGCCGGTGTAGAACGCGGGGAGGTCAAAGAGCTCAACCTGGGGAGGAGAAAAATCGGTCACCATCGCCAAGAGACGAGCGCGCTCTTTGAGTTGGTTGCGCAGAGCAGCTTCTGCGGTTTGTTCCTGGCGAGAATACCAGAAGAGTCCGGTCCCGCCGAATACCAGCAGGACGAAAAGCGCGTAGCTAAGAGCGAGGTATATCCGAACGCTCCATCTATGCGTCATGCGACAAATTTATAACCAACTCCACGTAAAGTAATCACGTGTTCGGGTCGCGAAGGGTCTCTCTCGATCTTTTCGCGTAGACTGCGAATCTGGACGTAAAGCACTTGAGGTTCGCCGACGTATGCCGCCCCCCAGACGCTATCGATGATCTCATCCGCGGTGAAGACCTGGTCCGGGTTGGCGAGAAAAAAGTGCAGCAGATCAAATTCGCGCGGCGCCAGGGAGAGGGGTTCCTCAGCGTAAGTCGCTCGATGCGCGAGCGGGTCCAGGTTGAACTGGCCCAGGGATAACGGATTTCTATCAACAGATGGGCCGTCCTCCGGCTGACTGGCGCGCCTCAGCACCGCCTTCAGGTGAGCCAGCAGCACGTCTACGTTGAACGGTTTGGTGATGTAATCGTCGCCGCCCACTTCCAAACCGACGATTTCGTCTAAATCACGCCGCCGGGCCGTCAGAAAGATGATCGGCAGATCCTTCTTCGCTTTGAGGGTTTTGCACAAGCTGAGCCCGTCTTTATCCGGAAGACCAATATCGAGGATGGCAGCATCGAAGCGGTTCCGTTTACTTTGCTCGATAGCCGCGGCCGCGTTCGTGGTGGTCACCACGTAATAACCTTCCATCTCCAGGTGGAATTTCAGGCCTTTGCGAATCAGCGGATCGTCGTCAACGACGAGGATTTGGGAAGTCATAGTAAATCCGTTGTATGTTCCTCGTGGGAGAGCGCGTTCAGCAGCTATTTAGGATAAATCGATAGTCCCACGAGGGACTAAAATTTTATCACCAACTGCAGTTCCGTTCTACTCTCGAATGTTGGTCTGGGCTGTCCAGCCGCCCACGCCGCATGCTGCTGGACCAGCTTTGATCATTACTTGGGACAGTCTCACCTGACCGAGGGCATCACCACGGTGAGGATCAGCACTATCGGGATAATCAACACAAAACCGACGGCAAAGAACATGGCGTACAGGCGCGCATCGGATTTAAGGTGCATAAAGTACAGCACGACCAGGGAGGCCTTGATCACTGCCATCAGGAGCAAGATGGGAATTTTGAAACTCGCCGGCAGGTAGCTCGCTCCAACTTCAATGGCAGTAAAGACGGCCAGGAGGATAAAAATCAGCCCATAGGAAGTGCGGACTTTCTTTTGTTCGTGCCCAGACTTGCTTTCCATGCGCCGTCTCCTAAATCAAATAAAAGAACGTAAAAAGGACCACCCAAACGACGTCGACAAAATGCCAGTACAGGCCGAATATTTCGACGCCCCGGTGGTCTGTAGCAGAATAAGCCCCGCGTATCGCGCTGATCAAGACGATCAACGCCCAGATTAAGCCGACCAAGACGTGGGTGCCGTGAATGCCGGTCACGGTAAAAAAGGGCGTTCCGAAATGATCGGTTACCGAGACGCCATCGTTGAATAAAGTGATCCATTCAAAGGCCTGGCCTCCCAGAAAGAGCGCGCCGAGGACGATCACGCCGATCAGGTTGTTGCGCAGGCCCGCCCGAGACCCCTCCCGGATGGCCTCCAGCGAGCGTACGACCATATAGCTGCTGGCGATCAGGATAAACGTATTAATCCCAATGATCGGGATGCTCAAATTGGCTTTAAAGCCATCATAACCGGCGGGATCGCGCAGGCGGAAGAGCATGAAGGCCAGGATCAAGGTCGCAAAGAAGACGACCTCGCCGCCCAGGAAAATCCACATGCCAAGTTTGCTGTTCTCCCGCTGGTCAAGAATTGCTTCCGTTCCGGTCATCTCATTCATGAGCGGCCTCCCCATCGGCGGCGTCAACCCGGTTTTCAAGCATCCAGCCCACCTGGGCGCCCAGGAGCAGGACCACGCCCACCAAACTGATGATCAGGTTAAAGATGATCCCCAGTGCGATTAATAAGACGCCCAGGGCAACCAGGATCGGCCAAAAACTAGGGCTGGGCAGGTGAATTTCAGGTTTTTCCGGTGCAGGCATCTCTAAAACTCCTTTTCTAAATCTCCGCGTTCGTGGTCTTGACCAGGTCCGAACCCTTAAACCACCGGTACAGTATGCCCATGTTCACCAGCATCAAGATCATGTCTGCCGGCAGCCACATGATCAGCCCGCCCAGGCGCTGATCGGCCAGCGGGGATAACCCCCACTGCCAGGGGTGCGCGCCGTAAAAGGGGTACAGCACCGTCGTGGAAAGCGTGATCAATGCAGCCAGGGCTGTACAGGGAAACGAAGAGAGAAATAAGTAAAGGCTGCGCGTAAACGACGGCAGCCGCCGGGCGCTCCCGGGGACCGGCGCCAACACAGGCCACCATCCGATCACGGCCGCGGCGAGAAAGGTCAAATGTTCGAAGATGTGCAGGTTCTCGTTAGCCAACGCGGCTTCGTAGAGGCTGGGCAGGTGCCAGGTCCACATGATCCCGTTGAAGATCAAAAAGGCGATCAGCGGCCGGGTCAGGTAACCCGCCACGCGGCGCAGGATATCGCCCAAGGCGCTCAACGACATCGCCCAGTCCGGTAATCCGATCAACCACAGTGGCGGCGCAACGTAGAGCAGCAGCATATGCTGCACCATGTGGGCGCTGAACAGGTACTCGTCCGCCAGCACATCCAAAGGGCTGACCAGCGCCAGGAACAGGCTGAAGGTGCCGGCGTGGAAGGCCAGCTGCCTGGATACGGGCAGCGGCTTGCCGGAGGCGAATCGCCGTTGGAGCGGGCCGGCGATAACCAGATATGTTCCGGTTAGCAACGCCAAACCGAAGAGCACCGAGGGCTCCCAATTCCAGCCAATTCCGAAGTGCGGCGAGGTATGCAAGAGCATAGTCAGACCAAATAGAGCACCGTGAACAGCACCACCCAAACCGCAACGACGTAATCCCAAAACCAGACGCCGACTTCAACCGGATCGTAGTCCTGCCCGCTAAAATCGCCCAGCTGGGCGCGCCAGAATAAAAGCGTCAGAACGAACATCCCCGCCAGGACGTGCAAGGCATGGAAACCCATCAGGGCAAAAAACACTCCGCCAAAAGCCAGGTCGTCCGGCGCCATGCCGGCGTGATTGAACTCCAGCACCTGGCCGAGCACGAAGACCAGGCCGAGGATCCAGGTCAGCAGCAAGGCCAGCTTCAGCCTGGTTGGTTTGTCCTGCTGGATGGCTGCGGTCGCCCTGTGGGCCAGCAACACGCTGAATAAGAGCAGCGCGGTGTTGAGAGCGGGAAGCGCCAGCCGGGAGAGCGAGACCTGCTGGTAAGGCCAGTTCGCCTGGGTGGTGCGCAGGTACAGGTAGGACATCACCAGCGTGGCAAAAAAGGCGGTTTCTGAGGCCAGAACGATCAGCAAAGTTACTTTGGCGCCGCCGAGGCGCTTTGGCGGGTTCTCCGTATAGGGGATATCCATGATCAGGCTGCCTCCGGTTGCTTCCAGTCGGCCAGTTCGGGATGCTTTTCATCCCAGAGTGGGCGGCCGCTGCGCACGGTGGGGATTTCGGCGAAGTTGTAATTCGGCGGAGGCGAACTGGTTTTCCATTCGAGCGTGTAGGCGTCCCAGGGGTCATCCGGGGCAGTCTGAGGCTGTCGCAGGCTGAGGAAGAAGTTGACCAGGAAGATGGCGACCCCCACAGCGATCGTGAACGCGCCGATCGTCTCGATTAAGTTCCAGATCCCCCAACCCAGACCTGCTCCGTAAGTGTAAATGCGCCGGGGCATGCCCAGCAGCCCCAGGATATGCATGGGAAAGAACACCAGGTTCATGCCAATGAACATGGTCCAGAACTGCCATTTGCCCAGGGCTTCGTTCATCATTCGTCCGGTAAATTTGGGGAACCAGTAAAACAGGCCGGCGAAAATCCCGAAGATCGCCCCGCCGAAAAGCACATAGTGAATGTGAGAAACCACGTAGTAGCTGTCGGTTATCTGCCAATCGACCGGCACTACCGCCATGTGGATGCCGTCCAACCCGCCGATGGTGAACAATGCAATTTCACCAATGGTAAATAGCATCGGTGTTTTGAAACGCAGCTTTCCTCCCCACATCGTGCCCAGCCAGGCGAAGATCTTGATCCCGGTAGGCACGCCGATTAAGAAGCTGTCGGCGGAGAAGAACAGCAGGGCGAGGGTAGGCATGCCGGTCGCAAACATGTGGTGCGCCCAGACGGTGAAGCCGAGCAGTCCGATGGCCAACCCCGAAAGCACCACCGCAGTGTAGCCGAAGAGCGGCTTGCTGGAGAACACCGGAACGATTTCAGAGACGATGCCAAACGCCGGCAGGATCAGGATGTAGACCTCCGGATGGCCGAAGAACCAGAACAGGTGCTGCCAGAGCAGCGCGTCGCCGCCTTGGGAAACGACAAAGAAATGGGTGTTCACCGTGCGGTCAAGTAGCAGCAGCACCGCTGCCGTGGTCAGCGAAGGCAGTGAGAAAACTGCAAGGATGCTGGTGATCACCACCATCCAGACGAACACGGGGATGCGCCGGAAAGTCATCCCGGGGGCGCGCAGCTGAATGGTTGTGACGAGAAAGTTGATCGAACCCAGGGTGGTTGAAATCCCTAAAATGAGGATCGCCAGCGCCCAGAAATCCATCGCCGGGCCGCGGGAGAAAGCTTTTTCGGTCAGCGGGGCATAGCTAAACCAGCCCGCATCCGGCGCCCCGCCGAAGAGAAAGCTGCTGTAGAGCAGCGTGCCGCCGGAAAGGAACAACCAGTAGCTGAGCGCGTTTAGTTTTGGGTAAGCCATATCGCGGGCGCCGATCATCAGCGGAACCAGGTAGTTGCCCAACCCGGCCGACAGCGGCATCACCACCAGGAAGATCATCGTCGTGCCGTGCATGGTGAAGATCTCGTTATAGGTTGCGTTGCTGAGTACGGTCGCATCCGGCTGGGCCAGCTGCAAGCGCATAAGCAGCGCGAAAATCCCGGCCACCAGGAAGAAGACAAACGCAGTGATCAGATAAAGGATACCGATGCGCTTGTGGTCAACCGTCATGATCCAGCTGCCCAGGCTGGTATGGGCAAATCTTTGGGCTCGTGGGAGGGCTTGGGCTTGAGTAGTCATCTTCTCCTGCCTTATTTCAGTTGAGTCAGGTAAGCGATCAGCGGGTCGATTTCCTCGCTCTTGGGGTTCAGGCTCATATCGTTGCCCGGCTTCATCGACTGGTTATCCTGCAGCCAGCGGCGCAAATTCGCTTCGTTCAGCTCGAAGGTCGCTCCGGCAAACACGCTGCGGGACATCAGGTGGGTCAGGTTAGGACCGACTTCCTTCTCGGCTTTGTTTTGACCAACGGTGTGGCAGCTGTTGCAAATACCGGTGGTGAGGATGTCCATACCCTGTTTCTCCTGGTCGGTCTGAGGTTGGGTGGGGGGCTTTTGCTGGTTGCTCACCCAGGCGTCGAAATCGGCTTGCGATTCGACCACCACTTTGATGCGCATATTGGCGTGGTTAAGCCCGCAGAATTCGGCGCATTGCCCGTGGTAGCTGCCCTGGCGATCGGCTCTGATCCACAGATGGTTGGTCTGACCCGGGATCACGTCAACCTTGCTGGACAGCTGCGGAACCCAGAAGCTGTGAATGACATCGACCGAATCCAAATCGATCTGCACCGTAGCGCCGACGGGTACGTGCAGCTCGTTGGCGGTCACGACTTTCAGGTCCGGGTATTGGAACTCCCACCACCACTGGTGTCCGACCACATGCAGCCGGATATCGTTTGCCGAACGCTGTGGCGGCGCAACGGCGTTGACGGTGTTTACGGTCAACCCGAAGATCACGGCGACGATCAACAGCGGGATCGCGGTCCAGATCACTTCCAGGCGGGTGTTCCCGTAGATCTGCTTGGGAACGCTCTGGTCACCGGGCCGGCTGCGGAACCGGACGATGTTGTAGATCAGCAGCCCTTCTACCAGCAAGAAGACCGCCACAGACATATACAGCAGCAGGCGGTACAGCCAGGCTTCGTCAAAGGCGACCGAAGAACTGGGCTCCATAAAGGAAGGTGAAGGCGCGCAGCTGGTCAGCAAGATCCCCGTGGCTAAACCAATCGAAAGTTTGCATAGTCTCCGCATAAGGTTCACTCTCTTCTAGCTTGTTAGCTTGCTCGAGTCGCCTGCCTCAGTCAGAACGCGGCCGCCTGCGCATCCATACGAAACCGGCGAATAACCCCAGGACCGCGATGGCCGCCCCGGCCCAGATTAAACCGGGTTGTATCCCTGCTGCTTCCTGCACCCCGAATTGGAAACTGCCCTGGGTGGTATCCCCATCGGAGGCGACTGCCACCCACTGGACGGTATAGGTGTCGGGCTGTAAAGGGGAGCTGAGCTGGGCGATGATCGCCTCTCCCTCCACCTGCAGTTCCAAACCGGTGACCGGCTGAAAATTGGCGCCCAGCACTGCCAGGCTGCTTTCCGGGGCCAGTTCATCGTCAAAGCGCAGCCGGATGGCTTCCAGGTTGGGACCCACAGTTTCCCCGGGCGCCGGAGTTGACTCGACCAGGCTGGCGTGGGCCAGCGCGGTACCGCTGTCCAGGGTCAAAATCAAGACCAGGCTGAAAGCAAAGCATAAGATTCGTTTCACGGCTTCTCCAGCAGCGGCTCTAATGCCTGGGTGAGTTCATTGGCCGAGAGCGGCCCTCCGAAGCGATCGACGACGACGCCCTGCTCGTCCAGGACGAAGGTCCAGGGTTCGCTTTGCAGATGCCATTCGGCCATCTCGTCGGCGTAGGTCAGCGGGTTGAACTCCTTATAGACTTCAATGTGAATGAAGTTAGCCGCCTCCCTCTCCTGTGAAGCAACCTGCTTGACGGTGTTTACCACCGGGGCGCACAGGCGGCTGGTGCAGTATGCCGGGGTGGCAAAGGTGACCACGCTGGGTTTGCCAGACTCGATCGCCTCCGCCACGGTGAGCTGGTAAAGCGCTGGATCGGGGTCCGTGTCGGAGCTGAGCTTGGCCAGGTCGGGTTCGGTCTTCAGAGTGCGGTTATGACTCGCCGGCGGGACCTCCCCGATGCCCGGTGAGGCGGTTTGATCGACGGCCTGGATGGCGAACTGGCTGACCGTATGGCTGCCATCCTCCAGGGTGATGTCGGTCTGCAGATTCCAGAAACCTGCCCGGGGGAGCTCCGGATAAACCACCCAATAAGGTATCGAGTAATCCGAGTAATTGGCAGCTTCTCCACTCCAACCCGGTTCCGGGGTGCTCGAACTCAGATCGATGGCCGTTACCATCACGGACTGGGCCGTAGCAAGCGGCCGGGAGCCATCGAACAAGACGAAAGGCACGCGCGGCTCGCCGGCGGCGAATTCATCCGAGGCGACGGTCACGGCGATGGATGAAGGGCCGGGCTGAGTTGGGGCCGGACTGGCTTGCTGATCCGCGCAGGCCGCCAGGCAGCCCAGCAGAATCACCAAAGTAACGGACAGCCGGGCATAACGCAGGTGGATCATGGTAGCGATGCTCAAATCAGCGCGTCGATCATCAAGGCCAGGAACACGCCGGCCAGGTACAAGCTGGAATAACGGTACATTTTCCAGGCATGTTTGTTGCCGCCCTCCCGCCAGACCTTCCAGGCTGCGCCTAACAAACCGCCGCCTAAAATTACAGCGCCGGCCAGGTACGGCAGGCGGCCAAGGCCGAGCACGGGCAGGAGCAGCGTGAAGGCGACCAACCCGAGACTGTAGAACCAGATCTGCTTGCGGGTATGCGCCAGGCCGCGCACGACCGGCAGCATCGGCACCCCCGCGCGAGCGTAGTCTTTGCGGCGAACGATGGCTAAAGCCCAAAAATGCGGCGGCGTCCAGAGGAACACCAGGATAAACAGGAGCGCGGCGGGCAGCGCGAGACTGTGCGTGGCCGCAGCCCAGCCGACCATGGGGGGCACCGCGCCGGCCCCGCCGCCGATGACGATGTTCTGGACCGTGGTTTTTTTGAGCAGCAGGCTGTAAACCAGCGCGTAGTAGCAGATGCCGCCCAGGATGAGCAGCGCGGTCAGCCAGTTGACGAAGACGATCGTCAGGTAGAGCGCCGCCAGGCAGGCGGATACACCAAAGGCCAGCGCTTCCCCGGGTTCTAATCTACCGCTTGGGAGCGGGCGACGCTCAGTGCGCTGCATGCGGGCGTCATCCCGCCGGTCGATGAACTGGTTGATCGCGCCGCAGCCGCCGGCAGCCAGGGCACCGCCCAAAAGGGTGAAGAAAGCCAGCCGTAAGGAGGGCCAGGCGCGCGCTCCGATCACCATGCCGGCGTAGGTCGTGACCAGCAGCAAAACGACCACGATGGGCTTGGTCAGCGCCAGGTAATCTTTCAGCAGGCCGGGGCGCCAGAATCCGGCGCTGGGTTTAAGCGCGCCGCGCTCGAATTCCAAGTGGGCCATGCCGTTGGCAACCAGGGCGACCACCAGTGCGGCCCAGGCGCCCACCGCGGTAGCCTGGTGTAACCCCTGCATATCCAGCGGCGCGCCCTCCTGGAGCAAGACTGCCCCGACCAGGGATTGCGCGCCGAACAAAACTCCGGCCGCGGAGGCAGCTACCAGGGGCGCGGTCGCGGCCCTGCGGGCGCGCCAGGCGTCCCACAGGAATGCCGCCAACAGCAGGCCGCTCACGCCCACGCTGGCGCGGTGGAAGAGGTTGAGCCATGCCCCCGCGTCCGCAGGCCAGAACGAGCTCGCACAGAAAGGCCAGGCCGGGCAGGCAGCCAGGGAGGCGTCCCCGGATACCAGCGCCCCGCTGACCAACGAGACAAATACGGCTCCTAAAGTCAACCAGGAAAGACGGCCGGAGAGGGTCCGGGCGGCAGCGCGCCAAGCTGCTGGGAAAGTCTGCAGCGACAGTCGCTCGTCCGGGTAAAAGGAGAGTGTAGTCGGGACCAGCAGCAAGCCCAGTATGATCAGGGAGAGCAGCAAGTGCAGCGGGGGCAGCCAGGTGGAATGCCGGATCCATCCGGCATTGACGCTCCCAGCGATGGCGATCTGTCCGGCGAGCATGATCAACGCCGCGGTCACCGGCCAACTGAACCAGGCATGCACCAGTTTGCGGCGGATCAGCGGGATTATCCCCAGGATCGCCAGGGGCAGCGCCAAAGCCAATTGCGGGACCAGCTGGGGAGCAACCAGCGTGCGGTCGAAGCACACCAACCCCATGGAGCAGATTCTTTCCAGACCGCCGGCCTGCACCAGACGCATTAAAACGATGCCCGCATAGATCAGTAAAGCCCCCGTGATGACGACGGGACGGATCGTACGTTCGGATTTATCAGAGGCAAATGCTGGCAACGGCATCCTCTCGTTTTGAACCCGGCCGTGGGGGAGGGTTGTGGGCTGCGTAAGTCTTACATTTAATAAGGTATCATTTTGGAGTAAGTTTGTCCTTAATAATTAATACGCTTGAGTTAAGCGTTACCTAAGCTCCATCTGGAAGGATTTAGAGGTGTTGTGGCGGGCGTTGCCCCCCAACCCCCCGGTTCCCCTTTGAACTGCGTAACTCCGAAGCTTTCAGAACAAAGCCAGGAGCCGAGGAGAAATTCTCCTCGGCTCCTGATTGTGTCCTAAACAATTGCAGCCCAGCTCCGGGCACGCAGATTATCGGTTGCTGCCGCAAGCTGCAATAGTGCTAGGGTTACCCCTTCACATGCAGTCGATCGGCAGAACTATGGCATTACGGCGATCGCGGCTTGTAGATTGCTCACGATCTGCTCGACGGTCGGCGCCATCAGGTTGAAGAACGGTCGTGGATAAACGCCAATCCAGAAGATCAGCACCACCAATGGCACCAGGGTCAAGATCTCGCGCCAGTTCATGTCCTTGAGGGAGCGGTTTTCTTCGTGCGTCACCGGTCCCAGGAATACCTTCTGGTACATCTGCAAGAGATACACAGCTGCTAAAATCACCCCGACGGCGCCGATCCCGGCAAACCAATAGCTGTTCAGGATCTGCGAGCCGAAGGCGCCCAACAGGATGGTAAATTCACCCACAAATCCGTTCAGCCCCGGCAGCGCCATCGAAGACAGGGTCACGATCAAACCGATGACCGCGTAAACCGGCATGACGCTCCACAAACCACCGAAGGCGCTCATCAAGCGGGTGTGCAAGCGTTCGTAAATCATGCCCACCACGAGGAACAAAGCCCCGGTGCTGATCCCGTGGTTGACCATCTGCAAGATGGCTCCTTCGAGACCATTGACGTTGAGGGCGAAGATACCCAACATGACGAATCCCATGTGGCTGATGGACGAATACGCCACCAACTTCTTCATGTCCGATTGGGCAAAGGAGGTGATCGCGCCGTAAATGATACCGATCACGGCGACAGCCGCGATCCAGGGCGCCAGGCGCACGCTGGCGTGCGGGAACAGGGAAAGATTGAAGCGTAAAAACCCGTACGCGCCCATCTTCAGCAGCACGCCTGCCAGCACGACCGACCCGGCAGTAGGAGCCTCGACGTGCGCATCGGGCAGCCAGGAGTGGAACGGGAACATGGGCACTTTGATGGCGAAGGCGATTGCGAAGGCCAGGAACAACCAGATCTCGATGTTCGGGGGTATGTTTTGGGTGATATTGCTTTCGGTTAGCAAGGTGTGCAGCGAAAACGAACGTCCCTGGACTCCTAACCACAAGATGGCGAGCAGCATCAGGATCGATCCCGCCATGGTGTAGAGGAAGAATTTAATCGCCGCGTAAATGCGCCGCGGCCCACCCCAGATGCCGATCAGGAAGTACATCGGCACCAGGCTGAACTCCCAGAAGATGTAGAAAAGGAACAGGTCCAGGGATAAGAAAACGCCTAGCATGCCGGTCTCCAGCATGAGGAAGAAGATCATGTAGTTCTTGACGCCTTCCTGAATCGCATCCCAGCTGGAGACGATCGCCAGCATGGTTAGCAAGCTGGTCAGCAAGATCAGCAGGATGCTCAGCCCGTCGACGCCCACTTCGTAGGCGATGGTGAAATCGGCAAACTCTATCCAGGGCAGCTTAACTGCCAGCTGCATATCGGGAGTGTTAAGGTCAAAGCGAGCCAGCACCCAGAGGGATAAGGCCAGCGTGATCAGGGAAGTAATCAAGGCCAGCCAGCGGATGATTTGCTTCTTTTCAGGGTTGACGAACAGAATGACGAAAATCCCTAAAATTGGAGAGAAAATAACCAGCGTGAGCAGCCAAGCGTCCATAGACCATCCTTTACATTTTGCAGGAGTTACGCAGTTCGACGGGAGAAGGTAAATCTCACCGTAGGATCAAAAAACCCAAAATAAGCACGATGCCAATCAACGCAGCCAGGGCGTAATCGCGCACGTATCCGGTTTGGATGCGCCGCAGCCTACTACTCAGCCTGCGGACGGCAGCCGCTGAACCGTTGAAGATGCCATCAATGAACTTCAGGTCCAGGACCTGCGCGGTGAAGTTCGACAGGGCGTGGTAGCCGCCCACCAGGAAAACCTCGTGGAACCAATATTCCCAAAATTCCCTTTCGTCGGCTTCGTCTTCCCCGCGGATCAAGAATCTGGAGAACGCTTTATAAGGCCGGATAAATAACGCGTTATACAGTTCATCCACCCACCACTTGTGTTCCATCCCGGTGAAGATCGGTCCGAGCAGCCGCCGTAGCGGATCGTCCGGCCGTTTGGCGGCGGGCAAGGCCAACATCTGCTGGTACCGTCTTCCATAGAGATACCAGGCTAGCAGCAGCGCGGCCAGGGCAAGCACGGTGGAGATGATCGCCACCAGCGGGTTGAATTCCCCAGGGTGGACCTCGCCCAGGGTATGCCCCAGCCAGGTGGATAAGGTGTGCAAGCCCGGCAGGTTGAGCGCTCCCCCAACGACCGATAGGAAGGCCAACACGACTAAGGGTATGGTCATCACCGGAGGGTTTTCGACTGCCTGAGCGGCTGACTCGGAGCGCGGTTTCCCGAAGAAAACCATCAGCACTTGGCGACCCATGTAAAAGGCGGTGAAAAAGGCGGCGATCGCCAGGAGAACATAGACGGTTCTGTTCAGATCGCTGGCCTCGGCCAGGATCTCATCTTTAGAAAAGAACCCGGCTAAAGGGGGGATGCCCGAGAGCGCCAGGGCGCCGATCGTGTACACCCAAAAGGTCACCGGCATGCGCGTGCGCAGCCCACCCATGGTGCGCATGTCGTTGGGATCGAAGTCTTTTCCCTCTTTATGTTTTACCTTCCCGGAGGCGTGCTTCTGGACCGAGTGATGGCCGTGCTCAACGCCCTGGATGACCGAGCCGGCCGACAGGAACAGCAAGGCCTTGAAGAAGGCGTGAGCGACTAAATGGAACATGCCGGCGACGAATGCGCCCATCCCTACCGCGGCCACCATGAAGCCGAGCTGGCTGATCGTCGAGTAGGCCAGGACCTTTTTGATGTCGAACTGGCCGACCGCAATGGTCGCGGCGAACAAGGCGGTCAGCGCGCCGACCATCGCGACCGTCGATTGGGCGGTGGGCGCCAGTGAGTACAGCGGGTGCGAGCGGGCCACCAGGTACACGCCGGCTGTCACCATCGTGGCCGCATGGATCAACGCCGAGACCGGGGTTGGGCCAGCCATGGCGTCTGGCAGCCACACGTAAAGCGGCAGCTGGGCAGACTTCCCGGTTACCCCCAGGAGCATGAACAACGTGATCGCCAGGATCACGGCAGGCGCCGCCTGGGGAGCCAGCGCGAAAACCTCCTCGAACTTGAAGGTTCCAAAAGTGGTAAAAATTAAGAAGGCGGCGATCAGGAAGCCGAAATCGCCGACCCGGTTGGTGACAAATGCTTTCTTGGCGGCGATGGCGTTGCCGATGCCGTCTTTTCCCTTTTCATACCAAAAGCCGATCAACAGGTAGGAACATAACCCGACCCCCTCCCAGCCGACGAACATCATCAGGTAGCTGTCCGCCGACACCAGGATCATCATGAAGAAAATGAACAGGTTAAAGAAGACAAAGAAACGGCGATACCGTCCTGGATCGCCGTTGAAGCGCACATCTTCATGCATGTAGCCGATGGCATAAATGTGGATCAAGGTCCCCACACCGGATACCACCAGCATCATGGTGACGGACAGGGTATCCACGCGGAAGGCCCAGCCAAGGTTAATATCCCCAGCGGTGATCCAATCGAACAGGGGTAAGACCGCCCCCTCGGGATGGCTCGCGAGCGAGATCGCCTGGAGCACGGCGACGACAAAGGCCAGCCCAGAGGCGCTGCTGGCCAGCCAGCCTATCCCTTTCTCCCCCAACCGCCCCCCGATGATGATATTAAGCAGCAACCCAATTGCAGGGATAAATACGACCCACGGAACGAAACGAAAGTAACCTATGGACGATGCAGTTTGCTGAAGATACATTCACAGCTCTCCGATTTTCCCCTTGATCAGCGCGCCATTATCTCCGCCGTGGGATGATTGGGCGCATCTCAGGCATCATGTCAATCAGCAGTTGACTGGCGTATCACTAAAATAATTGTAGTAGGAGTTACGCAGTTCCGGGGAAAGCGGGGTGTTTAGGCGGGCTTTGCCTGCCCAAACACCCCCCTTTCTTCCCTCAAGTGCGTAGGTCCTTTGTATTTACAGTAACAAACACATTATACATTTAAATCGATCATCCGATAGATCAATGTCGCTTGCGGAATTGAATTCAACCGGGGATAATACGGCTATGGAACATACCTACCTCCACACCAATGGAATCCGCCTGCACGTTATGCAAGCCGGCCCGCAGGATGGGCCCCGGGTGATCCTGCTGCACGGTTTTCCTGAGTTTTGGTACGGCTGGCGGCGGCAGGTCGAACCGTTGGCCCAGGCCGGTTTCCGGGTGCTGGTCCCCGATCAGCGCGGCTATAACCTCAGCGACGCGCCGGCGGGGGTCGCAGCTTACCGCCTGGGTGAACTGGTCGCTGATGTAACCGGGTTGATCGACGCACAAGGCCGTGAAAAAGTGTACCTCGCCGGGCACGACTGGGGCGGGATCGTGGCCTGGTCCCTGGCGCTTTGGCGTCCCCAACGGGTGGAGCGGCTGGCTATCCTCAATGGACCGCACCCGGTGGCGATGATGCGGGCTTTACGGACCAACCCGCGTCAGGTCCTGCGCAGCGCATACGCGCTTTTCTTCCAGATCCCGCGCCTGCCAGAAGCCCTCCTGCGCAACAACGATTGGGAGTTGGTCGAAGCAGCGATGGTTCGGCCTGCCAAAGCGGGTTCCTTCACCGCGGCAGACCTGGAGCAGTACCGCCGGGCCTGGTGGCGCCCTGGCGCCTTTACGGCCATGCTGAACTGGTACCGGGCAGCGCTGCGCTACCCTCCCAGCTTCCCCCATCCGCGCCTTAGTCTGCCGACCCTGTTGTTATGGGGCGCCAGGGATGCGGCGTTGGGCCGGGAGCTGGTCCAAGCTTGTCTTGACCTGTGCGATCGGGGGCAGGCCGTGTTCTTCGAAAACGCCAGTCACTGGTTGCAGCACGACGAAGCGGAGGCGGTCGCCCGGGCGCTGGTCGAATTCTTTTACCCATAAGGGTTGGACTCGCCAACTTTGCAGAATCGAAAAGTCCATCCGGGCGGGTTCGTGTTACACTATGTCTGCATGTGAGGCCTGACCGCCTCCTAGAACACTCCAACCAACATTGCAGAACAAAAGCCGCTGCTTCACTGAAGCAGGGCTTTTGTTGTTAAACCGGTCTGGCCGGCGTTTCCAACCACCAGGCTCACGTTTCTCATCCGCGCGCTTTAAGTTACAATCTGCCAAGCGGACTGACCGCGAACAGCCCTCAACCGCCATCCCATCCCGGAGCTATCTTCTTGATCCATTCACTTTATTTCACCCCCGATGGCCATCTTCAAACCGACTTACCCCCTGCGGAGTACGCCGCAGTCCTTGCCGATAAAACTGCCTACTTATGGGTAGATTTCGATGACGAAGCGCCGGAAGCCGAGGAAGCAATCCTGCGCGAGACCTTCGGATTTCACCCGCTGGCGGTGGACGACGCCTTGCGTGAGTCCCATGTTCCCAAAGTCGACGATTGGAGCGATTACCTCTACATCGTAGTACACGCAATCGCTTTCGACCCACGAGAGATGGGTGATCTGGATACCAAGGAACTGGATGTTTTCCTGGGGCGCAATTACCTGGTCACCCACCGCACGACGCAGATCGGCGCCATCGAGCGGGTCTGGCAAATTTGCCAGCACGACGAACGTATCTGGCGCAATGGGGTTGACTTCCTGTTCTCCAAGCTCGCTGACGAGCTGGTCGCCAGCTATATGCCGGTGGTGGAGATCATGGACGACGAGATCGAACGCCTCGAAGACGTCGTCTTCGAAGATGAGGCTAGCGAAGCGCTGGAGGATATTTTCGGTCTGAAACGCGCCGCGGTCACCCTGCGCCGGATCATCGGGCCGCAGCGGGAAACGATCAACAAGCTGGCCCGCGACGAATACGCCGTGATCGACGCCCGCACCCGCATCTATTTCCGCGATGTGTACGACCATCTGGTGCGCATGCACGACATCACCGAGAGCGTGCGTGACCTGGTCAGCAGCACGCTAGACTCGTACCTCTCGGTGGTCAACAACCGTATGAACGAGGTGATGAAGACCCTGACCATCATCACCACCCTGTTCATGCCGCTTTCCTTCCTGACCGGCTTCTTCGGCATGAATTTCTTCACCGCCCACGCCGATCTGCCCACCTGGACGAGCCAGCCCGCCTTCGTTTTGATTTTATTGGTATCCTTGGTCACGCCCCTGGTGATGTTCTTTTGGATGCGCCGGCGCGGCTGGATGAAATGAACTTGGTGATGTTTGGTCGAGTGAAGCCCGGTCAAAGTACCCTGTAAATATGGAGGCATGATGTCAACTGAATTGAGCGCCAGCGCCCAACGCGTGCAAGCCGCTCTGGAGCAGTTAGGCCTGACCCTGGAAGTGGTCGAGCTGCCTGCCTCCACCCGCACCGCCGTTGACGCTGCCCGGGCGATTGGCTGCCAGGTCGGGCAGATCGCCAAGTCGCTGGTCTTCCGCACCCGCAGCGCACGTCCCATCCTGGTGATCGCCAGCGGTTCGAACCGCGTCGATGTGGAGGCCGTTGGGGTTTTAATCGGTGAGTCCATCGGCATGGCTGACGCCGATTTTGTGCGCCAGCACACTGGGTTCGCCATCGGCGGCGTTCCGCCGCTGGGTCATGACAAACCGTTGAAGACTTACGTTGACCAGGATTTGCTGGGTTACGAGGTCATCTGGGCCGCGGCCGGCACCCCCCACGCGGTCTTCCGGCTGACCCCTTCCGACCTGGTCAAAATGACCGGCGGGCAGGTCGCCGCCGTCGCCGCGGCGTAGAAACTTTTCCGGGAGGTCGGCATGCTGTTCGAAGTTGGGCTCGAAACCGGCTCTTCCGAGGGCTCGCTGGCCTGGGTATTGAACCATTCAGGCTGCTTCGCCGCCGGCGCCAACGGGAACGAAGCGCTGGCGAACCTGCCCGCAGCGATCAAGGCGTACCGGGCCTGGCTTGGCAAACACGACGATCGTCCCTCTCCGTCAGCCGGTGAGATCGAGATTCGCGTCGTCGACACCTGGGTGGACTATCGGGTCAACGAGGCTTTCGAACGGGTCGAGCAGGGCGGTTACGAAGTCAGCGCCTGGTTCCAGCATGATTGGAAGCCGCTGACCGGCGCCGAGATCGTCCGCGCCCGGGAGCTGCTCGAATGGAGCCGGGCGGACCTGCTCTCCACGGTGGAAGGCCTTTCCCAAGAAGCGCTGGAGGTAAAGCAGCCCGGCGAGCGCTGGAACATCAAAGGCATCCTGCGCCACGTCGGCGGCGCAGAGTGGTGGTATTTGGATCGTTTGGGGCTGGCTTTCCCGCAGCGGGAGGTGCCGCGGGACCCCTTCGAGCGGCTGGGAGCGGTGCGCGCCCACTTGCTGGAGCAGCTGCCAGAACTGGAGGGTTCGTCGCAGGTGGTTGGCGTCGACGCTGAGCTTTGGAGCCCCCGCAAGCTGCTGCGCCGGACGCTGTGGCACGAACGCGACCACACCGCCCACATCCGCAAGTTGATCTAAAAGTAGAGGTGTTTGTGCCTGCGAAGCCCGCGCAAACACCCCTTTCTTCCCTCAAGTGCGTATGTCCTCGCTGATTTGGAGTAAAATTTTAGCCACTTTACCAACAATGGGCGAATTCACCGATGTCGGATAGCGTGCGTGGTTTGCTGGTGCGCGGCATCGCCGCTGCAAAGTCCGGAGATAAAGAAGAAGCCTGTTTCTACCTGGAGTGGGTCCTCCGGCTTAATCCCGCTTTGCACCAAAAAGTCGATGCCTTGTTCTGGTTGAGCGAGATCTGCCTCGATCCGGCGAAGAGACGCGCTTACCTGGAGGAGGTGCTCGGGCACCAGCCCAACCATTACCAGGCACGGCGCAGCCTGGCTGTGCTGGATGGGCGCCTCGACCCCCGGGAGATCGTCGATCCGGACCACCTTCCGCCACCCCCCGGAGAAGAGAAAGACGTCAGCGCGCGCCGCTTCGTCTGCCCTACCTGCGGCGGCAGGCTGACCTATGCGCCTGACGGGCAACGCCTGGTGTGCGAGTACTGTCAGGTCCGCCAGCCGTTGAGCGCCGAGCACCCCGACGTGGACGGCAGCCTGGATGAAGCCGATTTCACCCTGGCGCTGGCAACCGCCAAAGGCCACTCCCATCCCGTCGCCATGCGCGCCTTCGAGTGCACGGCTTGCGGCGCCTCCTTCATCCTCTCTCACGAAACGCTCTCCCTGACCTGCCCATACTGCGCTGCCGTGTACGTCACCGAAGTGAGCCTCACCCGCCGGTTGATTCCGCCTGAGGCAGTGATCCCCTTTAAGCTGGACAAGCGCCAGGCGCAGCTCGCCATGGCCGCCGCCCTGGAAGACGGTGGAGTACACCCCAATAACCTGCGCGTCCACGGCGTTTACCTGCCGGTCTGGGCCTTCACCATTTCCGGCGAGCTGGGCTGGACCGCGCCCGATCCGGACGATCGCAATAAGCCGCCCAGAATCGGGCAGGATGCGGTCCTGTATAACCGGATTTTGGTGCCCGCCAGCAATCATTTCAGCGGTGAATGGCGCGGCGAATACGAGCGTTTTGATTTCTCAGGCCTGCAGCCGTACGATCCGGCCTATCTGGCAGATTGGCCGGCCGAAACCTACCGGATCTCCCTGGCGGACGCCTCGCTCAATGCCCGTCTGCAGGCCTTGGACCAGGGGCGCGATGAAGTCAGCCTCCGGTACGCTCTCGACCGGGAACTGCTGCAGACCGATTCCTCTGGGCTGCTGGTTGAATCTTTCCAGCTGCTCTTGCTGCCGTTCTGGATCAGCCGTTTACGTCGTGGGGAGAAACATTACCCGGTGATGGTTAATGGGCAAACCGGCCGGGTGCGCGGGCGCGGGCCGTTCCAAAGCAAGCGCAGCTGGCTTTCCTGGATCCTTGGCGACTAAAACGCCGCCACACCCCCAGCTAACAACATTTGCGCACACCCCAATTGGTCTGTCCCCCTGGAGGAGATAGCAGCTTTACGGTATAATTTAGATGAATTAAGTCATAAATATCTTGGATTAGTGTTTCACACCCATGGCTATCGACCGTTTTGGACGTTTCATCTCTTACCTGCGCATCAGCCTGACCGATCACTGCAACCTGCGCTGCGTGTACTGCATGCCGGAAGATATGACTTTCCGGCCCAACGCGGAGCTGATGCAGGACGACGAGATCCTTTATCTGGTGCGCCTGTTCTCCCGCCTCGGCTTCCATAAGTACCGCCTGACCGGCGGCGAACCGACCGTGCGCGCCCACGTCGTGAAACTGGTGCGCGAGATGAACCGCATACCCGGGGTGCGCTCGATCTCGATGACCACAAACGGCGTCTTGCTCGCCAAGCTGGCCCGCCCCCTGGCGGAGGCCGGTTTGCAGCGCGTCAACGTTAGCCTGGACACCTTGGATCCGGAAAAGTTCGTCCGGCTGACCCGTTGGGGCAAGGTTGAAGACGTGTGGGCTGGCATCCAGGCGGCTGAAGACGCCGGGCTGACCCCGATCAAAATCAACGCCGTCGTCGTTCAGGGCTACAACGAAAAGGACGTGGTCGATCTGGCCCACCTGACCATGCAGCACCCCTGGCAGGTGCGCTTCATCGAGATGATGCCCTTTGCCGGGGCGACGGACTTACAAACTCAAAACCTGGTCACCGCCCGGCAGATGCATGCCCTGATCGAAGCCCGCCTGGGTCGCCTGGAGATCGTCAACGACGGCGAGCTGGACGGCGAAGCCCGCTTGTTCCGCCTGCCCGGCGCGGTGGGCGATGTCGGCTTTATCTCTTCAGTCTCCAAGCCCTTCTGTGCGGCCTGCAACCGGGCCCGGCTGACCGCCGATGGCCGGCTGCGCCTGTGCCTGCTTCGGGAGGGCGAAGTTGACCTGCTGACCCCCTTGCGCAGCGGGGCAAGCCTCGCAGAGCTGCGCCAGCTGATCCTCGACTCGATCTGGGACAAGCCCTGGGGGCACGGCCTGGATCAGGGCGTCATCCCGCTCAACCGGGTGATGAGCGAGATCGGCGGATAAACGGAATTATGCCTTTGCCACCCTTAAACGGAATTCGCACCATTCTTTTCGACCTGGACGGCACCCTGCGCCACAGCCGTCCTTCTTTTATCCAGGCCTTTTTCGACTGCGCTGTCCGGGCCGGGGTTTCGGATTCTCCCGAGCAGCGGCGTGCGTCGATCCGCTGGCTGCATTACTACTGGGCGCAGTCTCCGGAACTGGTCGCCGACCAGGAGAAATACGAGGATCGCCCGGAAGATTTCTGGACCAACCACGCGCGCTTGAACCTGCTTGCCTTTGGCTGCTCGGAGGAACAGGCTGCTGCGCTGGCTCCCGAAGTGTTCCGTTATATGAACGATTTCAAGGCCGAAGACTGGATCGCTCCCGGGGTTCCCGAAACGCTGCAGGCGTTAAAAGATTCCGGCTACCAGCTGGGCGTGCTCTCCAACCGCACCCATTCCTTCGTGGAACAAATGGCGACCCTCGAATTGGCCCACTATTTTGAAGTGCTGGTGGCAGCCGGCGAGCTGAACTCCTGGAAGCCCGAACCGGAGGTCTTCCACCAGACCCTGGAGCGGCTCGGCGCTCAAGCCGAGCAGACTTTATACGTGGGGGACAATTATTACGCCGACGTGGTCGGCGCCCGGCGCGCGGGGATTTACCCGGTGTTGATCGACCCGGAAGGCATCTTCCCCGAAGCGGATTGCCCGGTGATCGAAGACCTCAACGAGCTGCCGGCGCTCTTAGCCCAGGAAAACCTGCCCCAGGTACCAGCCGATTAACCCTACCGCAGCACCAACCAGCGAAGCCCCCAGGTTGACCAGGTCGTTGTTCAGCCAGGCCCAGCCGCGCCGCCAGGCTGTCGTCGTTCCGCAGCGGTGGAGGGGATGGTGTTCGGTCTCTTTCCCACAAGCCGGGCAAAAGTAAATCGCCTGCACCGTTGCGCCGAGCAGTGAATCGAACGACGTTCCAGCCAGCCCTCCCAGGACTGCGGCCCCCAGGAAAATCCAGGCCCCGCTGCCCCTCATAAACAGCACCCCGCCCAGCCCGATCAGGCCGGCGCCGCTCAACGCGGCCAGATAGCCGCTTGCGCTGACGCCACCGGAAGCGCCTGTCTCCACCGCTTCCCCGGTGGTGATCAACCGCGGCGGCTGCGGGTTGAGCACGCCCAGTTCGGTAGCCCAGGTGTCGGCGTTCACTGCTGCCATGGCGCCGGCGAAGGCGATCCAGGGCCAGGCTTGCCCGGGGAAGAGCCCATGGACTAGGACCAGCAGCGCGCCCAGGCCGCCGTTCGCCAGTACCTGAGCGTAATCGCGCCGCGCGCCCTTGGAGAACTTTTCGCTCAGGCTGGCTTTGCGGGCGGCAAAAGCGCGTGAGAGCAGGCTGGAAGAGATGAAGAAAGTCAACAGCAGCGTCGCCCAGGCCAATCCGCCCAAACCGAAGATCAGCCCACCGACCAGCGCCGCCGCCCAACCGCCGCTGGGGCTCAAGGCGCCGGCGCGATAAGCCAAATAACCGATCAAGGCGCCAAGTGCAAAGCCGACTCCGATTTGCGCGCTCAACGGGACCTCAGCCGGCCGGGACCGGCCCAGATGGGCAAAACCTGTGGATAAATTGCCAAAATCTGTGGAAAACCCTGTGTAATCTGTGGATAACCCCCGCACAACCTGGGGATGAACTGCTCGAATCTCAGCATCAGCCGGCGCTTAAAAGGAAGTACACCGCACCTAAGAAGAGCAGGGCGGTGAAAGCGCCGCTCCCCCACAGGATGTAAGCCAGCGGGGCGGCGCTGCCGTCATCGATTTCGTTTTCTCGCCGCCGGAAGAAGAACAAACCAACCAGAAAGCTCGCCAGGAAGAAAAAACCGTTCAAAATCGGCAGTAGTATCAACTGGATCGCGGGCACGGATTCTCCTGGGTTGCCTTCCAGGTCGAAACCCAATGGCACCAGCTGGCGGCCCGGCGCCACCAGGCTGACCCAGATCAACAGCAGCAGCGAAAGGGCCACTCCGCCGAGCAGCAGGTAACGCGCCCCCTGTGTGGCCCAGACCCGGGCAAGCAGGAAACTAGCGCGCACCGATTTAGCCGGGATGGGTGACAGCGACCCGAGCTCCGTCCGGTCCCGATAGGCGTTCAGAAACTTTTCCGGATCTTCAGGTGAAATGGCGAAGATCTTTTCGGGGGTGGCAATCAGAACCAACCGCCCGGGATCGGCTGCCAAGAACTCCACGGCGCTTCCATCGAGCCGTTTGCGGACTCCCAGCACCGAGCCCGGTATGCGCAGCCACGGCAGGGGCAGCTCGCCTTCAACTTCCGCGGCTGGCTGCACGTCGATCACCTGATCCATGGGGATGTCTTCGGCGCGCAACCCCCAGTGCAGGCGCAGCCCCTCCCGCTCGACGAAGTAAGCCGCCCGCCATAACGCGAATGCTCGATAGGCCAGGTTAGGCACCAACACCGCCAGCAGTAAGCCGGGCAGCAGATACAGCAGAAAAAGTGGCCCGATCTGAGTGTGCAGCGCCTGCCAGATGCTCCACAGGCTGGCGGCGCCAAAAACCACGATCGCCGCGACATGCACGATCAGGCCGTTCAACTTGGGAGGCCGGAAAACCAGGGGATCTTCCACGCCCGGTATTGTATCTTAATTAAAAAGGGGTGTCAGGATGGGCAAGCCCATCCTGACACCCCGCGACTTAACCTTTACTGGATTTCGTACACGATCTCGACGTCCACTGTCAGGCTGTTCTGGCCTGGAGAGATAGGTACGTTGGCTGCTGCCTCTTGAGCGATGGCGCCTCCACCTCGGGCGAACTCGACCGGCGTGGGGAACCCGCCGTAGGAATTGATCGACTGGATTGCGCCCAGTTCGACACCGGCGGCGTCCGCCAGCTCTTCGGCCTGAGCTCGGGCGTTTTCAACCGCGGCCTGGCGAGCCTGGGAAAGCGCGCTGACCTTGTCGGAGACGTCAAAGCTGATGCCATTGACTGCGTTCGCCCCGGCTTGTACCGCGGCGTCCAGCAGGTCGCCAATGGACTCTAGGTCGCGCACGGTCACGTTGACGCTGTTGTCAACCACATACGTAATGCCCTGCAAGTTGCCCTGGTCATCGTACTCCTGACGGGGAGAGATGCTGAAGTTGGTGGTCTGGATATCTTTCTCCGCTACCCCGGCATCCTCGAGCGCAGCAACCAGCTCGGCGGCCTGGTCGTTGTTATCGGCGACGACTGAGGCGGCTTCTTCGCCTTCCGTGTGCACGCCAATAGAGATGTAAGCGATATCCGGGCTGATAAAGACCTGCCCGCTGCCGTTGACCCGCAGCGTGCGGACCGGTGGCTCACTGGTGGGTTCAGACTGCGCCAATGCCGGCGTGCCGCAGGCGGTCAGCGCCAGCGCGGCCAGCAGGATCAGGCTGAACAAGGAAATTAATTTGTGGGTACGCATTTTCGTATACTCCTCTTTCTAAGGATATTGTATTTCTCGAGTCCGCTGGTGTCCCGGGGATTGCTCCTCCCTCGGAACTTGAAGGCTCTGCTCGATTCTATCTCTTTAACGCAAACACAGGGTTAAAAGTTCCCAACTCCGTCATCCGCGTTCCGATTCCAGCCACCTGGTGATGACCACAGCACATCCGTGAAATTCAGCGTGTCGATTCGCTCCCACTGAACCCGGTAAAGTGTACAATAGGCGCAGCGATATGGCCCAATCCCAGCCTCCACCGCCCCAACCCTCCCTCTGGATTCGCCTGCGCCATCGGCTGCGCAAGCTGGTGCCGCGCATCTCCAAGGAACGCCGCGCAGAGACCATCGTGTTGCTGCGCGACTCCGCCAACCCCAACTTCGACTTCTTTTTACTGGTGGTGCTTTCCAGCATCATCGCCACCCTGGGTTTGCTGATCGATTCCCCGGCAACCATCATCGGGGCCATGTTGGTCGCGCCGCTGATGTCGCCGATCATCGGTCTGGGCATGTCCTCCATCACCGGTGACGGCCGGCTGTTGGGCGACTCCTCCAGGGCCCTGGCGCGCGGCGCCCTGGTGTCCATCTTCATCGCTTTCTTGCTCGCCCTGGGCAACCGCTTCATGCCCTTCGTCTCCTTGCAGGAGCTGCCCAACGAGGTGCTGGCCCGCACCCACCCCAGCCCCATCGACCTCAGCGTCGCCCTGGCTGGTGGGTTGGCGGCGGCCTTTGCCCTGGCCATGCCCAATATATCTGCTGCCCTGCCTGGTGTGGCCATCGCCACCGCCCTGATGCCCCCGCTGTGCACCGTCGGCATCGGCATCGCTTTTGCTGAATGGGACGTGGCCGGCGGCGCATTTTTGCTCTTCATCACCAACGCCATCACCATCGCCTTCGCCGCTACGTTAGTTTTTTTCGCTCTGGGCTTCAACCCCCGGCCGCTCGAAGGAGGCAGCCGCCTGCCGCGCAGCCTGCAGGTCTCTGCCATTCTGACCGCTGCGCTGCTCATCCCGCTCACGTATCTGAGCGTGCAGTTCGTGCAGGATGCCTCCCAGGATGCCCTGATCGAAACGGTTATCCGCCAAGCAGTAGAGAGCAAACCCGGCGCCGAGCTGGCCGATTGGAACCCGGCGCGGGATGGAAACACGCTGCGGCTGAATCTGACCGTGCGCACGGTCACGCAGTGGGATTATGAAGACAGCGTAGCCTTGCAAGCAGCCATCGCCGACCGGCTGCGCGACCGGCGCGTGCTCCAGGGCGACGACAACCTCGAACTGGTGGTCAACCAGGTGCTCTCCGCCCGGCTAGACCCGCTGGTCCCGCCCACGCTGACCCCGACTCCCACGGACACCGCCACCTTCACACCCGGGCCCAGCCCCACGCCGACCGATACGACCACCCCGACCAGTTCGCCGACCGCCACACCCACGAACACCCGCACCCCGACCGCCACACCTACGGAAACGCCTACCCCAACGGATACGCCCACGCCTTCCATGGGATTGGTGTCCGGCGCCTCCTTCCCCGGGCTGCGCCTGCGCCAGGAACCCGGTGGCCCGATAATTGCAACATTGCAGATTGGTGAACCGCTCACCGTGCTGTACGGCGTTGAACTGGTCGATGGCCTGGTATGGGTCGAGGTGATGGATCCGGCAGGGCGCATCGGTTGGATCCCGCAGATTTACCTGCAAGTGATCACCCTGACGCCCACGGTTACCCCGTCCTGGACTGCGACGCCGGTCGCCTCGAATACGCTTGCGACAGCTTCGCCCGCGACCGCATTATCAGTGACCTCGTTGCCCGCCACCTTGACCCCTACGCTCACACCTGGACCGTGATCCGCCAGGGCCAGATCTAATACATTTCTAACATCGCTCAGGCGTTCTACTAATCCTGTCGATGTTATAATGCAGGCGACAAAATAGGTTAGAACGCCATTGACCTCTGCCATCCTACCCCCTCCACCGGCGGTTTTTATTTTTTAAGCACAGCTTTCAGAATTGTCGCCCCTTGGAGAACCCCCCTGAGCTTACAATGAAAACGCGAGGAAGTCCAAAGTTCAGCGGGGAGGCTGTGCAGAGATGATCATTGGAGTTCTCCGTAAAAACACGGAGAACTCTCAAGAACCGCAAAAGTTGTTAGAACACAGAGGAAAAAATCCTATGATGAGATTCGATCGTTTTACCGAGCGAGCCCAGGAGGCCGCTCAACGCGCGGCGGAGATCATTCAGCGCTACGGGCACAACCAGATCGACACCGAACACATCCTGTTGGCGCTGATCGAGCAACCGCAAGGCGCGATCACCCAGATCCTGGACCAACTTAAAGTAGATGAGAACGCGCTCACTGAGCGCCTGGACTACATCCTGCGCACCAGCCCCAAAGCGAACATCTTCGGGGGCGGCGCTGGCCAGATCTTTATCACCCCGCGGGTGAAACGCATCATCGACCTGGCTAACGAAGAAGCCAACCGCTTGAAGGATGAATACATCTCCACGGAGCACATCTTCCTGGCGATCCTGAGCGAGCGCAGCACCCCGGCGGCCCGCCTCTTGGAAGGCGCCGGTGTGACCCGCGATCGTGTCAACGACGCCATCCAGCAAATTCGCGGCGGACAGCGCGTCACCGACCCGCAGGCCGAAACCCGCTACCGCACCCTGGAACGCTTCTCCCGCGACCTCACCCAGTTCTCCCGCGAGGGCAAGCTGGACCCGGTCATCGGCCGGGACGTTGAGATCTTGCGCGTCATCCAGATCCTTTCTCGCCGCACCAAGAACAACCCGGTGCTGATCGGCGAGGCTGGGGTCGGTAAGACCGCCATTGTCGAGGGGTTGGCGCAGAAGATCGCCACCAACGATGTGCCCGAAATCCTGATGGGCAAGCGTGTCGTTTCGCTGGACCTGGGCGCCATGATCGCCGGCTCCCGCTTCCGCGGCGAGTTCGAGGAACGCCTGAAAGCTGCCATCGAAGAGATCCAGCGCGCCGAGGGCGAGGTGATCCTGTTCATCGATGAGCTGCATACCGTTGTCGGCGCCGGCGCCGCTCAAGGCGCCATGGACGCCTCCAACATGCTCAAGCCGGCCCTGGCGCGCGGCGAGCTGCAGTGCATCGGCGCCACTACCCTGGACGAGTACCACAAGCACATCGAAAAGGATGCGGCCTTAGAACGCCGCTTCGCGCCGGTTTACGTCGAAGAACCCAGCGTGGAAGATACCATCGAGATGCTGCGCGGCCTGCGCGATCGCTACGAGGCGCACCACAAAGTGCGCTTCTCGGATGCCGCCCTTATAGACGCCGCACGGCTCTCCTCGCGCTACGTCACCGACCGCCACCTGCCCGACAAGGCCATCGACTTGATGGACGAATCGGCAGCCAAGCTGCGCGTTGCCTTGTACTCCCTGCCGCCGGAGCTCAAAGCGATGAAAACCGACCTCGACCGTTTGATGGCCGAGGAGGAGCAGGCCGGCAACGAGCGGGATTACGAACGGGCCGCCCAGAAGAAGTCCGAACGCCTGCGCATGGAAAGCGAGTTCAATACGCTGCGCGACGAATGGGAGAGCGAACACGAGCTGGACGAGGTGGTGGATTCGAACGACATCGCCGAAGTCATCTCGATGTGGACCGGCATTCCGGTCAGCCAGATGATGGAAACCGAAGCCGATAAGCTGCTGCAGATGGAAGCCCGCCTGCACGAACACATCGTTGGGCAGGATGAAGCCATCCACGCCATCTCCGACGCCATCCGCCGCGCCCGCGCCGGGTTGAAAGACCCGCGCCGCCCGATCGGATCGTTCATTTTCATCGGCCCCTCCGGCGTCGGCAAGACCGAGCTGGCCAAAGCGCTGGCTGAGTTCATGTTCGACGACCAGGACGCCTTGCTGCGCGTCGATATGAGCGAGTACCGCGAACAGCACACCGTCTCACGGCTCTTCGGCGCCCCGCCAGGATACGTGGGCTACGAGGAAGGCGGCCAGCTGACCGAGGCCGTGCGCCGCCGGCCTTACCGGGTGATCCTCTTCGACGAGATCGAGAAGGCGCACCCCGAGGTTTGGAACGCGCTGCTGCAGATCCTGGACGACGGCCGTTTGACCGACGGGCAGGGGCGCGTCGTGGACTTCCGCAACACCGTTTTGATCATGACCAGCAACCTGGGCACGCAGTACGTGCGCAAGTCGGGCAGCCTGGGCTTCTTGCCGGAGGGCACAGACGAAGACCGTCAGGCCAAGGAAAAGATCGAGAAGTCCCTCCAGGACGCCTTCCGGCCCGAGTTCCTCAACCGTATCGATGAAGTCATCACCTTCTCGCCGTTGACCCTCGAGCAGATGCGCCAGATCGTTGAACTGCAAATGCAGGATGTGCGCGAGCGCCTGAGCGAGCATGACCTGAAAGTTGATCTGAGCGTGGAAGCGCGCGACTGGCTTGCCGACGTCGGTTTCGACCCGGACTTCGGCGCTCGTCCGCTGAAGCGGGCCCTGCAGAAGTACATCGAGAGCCCGATGTCCATCAGCCTGCTCAGCGGTGAATTCTCTAACGGTGATACGGTGGTAGTTACCGTGGATGAGAGCGGCGACGAGCTGGTCTTCCGCCCGGTTGGCCAGGGTGTCCCGGCTGAGGGCCTCCATCCTTCCATCGAGGCGGAGAGCGAAGCCTGATCGCCGCCAGGGCCGCCTGACGCAGGCAGCCCTTCAGAACGAAAATCCGATCCCCGGCGCCGGGCAGCAGTCTGTGACTGTGTGCCCAGAAGGCGCCGGGGATCTTAATATTGCTTTCTTCTCCAAGAATTCCCCCAATCCATCAGTAAATCCTCTACCAAAGCGCTATTTTCATCATCTAAACCTATAAAATCGACGAATCCCATCAAAATAAGGACAAATGTCAGCCGGGGGGTGATATTCGTCAGTTGTTTCGGGATGATTGCCACTAGAAGATCGATAGAGGAAGCTTTACAGTTGGTATGTACACGAGGCCACCGGATTCATGCTAACCAAACCGATCGACCAAATTCCTCTTTTTGAGGGTTTCGACCCAGAGCAAATCGCCCTGCTGGAGCCCCTCTTCCTCCCCTATGAATGTTTTCCGGGGACGGTGCTCTTCGAACAGGGCGAGCTTGCCGAATATCTTTATCTGGTGATTGCGGGAGAGGTGGTCATCCGTTATAATCCCGACGACGGTGACCCGATCAATATCGCCCGGGTGCGCCCGGGCGGGCTGGTGGGTTGGTCCGCCGTGATCGGCCGCAGCGCCTATACCTCTTCCGCAGCCTGCCAGGCCAATACCAACCTGCTGCGCATGAGCAACAAAAACCTGCAGTTGCTTTGCGAACGTTATCCGGAAACCGGCTTGCTGCTTCTAGATCGGCTGGCGAAGGTTGTGGCTGAACGTCTTGAGCGCTCCCATCCTCAAGTTTTCGGCCTGCTGAAGGAGAGCGTACAGATAAGCCAGGGTAAACCAGGAGTTAAGCATATGGAAATGAACGCCGGCGAAACGACGAATGCTCCCGTTGAGGAGCGCATCCGTGCTTTGATCGAGCAAGTCAGCGCTTACATCGAGCATTATCACGGCGGTTCCGTTGAATTGGTCTCCTTCGATGGAGATGTGTTGAAGGTTAAGTTGGGCGGCGCTTGCCTTGGCTGCCCGCTGCTGCCTAGCACGCTGCACGGCTGGGTTGAAGGCACGGTGCGCCAATTCTTCCCCGAAGTGGAAAAGGTAGAATCGATCACCGATTGAGTTCTTGAGCTTTGCGCAGATAAGAGGTGTTTGGGCGGGCAGTGCCCACCCAAACACCTCTTTGTATTTAAGCCGCGGCCCCGGCTGTGCCTCCAGCCTGCCCGGCCTGGTCGACGATCGGGTTGCGGGCCAGGAAATCCTCGACCCACAGCAAGTTATCCCCGGCGCGCTGCACCACCTTCAGCAGGGTGCTCATCGTGGAGACCTCTTCCAGCTGTTCGGTGACAAACCAGCGCAAGAAGTCCTGGGCGATGTGATCCTTCTGCTCGATAGCCAGGTCCATCAGCGCGTTGATCTGCTTGGTGACCTCCATCTCCCAGTCCAGGGCCGCATTCACAGCTTCTGTGGCATTGCCGAAGTCATACTTTGACTCGGCGATCGCCGGGATGCGCACCTGCCCGCCGGCTTCCACCACGTAATGGGCGAACTTCATCGCGTGCATTTTCTCTTCATCGGCCTGGCGGTAGAAAAAAGCCGCCAGCTCGGGGAGGTCGTCGGCGTCGAAATAGGTCGCGATGCTGACGTACTGCAGGCTGGCGCCAAACTCGCGGCCGACCTGGGCGTTGATCGCTTCTTCCAGTGCCTTGCTGATTAACATGGGTAGGACTCCTTTTTGAGTAGTTGGATAAACAAACCCGGTTTTCCAAAGGTTGGAAACCGGGGCTGGTAACGGATTGAGCTTCTCTCAGGCTGAACGCTCATGTCTCTAAATGAACCAGGTAGGCCTCGACCATCAACAGGTTGCGCTCGCCGGCCCGGCGCACCACGCTCAGCAGCTGCTCCATCTTGGTGATCTCTTCCAGTTGCTCATCTACGAACCAGTTCAGCATATTTTGCGCCAGGTAATCCTTTTCATCTACGGCGATGTTCATCAGTTCGTTGATCTGGCGGGTGACTTCCTTTTCCCAATCCAAAGCCGCTTCCACAGCCTCCTCGGCCGATTCAAAAGTGTGCTTGGCCTCGGCGATGGTGGGGATGCGCAGGTCGCCGCCCGTCTCTAAGATGTAGCGGACGAACTTCATGGCGTGTTCTTTCTCTTCCTCCGCCTGTTCGAAGAAAAGTTCGGCCAGCATTTTCAGGTTCTGCTGCTCGAAATAGCCGGCGATGCTCAGGTACTGCATGTTGGCGCCAAACTCGTTGCCCACCTGGGCGTTCATGGCTTCGTTTAACTTGACGCCGATCAGCATGGTCTGCTCCTTTCGGATTGGGTCGAGATTCGATCTCTATTTGCTCCCTTTGTCACGATTATATCACGGGCGTTTTTTTCAGGGCTACAGGCTCATCGCGCAGCCGTCGGCGCGCGGGTCGCTGCCGCCCCACAGGACTCCCTGCTCCGGGTCGCGGTAGATAATCTGCCCCCTGCCGAAGAGCGCTCGCCCGTGCCCGCTGACCACTTCCACCGGGTGCCCCATCGATCTTAAAGCTGCCGCCACATCCCCAGGGATCCCCTCCTCCAGGGCTACTTCCCCGGCAGCTTCGCCGCCCGGCAGGCAGAAGCGCGGCCGGTCCAGGGCGGACTGCGGGTCCAGTTCGTCGTCGATCAGGCCGACCGCCGCCTGCAGGTGGCCCTGCGGCTGCATGAAGCCGCCCATCACCCCAAAGCTGGCGAAGAGCGAGCCGTCCTCCCGGGTTGCCATGGCCGGGATGATGGTATGGTAAGGTCGCTTGCCTGGCATCAGCGCGTTGGGGTGTTCCGGGTCCAGGCTGAAATTGTGGCCGCGGTTCTGCAGCGTGAAGCCCCAGCCCTGCGGGCAGATGCCGGTGCCGAAGCCCATGTAATTGCTGTTGATGAACGAGCAGGCGTTGCCGTCCCCGTCCACCACGCTTAAATAGACCGTGTCCGAAGCGGCGACCGGCGCGCCGCGGACCTGGTCCAGGGTCGCCCGGCGCGGGTTGATCAGCTGGCGGCGCTCGGCGGCGTACTCTTTGGAGAGCAATTCCACCAGCGGAGCCGGGTTCGAGGCCGAGTCGGCCACGTACCAGCGCGCGTCGGCAAAGGCCAGGCGCATGGCCTCGATCATCAAGTGCAGACGCCCGACCGAGAGCGGTTCGCTGCCCTGGATTTCAAAGCCTTCCAGCAGGTTCAGGGCAAGCAGCGCGGCCAACCCCTGCCCGTTGGGCGGGCATTCCCACACCCGCACGCCCCGGTAGGTCGTGCTGATGGGCTGCTCCCAGGTGCTGGTATGTCCGGCAAGGTCGTCCAGGCTCAGGCAGCCGCCGGCCTGCTGCACGGTCGCGGCCAGGTCCACGGCGATATCCCCCTCGTAGAAGGCCGCTTTGCCGCCTTCGACCACTTTCTTAAAGGTGCGCCCCAATCCCGGGTTGCGGAAGATCTCTCCCGGGCGAGGCGCGCGCCCGTCAATGGTCAGCTCCTGCCCGCCGGGCGCCTGGCTGAGCTGTCGCTCGACGCCGCGTTCCCAGAAGTACGCCGTGATCGGCGCAACCGGGAAGCCATGCTCGGCCAGGTGGATTGCCGGAGCCAGCACAGTCCCCAGCGGGAGCCGCCCGTACATCTGCACCAGGTCGCACCAACCAGCGCAGGCGCCGGGCACCGTGATCGTATAGGGATGGAAGGGCGGCAGTTCCCTTTCGAAGCCCTCCTGCTCCAGGCGTTCCAGGGTCAGCGCCGCCGGCGCGCGGCCGGAACCGTTCAGCGCGCTGACCTGGCGGGTAGCCGCGTCGTAATACAGGGCGAAACAATCACCGCCGATCCCGGTGGAGGTTGGTTCGGTGACGTTCAACGCCGCCGCGGCAGCTACGGCTGCGTCGGCGGCGTTGCCCCCCTGCTCCAGGATCTGCAACCCGGCTGCTACGGCCAGCGGCTGCGAGGTCGCGGCCATGCCCCGGGTCCCCAAAACCGGCGAGCGGCGCCCAGTGAAGCTCAACTTGTGAGAGACGGGCATCGATTCTCCTCCCATTCAGTAGTTCTTCAACGTTATCGTTTATTGGAATTAGCGCTCAAGTCAAATGTGCAGTCGCCCCCATTATATGACAGTTTATTTTGCTCCCTATGCGTTTAAATAAGGATTTGGCGGCAGAGCCGCCAAATCCTTAACCCTCCCTATAACCCTTGAGGAAACTCGCCGGCTCGCCGCTCGGCTCAGCCCGGCTGTGCCTTAGCGGCGGCATGGGGAGCGCTGTCAGGAACCGTTTTCTTTTTTATCGATCCGCTTGACCAGGTCATCGCCGGCTTCTCCGATATCATCGTGATCGTTCTAACCGGCGCTCACCGCGATCTTCTCTCCCGGGACCACCTCTCCGACCTCCCACAGCAGCAAACCAACCTCGGCGGCCCGGGCCAGCAGGCCGTCCATTTTTCTGGCAGGGACGCACAGGAGCAGACCGCCGCTGGTCTGGGCGTCGAACATGAGCATCTGGGTGGGTTCATCCACCTGGGTTTCAAAGTCCACCTGCGGGCCAAAATACACGCGGTTGTCGGACGATCCGCCGGGGAAGATAAACTCCTCGGCGTAGCGACGGGCGCCCCGGACCAGCGGCAGCTTGGCCGCGTTCAGGCGCAAACCCACCTTGGAAGCGGAAGCCAGCTCCCAGGCGTGGCCCAACAACCCAAAGCCAGAGATGTCGGTGGCGGCGCGCAGCCCGAATTCGACCGCCAGGTCGGCGGCTTCCCTGTTCAGGCGCTTCATCCAGCCGACGGCTTCGGAAACGTCCGTCGGGGCTGCTCGATCCTGTTTGAGGGCGGTGGTGACCGTGCCGAAACCTAGCGGCTTGGTGAGCACCAGCCGGTCGCCGGGTTTTGCTCCGCCCTTGGTCAGCATGCGCGCCGGGTCAACCATGCCGACGGCGATCAGGCCGTACTTAGGCTCCTGGTCCTGCACGGTATGGCCCCCGGCGATGACTACCCCAGCCTCGCGGGCTTTCTCCGCGCCGCCTCGCACGATTTCGCCAGTTATCTCCGCCGGCAGGTCCGGCGGTAGGGCCGCGATGTTCAAGGCCAGGAAGGGCCGGCCGCCCATGGCGTAGACGTCCGAGAGGCTGTTGGCCGCCGCGATGGCGCCGAAGTCGTACGGGTTGTCCACTACCGGGGTGAAGAAATCGGTGGTCACCACCAGGGCGCGGTTCTCGTCTAGCCGCCAGACAGCCGCGTCGTCCGGCTCGCCCAGGCCAACTAGCAGGTCGGGGTAATCGCCGGGCTTGAAGACATCTTCGATCGGGCGCAGCACCTGCGCCAGCGCCTCTGCGCTCAGCTTAGACGCTCAACCGGCGCAGCTGGACAGGCTGGTCAGGCGGATCTGGCGCCCGGAGGGGTGTTTTTGGTTCACAGTGTGAAGTAACTCAACGGTTCGTGATCAATTCCCGGCGGTCTGCGAGAGATCACCATGGTGTTGGCGTTAAGGCGTCGCCGTGGGCTCTGGCGTCGGCAGCGGGGCGGGCACCGCCGTCGGACTGGAGGACGGGCCTCCGGTAATCGGCGACTCCAGGGTGGGCAGCGGCAGCAAGAATGGGTTGTCGCTGGGCAGCAGCATCACCTGGATGCCCGGGGTCAGCTCCTCGATGTAGCGATAGGAGAGCAGCTGCTCGTTCTGCGCTAGCACTTCGCTGATTTTCTGCAGCGCCTCGGCTTCGGCCTGGGCCTGAATGATGCGGCCATCGGCAGCGCCCTGCGCCTCGATCACCGCCGCGTCCGCCTTGCCCTGGGCGACCTGGCGGGCTTGCTCAGCCTCCTGGCGGCGCTGCTCGACGACGAAAAAGGCTTGCTGAGCCTGCTGCTCGGCAATCTGCTTCTGCTCAACCGAAGCGGCGTACTCCGGCGAGAAGGTGATGTTCCGCAGGATGAATTCGACCAGAATCAAGCCGTTTTCATCTAGCTTGCGGGCCATCTCTTCTCTGATTTGCTGGGTGAGATCAGACCGGCGGGTGCTGTAGACTTCCTCGATCCCGAACTGGGATACGGCGTCGCGAATAATGCCGCGCGCCAGCGGGCGCACCAGCTCGATCACGTAGCGGCTTTGCCAGTCAATGTGCACCTGCACGACCTCTTTCGGGTCCACGGCGTAGATTACCGAAGCGTCCATGAAGACCTCTTGCCCATCGGACGTTCGCGCCGTCACCGAATCGTCGCCTTGTATCTGACCTTCGCCGGCAGCGATCGACATGGTGTAGGTCTGCCGGTAGATGGGATAGGAAACTACGTTTTCAAAATAGGGGATGATCCAGCGCAAGCCCGGCTGCAGCGCGTCTGGGCGCACGCCGTTGGGTTGCAATGCGGAAACGACCACACCGCGTTCTTCAGGCGGGACGAAGACCAGCCCGGCGCTGACCGTGGTGAGAAGGACCGCCAAAACCGCCACCACGATGATCGAAGTCGTGACGGCGTTGGCTTTTTGACCGCGCGAAGCGCGCACGACGGCCAGGACGATCAAACCGACCACCACCAGCCACAACAGCACTACGCCGCCGCGCAAGAAATTAGAAAAGTCCATAGCTTTGAAAACCTCCGTTGAAACCAGGATATTGACTGTCGGAAAGTTTTGCTAAGATTTTCCGATCCCCCGGAAATTATACCGTAACTGCTCCCGGCGTTGCCCCGGCCCTCGATCCGTGATACCATGCAGCCATGCGCACCTACCGCGGACGGGTTTCCGAGATCCGCCTCGACCGGGGCGGGGGCCCGGCTGCCTGGATCGACTGCCCCAGGCGGGCTATCCCCTCACCCGGGCGGTATCTCTTAGCCGCCGACGAAGCCGCAGTGCTGGCTGAGCCACTCTTCGCTGCCCAGGTCTCCCCGGCTGGTTTTTTGGCCGCGCCGCCGATTCCTGCCCGCTGGCATCCGGGTGCGCCGCTGAGCTTGATCGGGCCCTTCGGGCGCGGCTTCCGGGTGCCGGCTGATGCCCGCCGCCTGGCCGTCGCCGCGCTGGGAGACACCGTCGCTCGCGTGCTGCCGCTGATCGCCCAGGCGTTGGGCGCCGGCATGGAGGTTGCCCTGTTCAGCGATGCGCCCCTGCCTGGCCTGCCTTCGGCGCTGGAGGCGCAGCCGTTGGACGCCTTGGAGGAATCTGCCGGCTGGGTCGATTTCCTGGCCCTCGATCTGCCCCTCTCCCGACTGCCGGAACTGCGCGCCATCTTGGGTTCCCTGCCGGGCCGGGGCTGGCCATCGCCGGCGCAGGCCCTGGTCCAAGCGCCGATGCCTTGCGGCGGGATCGGCGAGTGTGGGGTATGCGCCGTGCCGGGACGCGGCGGGGATGGACGCTCCTCCTGGCTGCTGGCCTGCCGCGACGGCCCGGTCTTTGACCTGTCGCACCTGGACTGGTGAGATATGGGGTATTGGCTATACAGCTAACACCTCCAATTTTCAATAACTGACGGAGGATAAGCTTGAACATCCTGGCCTTCTTCGCCCACCCTGACGACGAAACCATGCTGGCAGGGGGGACACTGGCGCTGCTGGCGGAACAAGGCGCTAAAGTCCACTACTTGAGCGCCACCCGCGGCGAGGGCGGCGAAACAGGCGAGCCGCCCTTATGCGCGCCGGAGGATCTGGGCGAAGCGCGCGAAGCCGAGCTGGTCTGCGCCGTGCAGGTCCTGGGGGGCAGCAGCCTGACCTTCCTGGGCTACACCGACCCGCGCGTCGGCCCGGAAGAAGAGCTGTACGCCTACACCGAAGACCTGACCATGCTCGCCGGGCAGGTCGCTGCCAGCCTCCGCCAGTTCGAGATCGACGCCGTGCTCACCCACGGCTCCAACGGCGAGTACGGTCATCCGGCCCACGTGCTGACCT
The DNA here is from genome assembly GCA_964400875.1 of uncultured Anaerolineaceae bacterium. Classification (GTDB taxonomy): domain Bacteria; phylum Chloroflexota; class Anaerolineae; order Anaerolineales; family UBA4823; genus CAYNWK01. Next base: position 26,185 of record CAYNWK010000004.1, on the reverse strand, counting down.
ACCAGGCAGCCCGCGTCGCCGTGGCATCCTTCGGCGAAGACGCGCCCTTGCTCTACAGCTGCGCGGCTTCCTTCCCCGAACACCCCAGGCCCTTCCTGGCCAACGACGACGACCCCGCCCATATGGTGCTGGATATCTCCCCGGCCCTGGAGAAGAAGACCCAAGCTGCCCTGTGCCACCGCACTCAGCACGCCCTGTTCGTGCGCCGCGCCACCGAGGAGGCTGGCCGCCCGGTCAGCGTGCCGGAGGTGATCATGCGCCTGGAAGGGCTGCACCGCCACCTGCCGCCGTTCTCGCCTGGAGAGCTACCGGACGATGCGCTGTACGCCCTCTTGGCTCCCTTTGCCGCCCACACCACAGGCACTTCTCAATAGATAAACTTAGGAGTTACGCAGTTCGTCGGGAAAGTGGGGGTATTTGGGCGGGCTTCGCCCGCCCAAATACCCCCTTTCTTCCTTCCAGTGCGTATGTCCTAAAACTTATAAATTCCCTCTTGACAAAACTAGTAACTTAGTTAATAATTTCAGAAATCTAGTAACTGATTTACTAGTATACTGGTCACTCATATAGGACTTACTCACTTGAGGGAAGAACGGGAACCCGCGTAACTCCTTTCATAAACAAGGGAATGTCGATCGTTTATGAGCGTAAAGAACGCCTTATTGGGCTTGCTGGCGCATCACCCCCGCCACGGCTACGAGCTGCACGACGCTTTTGAAGCCATGGTGGGCGGCGAGCAAAACTGGGACCTCAAACCGGCCCAGGTTTACAGCACGCTGACCCGCCTGGAGAAGCAGGGTTTAATCGTTGAAGAAAGCATCGAGCAAGATGGCGGCCCGGAAAAACGCATCTACACTCTGACCGATGCCGGGCATAAGGCGCTGGCGCGCTGGTTCTCGGTCCCGGTAGGAGGCAATCACCAGCGCGACGAGTTCTTCCTCAAGCTGATGATCAGCCTGGCAGCCGAGGACGGCGACCCGCGGCAGGTGATCTACGTGCAGCGGGCCAGTCTGTACAAAGAGCTGCACGCCATCACCGCTCAGCGCAGCCAGGTCGATCCCCACCACGAGCTGGCCCACGTGCTGCTGCTCGACCAGGCCGTCATGCACCTGGAAGCCGACCTGCGCTGGTTGGAGATGATCGAAGCCCGCCTGGATGAGATCCGCCGCCAGCCGCTGCCGGAACCGGAAGAGCGCCCGCGCGGCCGCCCACCGAAGGGCGACTGAGCCTCATCCTCTGGGGTTTGCACCGGGGCTGCCGGCGCAGATCCCAAGACATTATTGCTGGAGAGTTAGCCGTGAACATCGTAGAGACCGAATTCTTGACCAAACGCTACGGGCAGGGCGAGACCGCTGTCATCGCGCTGGACCGTATCAACCTGAAGATCGCCGCCGGTGAGTTTGTCGCTGTGATGGGGCCGAGCGGCTGCGGCAAGTCAACCTTGCTGCACCTGATCGGCGGCCTCGACCGGCCCACCTCGGGCCAAGTGTCGCTCGCCGGGCAGGACCTGGCGACCTTGAAGGACGACGCACTCACCGAGCTGCGCCGCCGGGAGATCGGCTTCGTCTTCCAGTTCTACAATCTGATCCCGGTGCTGACCGCCCTGGAAAATGCCGCCCTGCCGCTCGTTCTCGATGGCGTGAAAACCGAAGAGGCCCAGGCCAAGGCTAAAACCTGGCTGGAACGTCTCGATCTGTCCGACCGCCTGGATCACCGCCCCGACCAGCTATCCGGCGGACAGCAGCAGCGCGTCGCCATCGCCCGTGCGCTGATCAGCGATCCAGCCCTCATCCTCGCCGATGAGCCCACCGGCAACCTGGACTCGCGCGCCGCCGACGAACTGGCCGGCTCCCTCCGGCAGATCGTCGATGAGTGGAATCGCGCCATCCTGCTGGTCACCCACGACCCGCGCATCTCCGCATACGCTGACCGGATTATCTTCCTAAAGGACGGCACCATAGTTGACGAGACCCGCCTTTCCGAGCAGGAGCGCTCCGCCGCCCGATCCGGTGAGATTTTGGAGGTCCGATGAACTACACCTTCCGCCTGGCGCTGCGCTACCTGGCGGGGCGCAAGCTGCGTACTTTTCTCACCACGTTAGCTATTGTCTTCGGCGTGCTGCTGATCTTCGGCATGAACACCCTCATACCCGCTTTCGTCTCATCCTTCCAGGCCAGCGCCATGGCCATCGCCAGCGAGGTCGATGCAACCATCTCCAGTAAGACCGGCGAATCCTTTCCGGCAGCCACGCTGGACCGGGTACTTGCGGTGGACGGCGTTCGCGCTGCCTCCGCTTCCCTGGAACGGCCCATCAACCTGCCCCAAGACTATTTTGACAAGGACCCGCAAACGCCCGACCGGGTCACCGCGGTGACCCTGGTCGGCGCAGAACCCGATTCTTTACGCTCGGTCAGCCCCTACCTCGTTACTGAAGGCCGCTTCATTGAGTCGGGGGACAAGGACGCAGCCGTCATCACCGAATCACTGGCCGAAGCCGCCGGCGTCGGACTCGGCCAAGCTCTCACCCTGCCGACAACCTCCGGCGAGGTCAACCTAGCCGTCGTCGGCATCCTGCCCCAGCGCCTGATGCCCGGCAACGAAGAAGTCCTGGTCAGCCTGAGCGAGGCCCAGCAGCTTTTGGGCATGCCTGGGGTGATCAATACCATCGACGCGAACTTCGACTCCGTAGATAAAGCCCGCCGCGCCGAGATCGAGGCGAACATCAAATCCGCCCTCGGATCGAGTTACACCATTGGCGTGCTCCAGCCGGGCGCCGAGATCCTCACCAACATCAAGACCGGGCAGCTCATCCTCACCCTGTTAGGCAGCCTCGGCCTGCTCATGGGCGGCTTCATTATCTTCAACACTTTCCGCACCGTCATCGCCGAGCGACGCCGCGACATCGGCATGCTGCGCGCCGTCGGCGCCAGCCGCCGGATGGTCGCCTCCTTGATCCTCATGGAGGGCCTGGTACAGGGCGTGCTCGGCACCGCCGCCGGCCTGCTCCTGGGGTACGTGTTCGCCCGCCTCGTGCTGGCGCTGATCGCCCCCATCGGTCAGCAGTACCTCAATGTGCGCGTGGGCTCGCCCTCCATAACGCCGGGGCTGGTACTCATCTCTATTGGGATGGGCGTAGGCATCACCGTGTTGGCCGGCCTGCTTCCCGCCCGGTCGGCCAGTCGCATCACCCCGATGGAAGCCCTGCGCCCCTCAGTTGGGGCTGTCTCCATCCAGCAGCTGGCTGGATTCGGCTTCTGGAGCGGCGTCGCCATGATCGCGGTCGCCCTTATCGCCCTGTTATCGGGCAGTTCCGCCCTGCTCGCGCTCGGCGCCATCCTCTTCACGATCGGCCTGATCCTGGTCACCCCGGCCCTGGTCAACCCCATTGCCCGGCTCTTTGGCGGCCTGCTCGCCCTTGTTTTTGCCCGGCGAGGCACCGCCCAGCTGGCTGAAGGCAACCTCAGCCGCCAGCCGGGACGCGCCGCCATCACCGCTTCGACGACCATGATCGCCCTCGCCGTGCTGGTCATGGCCAGCAGCATCCTCAGCAGCCTGGCGATTAGCTTTAATACCATGCTGCAAAAAAGCCTGTCCAGCGATTTTCTCCTCGTCCCGCCCTCGGTGATCACCTGGGGCACAAACCTGGGCGCGGATCCGGGATTGGCCGATCAGCTGCGCGCTGTTGACGGGGTGGAGGTGGTCAGCACGCTGCGCTTCGCCAGCACCCAGATCGACGGCGTCGCGGTCGGCTTGTTGGGCATCGAACCCGAGGCTTACACCCAGACCAGCGGTCTCACCTTCTCGGCCGGCGACCCGCAAAGCGCCTACCAGGCGATGGAGTCCGGGCGCGGCCTGGTCGTCAACGGTATCCTGGGTTCGACGGCTGGCCTGGCGCTCGGCGACCAGGTCACCCTGCTTACCCCCACTGGCGAAGTCCAGTACACGATCGTGGGCATCGCCTCCGACTTCCTGAACGCCAAGACCACCACCGGCTACATTTCGCAGGCCAACATCGAAAAGGACTTCGACCGCAACGAAGATGTCTTCTTCCAGATCAACGCGCAAGGCGGCGCCGATCTCGCTGCCGTCGAGGCCGGTTTGAAGCAGGTCATCCGGCCCTACCCCCAGTTCAAGCTCGTCTCCGGAGCCGAGTTCCTGGAGCAGAACAGCGGTCTGTTCGACGCCGCTTTCGCCGGCATGTATGCCATGATGGTCTTCCTAGCCATCCCCTCCCTGATCGCCATGCTCAACACCCTCGCCATTGGCGTCCTCGAGCGCCGGCGCGAGATCGGCGTGCTGCGCGCCGTTGGCGCCACTCGCCGGCAGGTGAGCGCCGTCGTCCTGGGAGAGGCCCTCATCCTGGCCGCCATCGGCGTCGCCTTTGGCCTGCTCTCCGGCCTTTACCTGGGCTTCCTGGCTACCAGCGCCTTGGAAGGCCTCGGTTTCCCCCTGGAATACACCTTCCCGGCTTCCGGCGTGATCGCTGGCATCGCCGTAGGCCTGATCTTTGGCGCGCTGGCTGCCCTGATCCCCGCTCGCCACGCCGCCCGGTTGGATATCGTCAAAGCGCTGGCTTTCGAATAACTTAAGCTGTTCGGGCAGGCGATGCCTGCCCGAACAACCAAAATTCAACCCATGCCGAAGTTCGACCTGATCTTGAATCGTCCGCTGATGAACGCAGCAGGCGCCCTGGGCTTCGCGCCCGACGAACGCGGTCCGGTAGACCTGGCCGACCTGGGCGCCTTCCTGACCAACCCGATCAGTCTGGCGCCGCGTACGCCGGCCCACGACCGCGGCGTAGCGGCGTATCCAGGCGGCTTCCTGCTGCACAGCGGGTATCCGAACCCGGGCCTATCGGGCGCCATCCGGCAGTACGCGCCGCGCTGGGCGCGCGCCGTCCTGCCTGTGTGGGTGCACCTGCTGGTGGAGGGACCGGAGGATGTCGCCGCCATGGTCCCCCGCCTGGAAGGGCGCGAAGGGGTCTCGGCCCTAGAGCTTGGCCTGCCCCCGCTGGCGGACGCTGAATTGGCCCGCGCCATCGTCCAGGCGGCGGTAGGCGAGCTGCCCTTGGTGGCGCGCCTGCCCCTGGACCGGGCAGTTGAATTGGCTCCGGCGCTGGCCGACCTGTCGGTCAGTGCGGTCAGCCTGGGCCTGCCGCGGGGCGCATTGCCGGGTGCACAAGAAGCGCTCACCTCGGGCCGCCTGTACGGGCCGGGCGTCTTCCCGCAAGCTCTGGGGGCCGTTCAATTGTTGGTGGAAATGGGGTCCCCACCGGTCATCGGCGCGGGCGGCGTTTACCGCCGGGAGCAGGTCGAAACCATGCTGGCGGCCGGGGCCGTCGGGGTGCAGCTGGATGCAGTTCTTTGGCGCGCAGGCATTTAAAGTATTTGGGAGTTTGGGTTGGCATTGCCAGCCCAAACTCCCAAATATTTCACGGGCTTTCCAGCCAGATAGTCACCGGGCCGTCGTTCTCGATCTCGACCAGCATGTGTGCGCCGAACTCACCGCATTGAGTGGGCGCCCCTTGTTCTTCGAGCAGCTCGGCGAAGCGATCGACCAGCGGGCTAGCGACCTCCGGCGGCGCGGCGTCGGTGAAGGACGGCCGGCGTCCCTTGCGGGTATCAGCGTACAGGGTGAATTGGGATACTACCAGCGCTTCGCCGCCCACGTCTAGCAAGGACAGGTTGATCTTGCCGTCCTCGTCCTCGAAGATACGCAGGTTGGCCGTCTTCTCGGCCAGGTAGCGGGCCTGTTCACCCCCGTCATCCGGCCCAACACCCACCAAGATCACCAGGCCCAACCCGATCTCGGCGACGACTTCTCCATCCACCCGGACCGCGCCCCGGCGGACCCGCTGCAGCAAGACTCTCATTGGGTTTGCTCCATCTTAGGGAAAATAGGGGTAGTGCAGTTGGGCACCAGTATCTCGGCATTTTGCGGTGACCTCTGCCCAACTGCTGAAGTGCCAGGCTATGAGACCGTAGATGCAAAGTAATTTCCACTGCCTGGCACTACGGCAGCCCGACCGCCTCTCTGACCTCGGCGATCGTGCGCTTGGCGATGGTCCGGGCGCGACGCGCCCCGTCTTGCAGCACCTCGTCCACGTAAGCCGGGTCTTGAGCCAGCTCGCTGCGTCGCGCCCGGAAGGGGGCAAAGTGCTCGTTCAGGTTCTTGGCGAACAGCTTCTTGCAATCGACGCAGCCGATGCCCGCCCGGCGGCATTCCACGTCCACCATGGCGACCTCATCCACGGAGGAAAAGATCTTGTGCATGCTGAAGACGTTGCATACATCGGGGTCCCCCGGGTCCGACCGGCGAACTCGCTGCGGGTCGGTGACCATCTGCATCACCCGGGCCTGGGTCTCCTCCGGCGTCGCGGCGATCTCAATGTGGTTATCCAGGCTCTTGCTCATCTTGTCCTGCCCGTCGATGCCGATCACCTTGGGGACTTCGGTGTTCTTCATCTCCGGCTCGATCAGCACGTCCGTATTGTAGCGGTAGTTGAATGAACGCACTATCTCACGGGCGAACTCCAGGTGAGGCGCCTGGTCGATGCCCACCGGCACCAGGTTGGCTTTGTACAGCACGATATCGGCGGTCATCAGCACCGGGTAGCCCACCAGCCCGTAGTTGACGTTGTTGGGCTGCTGGCGCACCTTGTCCTTGAAGGTCGGCAGATCGGTGAGCTTGCCCAGCGGCGTGACCATCGAGAGGATGGTATGCAGCTCGGTGACCTGGGGCACGTGCGACTGCACGAAGATGATCGTTTCTTCGGGGCGGATGCCGGCCGCCAGGAAGTCCAACGCCATCTCGCGGGTGTTCTCGCGCAGGTCTTCGGTGGTCTCCACCGTGGTCAGGGCGTGCAGGTCTACGATGCAGTAGATGCAGTCGTAGTCATCCTGCAAGGCGACGTAATTCTGGATGGCGCCCAGGTAGTTCCCCAGGTGTTGCCTTCCGGTTGGACGCGCCCCGGAAAAGACGCGCCCGCGTTGAGGGTTCTTAGCGTTCAAGTTTAACCGGCCTCTTTTATGTATTTACCGATCAGCAGCTCCACCTCCCCGGGTTCTACGTGCCGGTGGGTCGCCAGCTTCGAATAGAGCAGCTCCCCGTTGACCGTCAATTCGAACCGGCCACCGTCGGAGGGCACCAGGGTGAGGGCTTCGATCTTATCTTCGTACTTATCCAACAACTCGGCCGCCAAACTGACGGCTCTCGGTGCGTAGTTTCAAACTGCGCAGTATTCCAATTCAACCTTCAACAACATTCGCTTACCTCCTACATTTAGAAAACAAAAACCCGCCGATAGTGCGACGGGAAGGGGGGGTGAGCCAGCCTCACAACCTTAGCCCGGATAACGGCGGCTAACCCGGCGGAGAGCTACTCGGCTCGGCGGCTGATCAGCCGCCCGCCTTTCACCCTGCAGCTCGGAGGGCCATTCGGCGCTGTCGCACGGGCGGGATTCGCAGCCGCTACCGCTCTCTGGGCCGCCGCTTCAGCGCGTACTCGTCCTCTTCGACGCTTTCAATGCTGGAATTGTCATATAGTATATCACACTGGCGAGGGTGCTTCGTGCAGGCGAGCCGCCCCGCACCGAACAACCCCCTCCTCAATCCACCTCGTACAAAACGTCCAGATACAGCTTTAAAAAATCGTCCACCATGCCTTTGAAGGGCGTGCTTGCCGTCATCCCGTAGACCGGCGCCATGCCCCCTTCTCCCGCCGGGTCCTCTTTTACCGCCCGCACCGCCTCGGCCAGATCGTCCAGGAAGCGCTCCGCCACCCCCGGCTGCGCGTGGCGCTGGGTGATCGCCAGGTGCACCGCCGGTGGGTCGAACAGCCCGTTCAGGCTCCAGCCTTTTGCCCCCATGGCGTCCATCACCCGGTAGACGTCCAGCTTATCCGATTTAAAGGCGATCACCCACAACGGGTCGCCCAGCACCTCCAGCTCCGGGATGGCGCGGACCCCCGCTTTGATCGCCTCGCCGGTCTCAAGGATGCGCCGGGTCGCCTCCAGGTAGCCGGCCTCCCCGGTGGATACCAGCGCGGCCCAGCACACCGCGCTCAGCGCTCCCGCCCGGCTGCCGGCGAAGGTGGGTGAGGCGTATAACCCGCCGGACCACCTGCCGGTGGTGTAATACTGGGAATGGCGCAGGTCTTTCCCCCGGTAGAGCACCACCGAGCTGCCTTTGGCCGCGTAGCCGTATTTGTGCGTGTCCACCGAGATGGAAGTCACCCCGGGCAGCGCGAAGTCGAATTCCGGCACCGGGTAGCCCAGCTGGCGGGCCCAGGGCAGCACGAATCCCCCCAGGCAGGCGTCCGTATGGAAGCCGATGCCGCGCCCCTTGGCGAACTCGGAGAGCTCCGCGATGGGGTCGATCACGCCGTGGGGGAAGCCAGGCGCCGATCCGACCATCAAGATGGTGTTGCCGTCCACCGCCGCCTGCATCGCTCCGACGTCCGCCCGGCAGTCCGCTGCCACCGGGACACTGACCAGCCTGACCTCGAAATACTGGGCGGCTTTATCAAACGCCGCGTGGGCCGTGCTGGGGATGACCATGTTAGGGCGGCGGATGCCGCGGGCCTGGCGCGCCCAATCCCGGTAAGCCTTGACCGCCAGCAGGATGCTCTCCGTCCCCCCGGAAGAAACCGTCCCGACGATCTCATCCTCCGTCTCGCCGGCGCCCAGCATCCCGGCGGTCATGCGCACGATCTCGGCCTCGAACTTTGTCGTGCTGGGCCACACATCGGCGTGCAGCGGGTTGCTCTGCGAGTTGATCGCGTACACCCGGTTGAGGAACTCGATGAATGCCGGGTCGCCGTGATACACCGCGCCGGAGACAAAGCCGCCCTCCCAGCTCGCCTTCTCCTGCTCGTAAAAGCGCTCCATCTGGTCCAGGACCCTGGCGCGCGCCACCCCCTCCGCCGGGATCTGGCGAAAAGAAAGCGCCTCCTCCCCGTAGGGCTTGAGCTCTTCGCGCAGCGCCTCCATGACGCCCGCGCCTTCCCGGTCGATCTGTTCGCGGATCGCTGGCACCTTCCTGGCGATCTTTTCCAACGCCTTCAGCGCCGGTTCGGGCAGCCAGGCAAATTTCTCGCCCAACGCTTCAAGATCCATGATTGGTCACCCTGCTGTTCAGTTTGGCAAACGCCTTGCGGTTGTTCTTATACAATCCCAGGAACACCTCGAATAGCTCGTCGTAAATCGGGCGGTTTTCCGGGTTGGGCCGGTATGCCTTGACTACCTTGACGCAGCCTGGCAGGTCCTGGACTTGCAGGCGCCCCAACGCCAGCAGGGTCAGCAGAGCTGCGCCTCTCAGCGAGGTGCGCCGCGGCCCCTCGGTTTGCAAGATCACCCGGTCGAGCACGTCCGCCATCACCTGGCACCAGAAATCCGAAACCGCGCCCCCGCCCACCAGGCGGATCTCATCGAAGCGGCGTCCGACGAAGTTTTCGGTCGTAGCCAGCAGCCAGCGCGTGTTGTAAGCCACCCCTTCGAAGATCGCCCGGATGAAGTGTGCCCGCGTGGTGGTCCGCGAGATGTTGAAGAAGCTCCCCCGCAGGGTTTCGTTGTCGATCGGTGTGCGCTCCCCGTACAGCCAGGGCGTGAAGATCAGCTTCTCGCTGCCAGCGGGGACCTGCTCGGCGCAGCGGTTGAGCAGTTCGTAGCCATCCGCTTCAACCCCACCGTGGTTGAAGACGTCCTCGGGGTAGATCAGGTTTTCCAGGCAGTAAGTCAGGCATTCGCCGGACATCTCCTGTTCGTTGAGCACCAAGTAGCGCCCGGGGATGGCGGAGGGCTCGGCGATGACCTTGTTGATCACGTCGCTCTTCATGCGCGGGTAGTGGCAGGACAGCCAGGTTGAGGTGCCGATATACAGGTGGGCCTGGTAATCCAGCACCGCGCCGGAGCCGATCGCGGTGGCGTGCAGGTCCGGGGTGCCGGCGATCACCGGAGTGCCTTCCTTCAAACCCAGCTCGGCGGCGCTTTCTGCGGTCAGCCCGCCGAGTATATCGACCGCCGGGTGCAGATCGGGGAACTGCTTCCGGTCCAGCCCGGCTAACTTAAAGAGACGGGGCTCGTAGTGGACGTTGTGGATGTTGCGGTTGTTGGCGAGGAAATGCAGCGTGATCGAATCGTAAGTGGCGGCGAACTCGCCGGTAAGACGCAAGTTGAGGTAATCTTTGGGCTCCAGGAATTTATACGTCTGCCGGTAGATCTCAGGCAGCTCGTGCTTGATGAACAGGATATGCGCCAGGGAATCTTTCCCGCTCAATGAGGGCGGGCTGCCGCCCAGGCGGGTCCAGTTGAGCATCTTGGCGAGGTTGTAGCCCTCGATGGAAGGGAAGCCCCCGACCAGGTCAGCCACGTAGCGGCCGCCGCGCGAGTCCAGCCAGATGATCGCATCCATCAAGGGTTTCCCGCCGCGGTCCACCGCCACCGTTCCGGACCACTGCGCCGTGCAGCCGATGGCGATGATCTTCTCGACCGGCGTGATGCGTCTTTCCAGCAGGCGGTGGGTAGCCGTGACGATCGCCGCCCACCACTCGTCGGGCGCTTGCTCCGCGCCACCTCCCGGGATCAGGCGGTACCCGTTGGGTTCAAACTCGTAAGCGACCAGCTCGCCCCGGGTGGTCGCCAGCCCCACCTTCGGGCCGCCGGTGCCCAGGTCGATCGCCAGCACGTATTCGGTTGACTCAGGTTCCATCGCAGCCTCGCAATGCTAGGCAATCCGCCGAAAAGGATTGGAAACAAATCATGCACCAATTGGTGGATTGCTTAAGCGATTGGCCATTTGTTCGCTCGCCTATTACAAATTACTTTAGGCCAATCGCCTGGCCTTGTGAATTATTTTACATGAATTCGCCCGGGCGTGTATGGAAATTATGGGCTTTCGGCGGGTTCTGTATCCTTAAAACCCCCGGTTTTTCGCCCTTATGCTAAAATCAAATCACTCACTGAATTTATGACCATGGAAACACCTGCCGATCTGCGCCCATCGCCCATCGCCGGACAGTGGTACCCGGCCGATCCGCGCCGTTTAGCCGCCAGCGTGGACGCCTATCTGGACGCCGCCGTCCTGCCGCCCATCGCCGGAGAGGTCGTGGCGGTCATGGCGCCTCACGCCGGCCATCGTTACTCCGGCCCGGTTGCGGCGTATGCGTTCGCCGCTCTGCGCGGCAGGGAACCGCAGGTGGTCGCTGTGGTCTCACCCATGCACCACCCGAACCGCCAACCGCTGCTGACCAGCGCGCACGCAGCCTACCAGACGCCGTTGGGCGCCGTTCCCATCGACCGCGAGATCCTCGCCGCCCTTGACGACCGCCTGAAGAAGGAGCTCGGCTTCGGCCTGACCCCTGTCGCCCACGACCCGGAACACTCCCTGGAGATCGAACTGCCCTTCCTGCAGCGCGCCCTGGGCGGGGAATTCCGCCTGGTTCCGGTCATGGTGCGTGATCAGAGCCGGAAAACGATCCAGGCCCTGGGACTGGCCCTGGGTGAATCGCTGCGCGGGCGTGAGTCTTTGATGGTCGCCAGCACCGATCTCTCCCATTTCTACCCGCAAGACGCCGCCGAGAAGCTGGACGCAGCCTTGCTCAGCCGGGTGGATGCCTTCGACCCGGCCGGCGTGCTGCAAGTCGAGCAAGAGGGGCGCGGCTTCGCCTGCGGGCGCGGCGCGTTGGCTGCCGTGCTTTGGGCGGCGGAGGAGCTGGGCGCCAACGCGGCCCGGGTGCTCAATTACGCTACTTCAGCCGCGGTCACCGGTGACTTTTCCAGGGTGGTCGGTTACGCCGCCGCAGTCATAACCCGGGAGAAAGCCGACCGTAGCTAATCCCACCGTTCTATCGACAGGCCAGGCTTAACCGCATGCCCACTTATCTCGAGATCGCCGTCAACGTGCCGCAAGTGAGCGGCGTTTTTCATTATCACCTGCCCCCCGAGCTGGAGGGGCGGGTGGGCGCCGGCCATCTCGTCGAGGTGCCCTTCGGCAAACAACAAGTACAGGGCGTCGTTCTGCGCGCCGTCTCCGAACCGGCCGTCGCCCGGACCAAGCCCGTCCTGCAGCTGCTCGACCCCGAGGTGGTGCTAACCCGCGCCCAGCTCTCCCTGGCCGAGCACCTCACCGAAAGCACCCTGGCGCCGCTGTCGGCCTGCATCAGCCTGATGATCCCGCCCGGCTTGAGCCAGCTGGCGGACAGCCTGTACACCCCCGTGGAGCGGGCGCCCGGAGGCGATCTGGAGGAACTGGCCCGCCGCTTCGAGCTCAGCCCCGCCCAGCGCCGCCTGATGGCGCTGCTAGAAAAGCGCGGACCGCTGCGCGGCCGGCAGATCGCCCGCGCCTTGCCGCGCCGCAACTGGCGCGCCACCGCTCAGGCCTTGGTGAGAATGGGCCTGATCAGCGGCGAGTCGATCCTGCCCGCTCCCTCTGTCCAGCCCAAGTCAGTGCGCACCGCCCAGCTGGCCATCACCCCGAAGCAGGCTGCGGCCGAGCTCCCGGAGCTGGGACGGGCTGGCAGCAAAGCCCTGGCGCGCCGCCAGGCCATGCTGCGTTTTTTGATGCGCGAACGCGGGCCGGTGAACGTAAGCTGGGTGTACGCTGAGAGCGGCGGCAGCCTGGCCGACCTGCGCAAGCTCGCCGAGCGTGGTCTGGTCATCTTGGGCGAGGATGAGGTCTGGCGCGACCCGCTGGAAAACATGGATTTCACCCCCTCGGAGCCGCCTCCGCTGACCCACGACCAGCGCGCAGCCTGGGAGCCGGTTCGCGCCGCCCTGGCTTTGGCTGCTGAGGGGCAGGAGTCGCCGCCCTTCTTGCTGCATGGTGTGACCGGTTCCGGCAAGACCGAGATCTACCTGCACGCCGTACAGGCGGCCCTGGGTTACGGCAAACAGGCCATCGTGTTGGTGCCTGAAATCGCCCTGACCCCGCAGACCGTGCGCCGCTTCCAGTCTCGCTTCCCCGGTCGAGTCGGGTTGATGCACTCCGGTCTGTCCGCCGGCGAGCGATACGATACCTGGCGGCGCGCTCGCCAGGGCGAGCTGGACGTGATCGTTGGGCCGCGCAGCGCCTTGTTCGCGCCCTTGCCTAGGCTCGGGCTGATCGTCGTTGACGAGAGCCACGACGACTCCTATTACCAGGGAGAAAGCCTGCCCTATTACCATGCCCGCTCGGCGGCGGTCGCCTATGCCCGTTTGATCAGCGGTGTGTGCCTGCTGGGTTCCGCCACGCCGGACGTCGTCAGCCAGTTCCAGGCCAGGCAAGGCAGGTGGCGTTATGTGCACCTGCCGGCCCGCATCCTGGCCCACCGCCAGGCAGTCGAAGCCCAGCTCAAGCGCCTGGCCCTGAACCCTCAGGTTTCCCGTTACCGCCCACTGGAACTGGAAGCCGAAAGCGCCGACCTGCCCGAGGTGCGGGTTGTGGACATGCGGGGCGAGCTCAAAGCGGGCAACACCTCCATTTTCTCCCGCGCCCTGCACGCCGCCCTGGAAGAGGTGTTGCAAAATGAGCAGCAGGCCATCCTGTTCCTCAACCGGCGCGGCTCGGCGACCTATGTGTTCTGCCGCGATTGCGGCTACACCCTGAAATGCCCGCGCTGCGGGAACCCCCTCATCTTTCACCGCTCGGCGGAAGCGCTGACCTGCCATCACTGCGGCTACCAGCGGCGCATGCCCGGGCGCTGCCCCAACTGCCGGAGCCAGCGCATCCGCCAGTACGGCATGGGCACCGAACGGGTCGAGGCTGAGATCCGCGCCCGCTTCCCCGGCGTGCGCACCTTGCGCTGGGATTACGACACCACCCGCAAAAAGGACGCCCACGACGCCATCCTGCGCAACTTCTCCGCCCACGGAGCCGATTTGTTGATCGGCACGCAGATGCTGGCTAAAGGCCTGGACCTGCCGCTGGTGACCCTGGTGGGGGTCGTGCTGGCCGACGTCGGGCTCAACCTGCCCGATTACCGCGCCGCCGAGCGCACCTTCCAGGTGCTCACCCAGGTGGCGGGGCGCGCCGGGCGCAGCCCTCTGGGCGGGCAGGTGATCCTGCAGACCTTCGACCCGGATCATTACGTCATCCAGGCCGCCTCCCGCCACGCCTACCGGGACTTCTACCGCCAGGAAATTGGTTACCGCCGCGAGTTGGGCTACCCACCTTTCAACCAGCTGGTGCGCCTGGAATATCGCCACACCCAAAACGATCAGGCCGAAGGGGCTTCCATGCGGCTCGCGGCGCAGCTGCGCGCCTGGATCGAAGGGGCCGGCCGCCGCGCCACCTCCCTGATCGGGCCGGTTCCTTGTTTCTTTTCCCGGCTGGCGGGCGAATTTCGCTGGCAGATCATCCTGCGCGGCCCGGACCCCGCCGGTTTGCTGCGCGGCCGCCTGCCGGATGGCTGGCGTGTCGAGGTCAACCCGCCCTCGCTGCTGTGATGAATTTTGGGCTATTCGGCCCCGCACTTGAGGGTAGAAAAGGGCTTTTTGGGGGTTGAGGGTGGGGCTAATCGTCTAAATGCGATTGGCTTACAACCACGGCAACTACCCAGGGGCCTAGCGGCATTGTTGCGGTAAAATGAAAGGACGACCGCCAATTTCCCGTAGGAGAGAGATCAGTATGGAACAAATGAGGCGAGAAATCCTCACCTGGGAGGATGTGGATAAATTAATCGATCACCTGCTGCCCCAGTTCGAAACCGAATTTGAGGCTATGATCGTGATCACCCGGGGAGGCATCGTTCCCGCCGGTTTGCTGGCTGAGGCTATGGACATCAAGCACATCCTCACCGCTGCGGTGGACTTCCCGGCCGAACTGGAACGGGAACGCTCCGGACTCTTCGCCTGGCCCCGCTTCCTGCAGTTCCCGGAAGACGAGCTGCTGGGCGAGCGTACCACCCTGGTGGTGGACGACGTCTGGGGTTCGGGTCGCACCATCACCACCGTCAAGAACCGGGTGATGGCAGCCGGCGGCGTTCCGTACACCTGCGTGCTGCACTTCAATCCCTACCGCAACCTGTTCGGCACCGCCCGTCCGAACTACTTCGCCGCTATCACCGACGCGTTTATCATCTATCCCTGGGAGATCGACCGCGGGCCGGACCTGGCGTTGATCGACGATCGCCCGCATCCCTCTTCTTAAAATCGATGAAGATCGCCCTGGTGGGGGATGTACACGCCAATTTGCCCGCGCTGGAAAGCGTGCTGGAGCACGCCCGTCAGCAAGAGGTCGAGGCGATCTGGAACATCGGCGATTTCGTGGGGTATGGCCCCTTCCCGGACGAGGTGATCAAGCGCCTGAGAAAATCCGGCGCGGTAAGCATCGCCGGCAATTATGACCTCAAAGTCCTGCGCTTTCCCAAGAAGAAGAAAAAGTGGCGTAAAAGCAAAATGCCGCGCAAGTGGCTGGCGTTCAAATGGGCTTACGAAAACCTGTCGAAAAAAAGCCGTAAATACCTGCGTTCGCTCCCCCGGGAAAGACGCCTGGAGCAGGACGGCAAATCCGTCTTGCTTACCCACGGCAGCCCGGCTTCTAACGAAGAGCCTCTGACCCCGGACACCCCGGAGGAACGCCTGGTTGAGCTGGCCGAGATCGCCCAGGCGGACATCATCGTCTGCGGGCATTCACACAAGGCGTTCACCCACCGGGCCGCGGGCGCGACATTCATCAATACCGGCAGCGTAGGCCGCCCGGACGACGGCGACCCGCGCGCCGCCTACGCTATTCTGGCGTTCGACGCCGGGGGCTTTGCCGTCGAGCACTTCCGTCTGGAGTACGACATCGACCGCGCCGTTGCCGCCGTTCGAGAAGCGGGGCTGCCGGAAGCCTTCGCCCAGATGCTCATCGCCGGGGTGGATCTGGTCACCATCCTGGAACGCCAATCCGTAGAGGATCGCAGTCAATGACCGCTCAATTCACCTTCCCCAGCGGGCGTGTGGTCGCCTTTATGGATATCGGCGCCAACTCCATGCGCCTGCTGCTGGAGCGCATCAATCCCAACCTGTCATACACCTCCCAGAGCAAACACGCCTATCTGGTAGTTGGCAAGTCGGTCCGGGAGCGCAGCGTCCTGCAGTTAGGCCGGGCCTGCGGGTTCGATGAACCCCACGCCCGTACTGTTGGCCGGCTGGCCCTGACGCTGTATGACAGCGCCCGGGAGAGCGAGCTGCACAATTACGGCGATGCGGAGCGCGAGCTGCTAGAATACGCCGCCCTGGATAAGCGCTCCCGGAGACTGGTGGGCCTGTTCGCCGTGCTGCTGCGCATCGCCGAAAGCCTGGACCGCAGCCACACCGGGGTCGTGCACAACGCCAGTTTGCGCGCCCTTGATAAAAAGAACGTTGTGCTCGAGATCTTCGCCAGCCAGGATTGCCAGCTGGAGATCTGGGGCGCGTTGAATCACAAAAAGGCCTTCAAGAAGACCTTTGGGCGCAGACTACAGCTAGAAGTTGCCATCGACGAGCTCGCCGTTCAAAGCGATGAGCTTACTCCGGCGCGAAAGGAGGGTTGACCATGCTTCCCGATTTGGTAGCTTATCTTCAGTTCAGCGGGGAGGCGATCGTACGGATCATGCTGGCCGCAGTTTTAGGGGCGATGCTTGGCTTGGAACGCGAACTCAATGGACACGAAGCTGGCCTGCGCACTAATATTATCATTACGGTCAGTTCCTGTTTGTTCACCTACCTGGGCCTGGAAGCATTTCCCCTGGTCGGCGCAGCCCGCGACCCGGCGCGCGTGGCCGCCCAGATCGTCAGCGGGGTCGGTTTCCTGGGCGCGGGTGCCTTGCTGCAAACCCGCAACAAAATCCGCGGGATGACGACCGCGGCCGCCATCTGGCTGGCAGCCGCCATCGGCATGGGCGTCGGCGCCGGGGCCTACTTCGCGGCAGCCTTTACCACGCTGGTTGCTCTGGGGGTGTTGAGCCTGCTCCACCCGGTCAGCAAGCGTTTAGAAGCGCGCGCCCACCGGCTCAAGGCGCAGGAAGAGGCCCTGCAGAAGATCAAAAACGCACCCAAGAAGGAATCTGAAACTGAGGCAGGTTCCGACGATCTCCCCGAATGGAGAGAAGAAGATTACGATTAGGGGGCGTGCTGCCCGGCGCGGCTGATCTGCGGATCTGAATCACAACACCGAGATAGCCCGCGCCAGGTTTTCCCGGAATTCAGGTCTGTCGAAATGCGCCCAGGCCTCCTGGAAAGTCACGATCAGGTGGTGGCGCTCAGCATGCTTGGCTGCCAGGTAGGCGACCAGCGGTTCGGGGTTGCTCCGTTCGCTCAGCGGCACCTGCGTTTCCCTGTTCTCCCAGTTATCCAAAAATTCCCGCAAGATCTGGCAGGCCACATCTGCGTCGTTCAGATCCCCCAAATGATCTTGCAGTCCTTTGATGTCGGCGATCACGGCGCCTGCCTCAACCCCCATTACTTCCTTAAAAAATTCGACCGTGTAGCGCAGCTTTTTGAACTCGATGCGCAGCGCATGCAGCTGGTCGATCGAAGCGGAAGCCAACTTGGGTTCGTAAGCGCGCACGGCCGCCAGCCGGGTGTAGACCAATACCGGGACCACGTGCCTGACCAGCTCAGGTTCGATTTGATCCGCGGGAGGCTGCCGCGCGCCCGCGCCGGGTGTGTTGAGGAAGGCGGCGAACTTGCGCTTGAAGTTCAGGTAATCCGGACTGTCCAGGTGAGCTACCATCTCGGCGCGGTCCGCATCGCGTTCTTCCGACCAGGCTTTCAGCAGCTGGTCAAGCCCGTGGCGCTGGTCCGGCGGCAAGGAATCCAGATAGCGCTGGGCTTTCTCCAAGAACACGTCCAGGTCGCGTACGCGGCCCAGAGCGCGCCCGGCGGCGCGCAGCCCCTTGAGGTGCGGTTTGATGACCTTTTTGTCGAAGGCGTCCTTGAAGATCTCGAAAGCGGCCCGCATGCGGCGGGTGGCCACCCGCATGTCGTGCAGTTCCTCGATATCCTCTCCCAGGCGCGTGCCAGCCTCATGGCGCAGCATCTCGGCGAAGTGGTAGCGCAGCACCTTGCGCCCGGCCTCGCTCAACGGATCGCCCGGCTCCACGCCGGGTCTTTCCAGTTTCAATAGCGAATCCAGATCCTCTGGGTCGATCGGCGCGGCGTTTACGTCCACCGGCGCGAAGACTTCGACCTTTTGCTGAAAGAGCTGCTCCCACATCCTGGCTTCTTTCTGCGCGGCGCGCGCATCGCCGAGAGCGTGTGGTCCGCGCACCCGCACGCGCAGGTGATCGGGTCTGTGTTCAACTGCTTCGATCGTCGTTGTTTGGGTGCGAGACTGATCCAGACCCAGCGCCATGCGCAGCAATGCCGCCATCGCAAGCGCTTCTTGCTCCAGCGCCGGGCGTAAACTGAGCTTCGCCGGCATGCGCCGCCCCTTCTTGTCCCTTAACCTGCCGGTGACCGCGCCGATCAGTTCCTGCTGCTGCGCGGAGAGGCCGGCCACAGGGTGGTCCAGCCATGGACTCGGGTCGAACTCTTCTGCGCCGTCTTCCCCGCTCCTATCGGTTAGCTCGTGAAGGCGGGCGGCGATCTCCAGCAGCTTGCGCCGGTCGGCAGCCAGATGGTGGGTAGCCTGGGTGGCGTCAAAGAGCGTCAGCGCCTGCTCGATCAGGTAATCGGCGCGCCCCACCTCCGTCGCATAGCGGCGGTAGAACTCCTCTACGGTCAGTGTTTCCGGGATGCTCTCCGCTTGTACCGGTTCGGCTTCGCTGGTCTGGCCTTCACCGGGCGCTGGCTCAGGGACCACCGCGGCTTCTCCGGCCGGCTCCGGGAAGATCTCCAACCCCTGGGCCTGGAAGGCCTGGCGCCAGTAGCGCGTGCGGCTGGGGGATAGTTTCACCCGCTCGGTGATTGCCTTGGTTTGCAGTCCCTCGTCATACAGCAGCAGCACCCGTGCACGCCGGCGGATGGTTTGAGTTGCCCCGCGCCTGGCTTGCGCCTCCACTTCCTGGCGTTCTTCCGGCTTTAGCAGACCGCCCATGCGTCTAATCTCCCCCTCTCGACCGGTTGTAGTGTTCATCCATCAACCAGGTCTGGATGTTCAACGGCTTCTCATCGGGGTCGCGCGGCATGCGTTCGTATGTGCCATCCGGCAGCATGCGGCGCGCCTTGGTATTGTCGTGCAGGTAATGTTCCAGCACCTGATCGCGCAGGAAACGCACCAGGCTGGCGTCTTCCAGCGGGAAGAGCACTTCCACCCGGCGGTTGATGTTGCGGGGCATCAGGTCGGCGCTGCCTAGATAAATCTCTTCATTGCCGCCATTCTGGAAATAATAGACGCGGCTGTGCTCCAGGAAACGACCGACCACGCTGATCACGTTGATGTTCTCGCTGACGCCCTCCACACCGGGACGCAGACAGCAGATGCTGCGTACGATCAGATCGATCTTTACCCCGGCCATCGAGGCGCGGTACATACACTGGATCATGCGCTTATCCACCAGGGCGTTCATCTTGAAAATCAGATAGCCTTCCCTGCCCTGGCGCACGTGATCGATCTCCCGTTCGATCAACTCCTCCATGCGGCGGCGCAGGTTGATCGGCGCCACCAGCAGCTTGCGGTATTCGGTCTTGGCGGAGTACCCGGTCAGGTAGTTGAACAGGTCGGTCGCGTCAGCGCAGATCTCCTCATCACAGGTGAACAGGCCGATATCCTCGTAGACCTGCGCCGTGATGGCGTTGTAATTGCCGGTCGCCAGGTGAATGTAACGGCGGATGTGTTCGCCCTCTTTACGCACCACCAGGGCGACCTTCGAGTGGGTCTTCAGCCCGAGCAGCCCGTAGATCACGTGTACGCCCTCGCGCTCCAGCGCCTTGGCCCAGCCGATGTTGCTCTCCTCATCGAAGCGCGCTTTCAGCTCGACCAGCACGGCGACTTGCTTGGCGTTCTCCCGGGCTTCCAACAAGGACCGCACCACTGGAGAGTTGCGCCCGACGCGGTACAGGGTCTGCTTGATCGCCAGCACACCCGGGTCTTTCGCCGCCGAGTGCAAGAAATCAACTACGGGCGTAAACGAATCGTAGGGGTGGTGCAGCAAGATATCCTGGCGGCGGATAACGCCGAAGATGTTGCCGTCGTAGGATTCGACCTTCAGCGGGTCGGGAATGCTCGCCGGGAATGGCTGGTCCTTCAAGTCGAATCGGTCGATAGAGGTCAGGCCCATCAGGCTGCTCATACCGAGGGGCGCCTCCACCGTATATATGTCGTTGCGGTCCATTTCCAGATTCTCGATCAGGATCTCGCGAATGTGGGAGGGCATCTCGTTATAAACAGTCACCCGAACGACGGAACCAAAGCGGCGGCGGCGTACCCCCTCCTCGATCGTCTCCAGCAGGTCCGAGGCTTCCAGCTCCTGGATCTCGACGTCGGCGTCGCGCGTAACCCGGAAGGGGTGGGCCTCGACCACCTCGACGCCCGGAAAGAGCCGGTACAGGTTGGCGACGATCAGCTGCTCCAGCCAGATGAAGTAATGGTGATGCGGCACCGTGCCGTCTTTGCGCACGCTGCCCGAAGACCGTTTCAGCGGCACCAGGCGCGGCAGCGTGCCGGGCACCTTGATGCGGGCGAAGTGATCCCCCCCGTCGCGAATGAGCACCGCCAGGTTCAGGCTCAGGTTGGAGATATGGGGGAAAGGATGCCCTGGATCGAAAGCCAGGGGGGTGAGTACCGGGAAGATCACTTCATCGAAATAAGCGTTGACGCCCTCTTGTTGTTTTTCGTTCAGCGCGGCGTAGTCCAGGATGTGGATTCCGGCCTTGTTCAGATCGGGCAGCAGTTCGTCTTGTAATAACTCCCGTGACTGGGTCATCAGCTGTAAGGCTACCTTGCGAATGGCTGCGATCTGCTCTGCGGGCGTCATGCCATCCGGAGGCACCTCGGTCACGCCGGCGTCCACCTGTTTCTTCAAACCGGCGACGCGCACCATGAAAAATTCGTCCAGGTTCGAGCCCAGGATGGCCAAGAATTTCACCCGCTCTAACAGCGGGTTGGTCTCGTCCTGACCCTCTTCCAACACCCGCCGCTGGAATTCCAGCATGCTGAGCTCGCGGTTGAGAAAATAAATAGGGTCGTCTAAATCGATCAAGACCTGGGGGTCTTCTTTGGTTTTCTTGGCGGTTTTCGGCATCGTTTACTTCCCTTTTTTCTTCTTTGCCTTCCCCGAGGTTGCCTGCGGGGTAACCTTTTCGGCAAAGGGATCGAAGTTCAATTCCTGGCTGAGTCTGTCGGTCATCGTGCTCAGCACTTGTACGCGGGCGTGCCACTTGCAGTTCCCCTCGATGATAGTCCACGGCGCGCTGACGGTGCTGGTCTTCAAGATCATTTCGTTGACGGCCTTTTCATACTGATCCCATTTTTCCCGGTTGCGCCAGTCCTCATCGGTGAGCTTCCAGCTGCGCAGCGGGTCCTCCTCGCGGGCTTCGAAGCGGCGCAGCTGTTCCTCCTTGCTGATGTGGATCCAGAATTTGAATAGGATCGCCCCGAAATCAACCAGCTGGCGTTCGAATTGGTTGATCTCCCGGTAAGCACGCTTCCACGCAGGTTCGCTGCAGAAGCCTTCGATGCGCTCGACCATCACCCGTCCGTACCAGCTGCGGTCGAAGATGGCTATCTGGCCTCGTTCGGGCAGGCGGCGCCAGAAGCGATAGAGATAATGGCGGTCGGCGTCTTCTCCCTTGGGTGCTGCGATGGAATAGACCACGTAACCACGCGGGTCGAGTTTTTCCGTCAGCCGCTTGATCGCTCCCCCTTTTCCGGAAGCGTCCCAACCCTCAAAGACGACCAACACCGGGCGGCGCTGAACGTAGACCTGGTAGCCCAGGGCATGCATGGCGACTTGTTGGCTGATCAGCTGGCGTCGGTATTCCGCCTTATCCTCGATGGCAAGGGAAAGATCGACTGTATCTAACATCGCTCGAAACTATCCACGCCTTCCGTGTTTCAATCGGCCGGTTGTTCGACGCCCGCGGCAGGTTCTGCGTCCGCCGGACGTTCTGAGTCCGCCGGGCGTTCTGCGTCCGCTGGACGTTCTGCGTCCGCCAATCCAATCTCCGGCTGGTCCGGCAGACGTTCATCGAGCCCCAGCT
This sequence comes from uncultured Anaerolineaceae bacterium, assembly GCA_964400875.1. Lineage (GTDB taxonomy): Bacteria > Chloroflexota > Anaerolineae > Anaerolineales > UBA4823 > CAYNWK01. Next base: position 4,104 of record CAYNWK010000004.1, on the reverse strand, counting down.
CCTCCGCGGCGGCCTCGCCACTGTTGTCTGCACCGCTGTCGTCTGCGCTGCGGCGCTCCCACAGCGCCGGGTCGGGCAGGGCATCCACCTCCCCCAGGCGTTCTTCCAGCGCGGCGATCAAAGTCTGGAAGATCTTCAAGTGCGTGGAGCGCCTGTCGGTGGCTTCTACCAGCGTCCAGGGCCCCCACTCGGAGTCGGTGCGCTCGAACATCTCCTCGTAAGCCAGCAGCCAGGTATCGTACTGGCGGTGGTGTTCCCAGTCCTCCGGGACGACGTGCCAGGCATCGAGCGGGTTCTGGCTCAGTTTTTCAAACCGGCGGCGCTGTTCCTCGCGGCTGATGTGCAAGAAAAATTTGGCGATCAAATAGCCGTCATCGGCCAGCACGCGCTCGAAATCGACGATATCCCGGTAAGCCCGCCGCCACTCACTCTCCGGGATCAGTTTCTCGACCCTCTCCACCAGTACGCGCCCGTACCAAGAGCGGTCGAATATCGACCACTCACCGCGCCCGGGCAGCTTCATCCAGAAGCGCCACAACCACGGACGGTTCTTCTCGAAGGTGCGCGCGGCCCGGATGGGGTAGAGTTTGAAACCGCGCGGATCCAGCCGCGCGGTCAGCTTTTGTATGGAGGTTCCTTTACCGGACGCGTCCCAACCCTCAAAGAGGATTATCACCGGGACTTGGGCGTCCCAACAAGCCTTTTGGTAGGCATACAGCTGATCGCGCAGGACTGGCATCAGCCGTTTATAGGCTTTCTTCTTGGTTTTTTTACCAAGATCGACTTTTTCCAACATCGCGGGGACTCCTTACGCAATGCGGTGTCACCCTATTGTAAGGCAAAAGCGCTAAAAAGTGAGGCGCGCCCGGCAAGTTAAACCCAAAAGTTCCCAGCAAATGTATCCGCCAGGAACTCCTGGTGCTTTCAATTAGGCCCGTACCGGTTTACTTGCCGGTTCCCTCCGCAGCCGGGTTGAGCAAGGCGATTAGTCCTAACGTGCCAATGTCGGCGAATAACAACGGCGCCAGGAACGGCGCGCCGCGCAAGAACCGCTCCCCTACAACCGTACCGCTGGCGGTCAGGTTTTGGTTGATATGCAGGCCGGACCCCAGCGCGCCCACCGCGATCATCAAGACCATCGCCGCGGCGTAAGTGATCAGGTCGCCGCGCGTCGGCCTGTCCATGGTGCCTAGGACCACGGCGACCACCGTGGCGAAAATCCCAACGGCCGTAGGTAGCCACAGCCAGGGGTTGGCGAAATCCGTGCGGGCGTGGTCAAGCACGCTGCTGATCACCGTCGCCAGGCTGCCCATGCCAATCGCGAAGAAGTAAGCCTGCGTCTTGCTGTAAGGTAGGTGAATGCGCCGGCCTCCCAGCAAAACCAGGGTGCCGCTGTCCGGCGGGTCTTCCACCCAGGCAGCGCTGATGCCCAGCAATCCCACCAGCGCGAACGTGAGCGGGCCCAGGATAGGCGGCGCCCATACCAGCAAAGGAACGCTGACCTCTTCTCCGACCGGCGCGAAGGGCAAAATCGCTCGCCGCAGGTGGAAGTAAGCTCCCAGCAGCCCCACCGCCGCGCTGGCCAGAAAGACCGTGGTGGCGATTGACGTGGCCAGCGGGCGGTCGCGCAAAGCTAGCACCCCCGCCAGAAGCAGGAGCGCGCCGGCTATCGGTCCAAAATAGATCGGGATCCACTCATTTGGAACGATGGTGCCGCTGATCAGGTGGGCCAGGTAAGTCTCCAGCCCCAGGAGGATCTCGTTGGAAGCCAGCATCAACAGCATGGCCTGATCCCGGGAAACCGGGATGCGCACCCGCTGGATGGGAGGCCAGATCGTCGCCAGGTGATACATGGTTACTGTCCCGCGCCTGCCTGTTCCAGTTTATCCGTGACCAGCTCCTCGAGCTCGGCCAGGTCGGACAGCACTTCGTAAGCGCCGTGCCATTGCGTGTAATCCGGGCCTTGCATCCAGGCGCCGAACTTGGCCGTGCGGCCCCAGTGGTGCCAGAGTTCGAAGTAAACGAAGTCGATGGTTTCGTCGAAGGGTTCGCTGGTCATCAAGCCTTGCTCCGTGAGCGGCGCGACCATCGCATCGCTTTGCTCAACCCAGGCGTTGACCGCTTCGGTCGCCGCGTCGGCATCCGCGTAGAAGTCATCGACAAATCTGCTGTTGTGGCACGAAAGGCAGACGCCCTGCATGCGCACCTGGTTGTCCTGCCAGACCGGTCGTCTGGTGCTGACCGGCGCGAACAGGTACCAGGTCAGCCGGTCGCCCACGTCATGGGTCGTGCCGCTGGTGCCGAAGCCGCTCATATGGCAGGTCGCGCAGGTTGGCGCCGGGAAGTCGTTGACGGTCAATGTGCCGGGTTCTGCCTGCCAGTGCCATTGGTCCCCGCCGGTGGCGTAGGCAATGCCGTGCGGCGATTCCTGGTAGATCTCCCACTGCGGGTGGTCGGGGCCAATATGGCAGGCATTGCAGGTCTCCGGTTTGCGCACCTGTTCCAGGCTGAACTCGTGCCGCAAATGGCACTTCTGGCACTGGCCCACCGAGCCGTCTTCTGCTGGCTTGCCCACGTTGTGGCAGGCCTCGCAGGCAAAGCGGGTAACGTCGGGGCCTTCGATGGCAAACAGCGCGTTGCGCATCCGGTTCGGGTCGGGGGCGGCCTCCGGGATGGACTGGTATAAAGCCTGCATTTCCGCCGGTAGATCATCGGCGCCGGCGAAAGCCACGTAGGCCGGCAAGCCGTGACGGCTCTGGTTGTATTGGGCGACCTCTTGGGTATGGCAGGGTTCGCACTTCGCCGAGGTTGGCGAACCCAGTACGTAGGTGCCCTCGTGTTCTACGGCGCCCGGGTAATCTGCTGCCACCTCGTGGCACTGCCTGCAGGGCACCTCGGCGGCGGCCATCGAACTGCGGCTGTACTGCTCGACGATGCCCGGGGTCGTCCGTCGGTGGCAGACCACGCATTCGTCGTCGCTGTTGGCGAGCACGTCCACACCGGCGGTCTCGACTTGCTCTCCGGATCGGCCGATCGCCATGACGATCAGCGCGCCTCCAAGCACGACGATCACGGCGACCAGGCCAAAGATCAACGCCCGGGCCGAACGAAGCGGCCCTCGTGAGCCTTCACTCATTAAGATTCTCCTCTCTCAATTCGATCGGGTTAGGGTTAAGAGCAACGTTTGAAGCCGCAAGGCGGGGGCTCGATGCCCCCTCAGCTGGATGGAGCGCAATTATGAGTACTTTCTCATTTTACCATTCCACTTAATCGTTCGGCAAGATACCACAAATCCCTAGATCCCAAACGATCCTCAACCCTTCATCGCTAATTTAAAGCGTGCCAGGACAAAGCCAGGTTGTTTTTGCCGTCGAGCGCGTACCAGGTAGCCTGGATGATCAGCCGCTCGTAAATGCGAGCCATCTCTTCTACGGGCGGGGAAAAATCTTCACCCAGCCACCATTCGATCAAACCTACCAGCGAAGCAACCATGTGAAAGGCGGCGAGCTCGATAGGAAAAGCCAGTTCTTCCACATCTCCAGCGTGACGGCGGAGATGCACTTTAATCCGCTCCACGAGGAGTTTCTTGAGCTTGAGCACGAACGCCTGACTCTGCAGGATGCCGCGATACATGCCGGCATATTTTTTTACGTGTTCAAACAACAGGCTGCCTTCTCGCTCGAAAAATTGCCCTCCCTGCCCCACCGCTGATAATTCCAGATCGGAGGTTACCTCGTTGAAGATGGCCAGCATCAAGTCATCCTTACTCCCGTAATGTCGATAGAAGGTCGCATAGCCCACATCGGCTTGGTCGGTGATATCCCGCACCTGAATCGAGTCGTACGGTCGTTCTGAGGTGAGCTGGACCAGCGCCTCGGCCAGAGCCCCTCGGGTTCGACGGATACGTCTGTCTGGATGCGTTTGCATCGCTGCACCTCTCTAAAGATACATGTTTACATTTTTGTCTCGTAAGAGACACGCGCAGGAATTTCAGGCTTGAAATCCTGGTTTACTTAATTATAATACTTAAAGTTTAATATGAAACAACTAATATCATAAATTCAATGGTGTAATTTGGGTGGATAAACCGTCCGAACTACACCT
>CAYNWK010000003.1:34549-100889 GCA_964400875.1 uncultured Anaerolineaceae bacterium | reverse complement strand
GGAAGAATTCTGATCCTCGCCCTGATCCTTTACCTGCTCGGCAGTTTTTCTTTTACCGATTTGCAGGTCCAACCGGCGCATTTCCAACACGCCGCGATCTTCCTGATCATCGCCCTGCTCGATGCGATCGTCCTCAGCGTACCGATCCTGCGCGCTCGCCAGGGAGGCTGGCGCCTGGTACTCGCCATGTTCCTGGTCATCTACGCGGTTCAGACCCTCATGGTCTCGCTTGAAGCCTACTATATGAGCGACGTATTATCGACGGAGACGGCTCTAAAACTGCTCGTCAATGGCGCCGTCCAGGCGGCGATTTTCGCGCCGCTTGGTGTCGCCATTAACGGGAGGCTGCGCGGGGATGACTTCCAGGAATCCACTGAAATACTTCGAGCGCGTTCGTTGTGGAATTGGGTCTGGCGCATTCCCCTAACCGGGGTCGCCTACGTCGCGATATTCATCCTGGCCGGGATCGTAATCTTTCGACCGCTAGCCTTCAGCCTCGATCCGGTTGCGGCAGGCGACTATCTGAGTTCCTTCGCCGTGGAAAACCCCAATGCGATCCTCGGGTTCCAGTTCCTGCGCGGTGCGTTGTGGGCGCTGCTCACGCTGCCCGTCATCGCCCTCATGCGGCGGCCTCGCTGGACCATCGGTCTGACCATCGCCCTGATTTACGGCGTCGTGATGGGACTGCCCAACCTGGTGCCCAACGACGTTCTGACCCCAGGCTTGCAGATCGCTCATACAGTGGAGGTTTTCTCAGGAAACTTCCTGTTCGGTTGGGCGGTCGTCGGGCTGCTTGCCCGGCCAGCCGGTGAAACCGAAAGCAAAGATGTTGAAAGGGAATCGACGCAGGTTTTGGAAGCGGGGATGGGATGAAGCACCCCCGGACCTCGAAACGATCAGCTTATGATGGAAGATAACTACACCGTTCTGCCCTTTCCCCGAGCGCGGCGCCTGATCACGGACATCGGCTGGCTTTCGCGCCAAAGGAACGCTATCCACGGGCTGTTGGAGATCGACGTGACCAGGCCCCGCCACCTGATCCATGCGCACCGGAAAAGAACTGGGGAGAAGCTATCATTCACCGCCTACCTGGCGGCTTGCACGGGACGCGCTGTGGAAAGCAACCGTCATCTGCACGCGTATCGCGATTGGCTGGGCCGCCTTGTCCTGTTTGATAATGTAGACATCGCCACCATGATTGAAATTGAGAGGCATGGCAAGCGATTTCCCATCGGTCACATTATCAGGGCGGCGGATAAGAAGAGCTTTCGCCAGATACACGCCGAGATCCGGGAGGTTCAAGCGAAACCGGTTGAAGATCAAGAAGCGGGGCGGCTGTTCGCTTTCCGAAGGCTGCCGGGATTCCTCCGGCGGTTTTTACTCTGGCTGCTGGAACGCGACCCACAGCGGGTCAAACGGCTCAAGGGCACGGTCCTCCTGACCGCCGTGGGCATGTTTGGACAGGGAGGCGGGTGGGGCATCGGGCTGCCCAGCCACACGCTGGGGATAACCGCAGGGGGCATCTCGGAGAAGCCCGCGATTGTCGAGGGATGCATCGAACCCAGGGAGTATTTGAACGTGACCCTGAGCTTTGACCACGACATTGTGGATGGGGCCCCGGCGGCTCGTTTCGCCCAACGGTTTCGCGAGTTGGTGGAAAGTGGTGACGCGTTAGGGGATATTTAATGATCAAAGGTTCGAGTTTGAAGGAGAATAAATCGAATAAATTTAACTCCTTGCGCAACCATTGACACAGCAAATATATTAGCATATACTTATATAAGTTATGGCTAATTTACTTTCCCTGGAAGCTTTAGCTGACCCCACCCGGCGGGCGATTTACGAACGCTTGCGAGGTGGACCTCATTCGGTGAACGAGCTGGCTGCCTCCCTGCCGGTAAGCCAGCCGGCAGTTTCCCAGCACCTGCGGGTGCTCAAGGAAGCCCGCCTGGTGCAGGTTCGCAAACAGGGCAACCAGCGTATATACAGCCCGCAACCGCAAGGCCTGGCCGAGCTGCGCGCTTACGTCGATGGGTTGTGGGAGGACGTGCTCGCAGCTTTCCAGGAGGCGGCTGCTGCCGAGGCGGCGGCCGCGGCCGGGACAGAAAACCCCCAGGAGGAACCCGATGAATGAGCCGACGGAAAAGATCACCCCGGTGGTGAAAAGTGTCCAGGTCGATCTGCCGCCCGATGCAGCTTTCCGGCTGTTCACGGAGGGCATCGCCAGCTGGTGGCCGCTGCGGTCTCATTCGGTGGGCGAAGAGAAGGCGGTGAGCTGCACTCTCGAGGGCCAGATCGGCGGGCGTATTTATGAGACTATGAAAGATGGACGCCAGGAGGAATGGGGCGAGGTCACCATCTGGGAACCTCCCGCGCGGGTAGCTTTCACCTGGCACCCCGGAGGCGATCCGGACCGGGCTACCCAGGTCGAAGTTAACTTTCGTCCGGCTGGGACGGGCACGCAGGTCGATCTCACTCACCGCAATTGGGAGGTTCTGGGCGACCGTGCCAATCGCGTCCGCCAGAGCTATGAGGGTGGTTGGGAAATTGTCTTAGGTGGATACCTGCGAAAAGCCGGGGAATGACGCCTTGACTAGGAGAGAATTCAATGCCTGAAATATCCGCGATCCTGGAACGACTGACCCAGGTGCGTTCCGAGACCTTGCGCCGCCTGGACGATCTGACCCAGGACCAGTTGAACGCACGCCCGGGACAGCATGATGGAGAGGAAGCCTGGTCGCTCGGTGAGGTGTTCATGCACCTGGCCATCGACGAGATTTACGTTCGCGAGCTGATCGCCCGGCCCTTGCTCTCCGGCGTCGAGCCGCCGGAGGGGGTGCGCTTTCTCCCGCCACCGCCGCCCCCCGAAACACCCAAGGATACGATCCGCTTCTGGTTCGAACGGGCTCGAGCCGGAACCATACACTACCTGGAAAATCTACCTGCGCAGGTTGATGTAGAGCTGACTCACAGCGGCGGCCTGGAGCCGATGAACGGATTGGAATGGTTTCTGGGCTACGCCGGGCACGAGGCATTCCACCACCGGCAGGTCGACGCGCTGATCGCCGCCAGTCTGGAGGGGTAAGGATTGGGGTATACTGCCCTACGCTTTAACGAAATACTCACCAAGCGGCTTCTCCGCCTTCGATATAATCCGGCTATCAGTCGATTAGTTGAGGGATGCGCCGATGGTGGATTCTGATCTCTCCCCCAGGTCTTTAGAACATAATACTGTACGAACGGCGATACCGGCCTTGCTGGCGGTGGTTATATCGCTGGCTTTACTCGTTGGCGGGTGCGGAGGCGGGCTTCCGCCGATAGAGACTACTCCGCCGGTCGGCGAAACCCAGGCTAATACAACGACCGAGACCTCACCGCCTGAGACGCTTGCTGCCACTCCTGGCGGCGCGGTCCAAACAACTCAGCCTGGCGAGCAGACCGCCGAACCTACAGCCCCACCGCAGCCCACCGCAGCCGACTTCCCCGGGCTGGCCTGGAGCTATACGTTGCGGAGCCCGCTCAACTTTGATTTCTCCCTGGGAGCCGATGGTGCTGTTTACGCGCTCGAAGAAGGCGGCGTGCTCACCACGATCAACCCGGACGGCAGCCTGCGCGGCTCTTTCCCCCTGCCAAAACCGCCTTTTTTCCTCCCCGAGACCGATACGAGCGCAGAACGCCCGATCTTGCCTGCCGGTCTGCCTGACGGGACCATCCTGGTCGTCTCAGCGGAAAACACGGTGTACGCCGCCGGACCTAACGGCTTGCTGCTCTGGGAGCAGCCGTTGGAGGCCGACCCTTTCAGCGACCCTGCGGTGCAAGGCGGCGTCTTCTACCTGCTCGACGTAGCCGCGCGGCTGTATGCCTTCGACGCCAACGGCCCGCTGTGGAGTCTGCAATCCAAGGCTGCGGCCAACACCGCCGGTGACCTGATCCTGGGCCCGGAGGGAACGGCTTATAACGTCGCCACCAACTTCAGCCAGGGCTACTTGCAGGCGGTTTCACCCGCCGGGCAGGACCTGTGGGCGACCCGTGTGGAGACAGAATTGTTTTACGACCAGCCGAAGGTCAACCTGGCGGGAGATCTGGTCAGCCTGCGCGAGGACCTGTTCGATGCCCGGAGCGGAGAATTGCTGCATTACGAAACCCCCGTGAAGATCGACGAATACGTGTCCGGGCTTGACGGTAACCTGTACGCCCGCTCGGGTGGGAGCGTCGTTCAGCTCGCCATCCGGGGCGACCAGTTAGAAACAGTCAGGCAGGCCGACCCTTCAGGCGGATCCGGCGCGCAAACCTTCCCCAGATCGCTGGTGGTGGACCAGAACAGCGTTATCTGGTTGACCTTCGGAGATTTTCCCGAACGAGAGCTGACCTGGTTTTCAAACGACGGCGAGCTGTTGGGCAGCCATACCCTCTCCTTCGTAAAGACCAGCGCCGGCGACCCCGATTATGCGAGTTCGCGGGTGCTCCTCTGCCAGAGCGATGAAAATTTCGAATCCACCCTGTGCGGCCTGTACTCGCCGCTGGAATCCAATCCGGTGTGGGAAGAGCGGTTTAACAACCTGCCGGGGTTCAACAACAGCCTGACGCGCGAAGGTTTCACTTACTTCATCACTTGGGACGGGATCTTATACAAGGTCAACCTGCGCGAACCATAGCTGATCAAGAGAGTAGGGTATTCGGGCAAAACCCGCTCGAATTCCCTACTTAAATAAATCAGCGGGAGGTCGCCGCGAAGGCGTAACGACCTCCCGCTTGTCGATGGGCAAACTGCGTCAGGGTTTGCTGACTACGATAGTTGCATCATCTCCCTCGCTGCCCCGATTATGGTTTGTTGACTACGATGACGGTGCCATCGCTGTCGCCATCCGGATCGTGGTTGGCCGCAGCGTCGTAAGCCAAGCTGGCATGGGTCACATCCTCGACGGTGAAAGTTACGCTAGCGCTGTTGCCGTTGATGTTCGTCTTGCTCACCGTGCAAACGCCGCTCCCATCCGTAGTGCAGGAGACGGTGGGAGCGCCCCGGCCGCCCGGGAACACGCCGTAGACCGTGGCGTTCGCCACCGGGTTGTGATCGGCATCGTGAACCGTGATGGTCACCTCCGCGTCCCACTTGCGCCCGCTATCCTGCCCGCTTCCGTCCAGATCGCCGATATGCAGGGTCGTACCGCCGGGGCCGCCGTTATTCACGCTTACCCCAATACTGTCCGAACCGGTCTGGCCGATCGTGTCGGTCGCGGTAGCGCTGACGATATGAGCGCCGTCCGTCGTGGTCGTGGTATCCCAGCTGGCTGACCAGCCGTCGCCGCCGTTGCTGTCCACGCCGAGGCTGGTCCCATCGACGAAGAACTCAACCTGCGTCACCCCGTTATCATCGGAGGCATCCGCGGTGACCGTAACAGCACCGGAAACGGTAGCGCCAGCTGCGGGGTTGGTGATGTTCACGTTGGGCGGGTTGTCTACCGGTCCGCCGTTATCCACGGTGACCCCGACGCTGTCCGTGCCGGTCTGACCGATCGTGTCGGTTGCAGTAGCGCTGACGGTGTGCGCGCCGTTCGATGCAGTGGTTGTGTCCCAGCTGGCCGACCAGCCGTCGCCGCCGTTGCTGTCCACGCCAAGGCTGTTCCCATCGACGAAGAACTCGACCTTCGTCACCCCGTTGTCGTCGGAGGCGTCTGCGGTAACCGTCACAGTACCGGAGACGGTCGCTCCATCCCCTGGGTTGGTGATGTTCACGCTGGGCGGGTTGTCCACCGGCCCGCCGCCGCAGTCGCGCAGCGTGAAGGCGCCGACGCGCGTCTGCCAGGGGGCTGAACCGACCGTTGCGTAGTACTCCTGCGTGTACCAGAAGGTGCAGTCATCGGTGGGATCGACGGACAGGGTGCTGTAATCGCCCCAACGCCCGGCGCTGTGGGTCTGGTAGCCGCTGCCGGCGATGATCGTCCCCTCACCCTGGGTCATCTGTCCGAGGGGGTCGCCGTCCAGGCGACCGGTATAACGGATCGACGGGAAAGTGCTGCTCCCGGACACCGAGAAACCCAGGCCAATGTCGCCCAGCGCGTTCATGGCGATGCTGGCCATCCAGCGGCTGTCCCCATCGCTCGGAGCGTAGGTGCCCTGCTGGTGGATGTTCCACCCGCCGCCGCTGTTGCGCAGTTCGTACCAGCGTACGCCGGCGCGGTCGCTGCCTACGTTTACGCTGTGGTTGAGCACGATAGATTGGTGATCGCCGAAGTCTCGGTACTGCAGGCGGTACATCAACCGGTCCGAGATGGCATCCACGTTGGTCCCGCCTGGTTGGGGAATGCAGTTGCGGTCATACCCGCACAGGTTGGAGTCGAAAGCCGCGGTTGGCAGATCGACCACGTGAGTGAATGTGGCGTTGCGAGGGTTCGACCAATCGGTATGGAACTGCCAGATCTGCAGCTGGTCAGGAGAATAACCCCAGGCGTCATCGTCGAATTGAGAGAAATAATTCGGTGTACCGGCGGGCGGGGCGGGGCCGTCTAAGTCAGCCGGTAACATACCGCCGAGATTGGGATCCATTTTGTACAGATCGAAGTAAACCATCTTGGCAGATTGGCCGTTGAGCATCTTGGTCCGATCGAAGACGGCTACACCTTGACCGCCCCAGGACAAGGACCCCTGATTGAACTGGTTCATCGTCATATAATATCCGTCGGGCCAGACGCCGAACTTGGGATAGTCGTTCATCTTATTGCCCATACGGTATTCGTAGCGGTACCAGGCGCCGGTTGGATCGCCGGTTTGAGAGACGGCGATACACTCGTAAAATGGGCCTATGGGGAAGCTGGGCAAGGCGAACTGGCTCATCATCCAGCGGTCCGCAAGGTGATCGTATAGCACAACGGGGTCGCCGTCGTTGGTGGACTCGCATGGGCCGCCAAAACCCGACCACAGCGTGTTGCTGCTCGCCGGGCCGTAAAGCAAACTCCCACTGCGATCCCAGATGGCGAAGGACAGGTTGACCATCTGGACGTAGTGGTTGGGACCGACTTCGCCAACCGTGTCTGGGGGCAGCACACCATCGACGTTGTTGATGCCCTCAAAATTGGCGCCGTTGGCCGGCGCGGCCGGGCCGGTGGATTCTTGCTGGACCGGATCGGGCCCTGCGGGCCCCTGGCTGCCAACCCGGTTAGGCAGCATCTTGCGCGGCAGCACCCGGCCTTGCATATCCGGGGGGTTGGTGGGAATATCACGCAGATTCATGGAAGTGTCGGTTCGGGAGGGAAAAACAACCAGCGGCTCGAGCCCATCGTCGCTTCCTTCGGCCAGGCCGATGGAAGGAACCAGGAACGTGCTGGTCAGCATTGCGATCAGCGTGCTGATCCTGAGCAAGTAACGCATCATTACGATTCTCCTCTTGAAAGTCGGTTTATTATTGAGGTTAATGGGGAGCCAAGCTGAAGAGCATTGTTTAGCGTTCACCTCCTTGGTTGATGATCGAAGGAAGGGCTGAATGATCCCTGACCCCCCGTTCAGCCAGAGATGCGTAATTGTCTCTTGCGCTAATTTTACCTATTTTTACCAATTTTGACGGCTTAATTTGTCTATCCTGTAAAACGTAACGCGCCCCTTAAAAGTTACGCGATTTATGAAAGAATCGTGGATGTTAGGAGAGCTGCGCCAGACCAAACACCCACCCCTCCCACCAACCGCGTGCGCTTTAACCTTAAAACTTACCCCAAGCCGTAACCATAGCGGATTTCCGGCGTCTAATCAAGTGATGATGGCATCTGCAGCAGACTTACTGCCGCGCGCGCAGCGCTTTGAGGATGAGGCGCTGGTCGAAATCTACGACCGGTACAGCCCGGAGCTCTACCGGTACGCTATGCGCCTGCTCGGCGACGCCGACCTGGCGGAAGAGTGCGTGGCGGAGACTTTTAGCCGCTTGCTGCATGCCTTCAAAGAGGGCAAGGGGCCGCGCCAATATCTGCGCGCCTACCTGTACCGGGTGGCGCACAACTGGGTCAGCGACCTGTACCGGCGCGGCCCGGCGCCGTCTCTGCCGCTGAAAGCGGACCTGCACGCCGGTCCGGACGAGAACCCGTCCAAAACAATCCAGGAGGCCTCTGAGCGGGAACAGGTCCGGGCTGCGCTGGCCCGGCTGACCGCCGATCAACGCCAGGTGATCGTACTCCGGTATCTTGAAGGCTGGGGGCATGGGGAGATCGCCAGAGCGCTGAACAAAAATGAAGGCGCGGTGCGCGCCTTGCAGCACCGGGGGTTGAACGCCTTGAGGCGCTTATTGATCCCTGAAAGCGAGGTTTTTTCATGAATCCGGACGCCAGGGACCCCTTTGAAGCCGAGATCATTCATGCGCTGGGTGGATTGCGCCAGGTTCCGCCCCGCGATCCGCAGAAGGCGGCCCGCGGCCGGGAGCAGTTCCTGATTCAGGCAGCCGCAGCGGCCCAGGCTACTCGTGCTCGGGCAGGTTTGGCGGCTAAGCCGGATCAGCCAGCTCGGATAGAACAGGCCATAACAACCGGCCCGGTAAAGCGTCTTAAAGGGTGGATCGAACGAATCGTCCAACCACCCATACAGAAGGAGCGCTTTGCCATGATACCAACTTTAGCCACCATCCTCCTCAGCCTGACCTTGCTCTTCGGCGGTGCGGGCGCGACGGTCTTCGCCGCCCAGGAGAGCCTGCCGGATGAGCCGCTCTACCCGGTCAAGACCTGGAGCGAAGACCTGCGCCTGGAACTGGCCTCCGCGCCATCTTCACAGCTCGACCTGGCGTTGAGCTTCGCCCACCGCCGCATGCTTGAAATGGTTGGCCTGGTGGAGGGTGGACTCCAGGTGCCGGCGCAAGTCGCCGAGCGTTGGCAGCGCCAGATGGATCTTGCCCTGGCGTTGGCGGCCGAACAAACCGGCGCTGACCTGGAACCTGTGCTGCTGCGCATACGCGATCGTTTGCAGGCCCAGGACCGGTTGATGACCCGGTTACGCCAGCACAGCCCGGACGAATCTACCCCGCTGATGGCACAGGTGCAGGCCCGGCTGCGCGAGCGGCTCAGGTTGGTGGAGGCTGGCATAGAGGACCCTCTGCAATTCCAACAGCATTATCGCCACGGAACCGAGAACGCCCCTGAGTCCGGCTACGGCCCAGGGCCGGGAGAGAGCCCGGAGGACGGGTCCGGCGAGCAATACGGCCCAGGACCAGGCGACTGCACGGAGGACTGCGAGGGCGAGCAATACGGTCCTGGCCCCAGCGACGGCCCGGGCAACCACTACGGTCCCGGTCCCGGAGCAGGCGATGGTCCTGAAGATGGGTCCGGTGAGCAATACGGCCCGGGGCCTGGCGAAGGCGACGGTCCTGAGGACGGGTCGGGAGAGCAGTACGGCCAGGGGCCTGGCGCAGGCGAATGCACGGGAGACTGCACCCAGAAAGAGGACGGGCAACAAAACAGTCCAGGCGGGCAGAACAACCCGAATGAGTCGGGGGGCAACGGTGGCGGGAACGGCGGAAAACCGTAGCCAAACTACCTGGTTGATCGGGGGTAATCCCCTGGATCGACGGCAGCAAGCGGCGGGCAGCGAGTGCCCCGCCGCTTGCTCGTTAACCTGGCCCCGGCAATTTAGAACAGGCTCAGGTTCAGGTGTAGGGAGGCTTCGAGCCTCACTGCTCCATTAACTGCGCCGCCTCCTGGGATCGCAAGTTTGCTCGAGCGACGATCAGCTGTTGAAACTTACGCATCAGCGCCTCACGGTCGTCTTTAGCCACCGCCTTCATCAGGTCGCCCTCCAGCTCGGCTACTTCGAGGCGCTGGTAGTAATCCAGGGTCTCTTTGAGATGCGCCAGAACGATCTTCCCGGTCAGGATTGGGTGGTTGTTGGTCACGTTGGCGTCGGGAAATACCACGCCGTGCTCCAATTCGACTTCCAGGCCCTGGCGGAACGATTCGAGGGGGATCTCGGATGCCTCCGCGCCCACCTCCGCCTGGATGCTCTGCGCCTCTTCCAGGGTGACCTCCGGCTCAGTGAGCGCGGTCCAATCGCGAATGCCCAACTCCCGGCATACCTGCTGGACTTCTTGTTTCGAAATATACTCTGGCAATTCCATCGTCATCTCCTGTTCAATTCGAAGGTTTATCGTTCGCTTGCTCCCAGCACGAGAATAATTTCCTCCATCGGCTCGCCGCCTTCAACCGGTTCGCTCGCCTCGCCGATCGGCGTGAACCCGCATTTCTCCAGGACCCGCAGGGAGGCGAGGTTGTGTTTGGCGGCGTGGGCGAAGAGCGGGCGCTCCTTGACGATCTCCAGGAAGGCCGCCAACGCCTGGGTGGCGATCCCCTTCCCCCAGAAAGACTTACCAACCCAATAGCCGACCATGCGTTCGGCGGGTTCTCCGAAGCATACCAGGTTGCCGGCAACCTGTCCCTCGTAGAGGATGGTCTTTTTGAGGATCGTCCCGTCGCCCAGGATCTTGTTCCAATGGGCTATGAAAGCCTCCCTGTCCCTGGACGGAAAGGCAGCCATTCGCGTGGCGTCCGGGTCCAGCTGGTGTTCGTAGAAGATCGGCAGATCGCTTTGCTGGATATCTCGTAACTGGACGGCGCCCTTCATCAGCGCCTCTCCAAACTGTAGACGTTCACCGATCGAGCCCATACCCGCCGACGAGGTTCAACTCGGCGCCCTCCGGCGGCGCGTCCATCAGCGGCCTGCCGCCAGCGATCAGCAATTGGACTCGCTCGTCATCCAGCGAGGCGTCGTGGGAGGCCTTATCCTCCCAGACCTCAAACACCCAGACGGCGTCTTCCTCGGCCAGGTCTTCGCTCACCAGGTACTGCCGGCAGTCGGGCAGTCCAGCCACGACCTGCGCCGCGCGGGTCAAGACGTCGATCAATTGGTCGCGTGCGCCGCTCCGGGCGACAAGTTTTCCACACATCGCATACATACACTAGTCCTGTCACATAGAAGACCTGGCGCGAGAATACATCATCGCCGGCCCTTTGTCGTCGACGATCTCTTTTTCAAAGTGCATGCCGATCTTTTCCGCCACCCCGATCGAAGCCTGGTTGTCAGCGTCGATCAGGCAGATCAAGCGGTCAAAACCCAATTGTTCGAACCCGTAATCGAGGATCGCCTGGGCGGCTTCCGTGCCCAGGCCCTGTCCCCAGTACTCCTTGGCAAGCATGTAGGCCACCTCGATTTCGGAGCGCCCTTCCAACGTCCACGGGATCAGGCCGCAGCGGCCGATGAACTCGCCGGTCTCTTTGTAAATGGTCGCCCACAGGCCGTAGCCGTACTTCGCATAATAGACATCGATGAACCAGTCCAGCTCTTCCAGGGTCTCCTCATAGTTCAAGGTGCCTTCAGGAAAATATTTCCTGACATCGGGATCGCGGTACAGGGCGTACAGCGCGTCCAGGTCCTCATGGGTCAGGCGCCGGAGGACCAGCCTATCGGTCTCCAGCACGATCGTCTGGGGGTGGGTCATGTATTATGTCCTTTACGGCCTCCGGAGGTTGTTAGGTTGATCAACAGATTTCGCAGATTGCACGGATAAAACCAGAATTTATCCCATTCGTGGCATTCGTGGATAAAAATCAACCGTCAAGGGGCAGTTTGATCCAGGGTTTGCAATACGGATTCCGCCCAGGCGGCTGCCTGCCCGGCGTAGCCCTCGACGCCGCCGGCGAGCAGGTCGGCGACGGTCATCGGCCAGTTCTCGACCGGCCAGCGCACCGGCAGTTCAGGGTCTCGGCGGGTGACCCGGGCTGGGCCCTGGGCGGCGTTACGCACCTGGCGCCGCACCGCCTCCAGGGAGGCGCGCCCGGCCAGGTGATCGGCGAGCGCCCGGCGTAAACCGGAGAGCGCTTCGGGGGAATAGTTCATACCCTCCGGATGCTGCAAAACATAGGCGCTGACCGCGTAGAAGTGCGCGACCTGGTCTCCTTCGCCCAGGGTTTCATCTCCTACGGCAGCTGCCTCGGCCTCCAAGTATAACAAGTCGTAAAAGTTATCTATGCAAGCGCCGCCCTCGGGGAGCATCGCGCCGCATTCGGGGCAAGAATTTTTCATTTACCCGTCTAGTTTACCAGCCATTTTCTCCAGGATCGGTACGAAACGCGCTTACGAAGCAGCCGGAGCAAATCGATCTATGGCTCCAGCCGGTGAATGGTTTCAGGCGCTCGAATCTAGATCAGTACTGAGATTAAACAAAGCGCCGGACGTGGGGGGGACACGTCCGGCAATCTAAGGAGGGCCACCGGAAAGTCGTAACACGGGGGGACGCGAACGGCTTTATGCACCCGGTGGTCAGACACCTGATATACCAGTAAAAGGGAGGGTAGGTGTCAGTGATTTAACTATACCCGATCCGATCGCGCGCATACATTAAAATAAGATTAGAAATTAGACAGAATTTATCCTATTAGGTCTCGCACACTTGATGGAAGAAGTGGGGTGTATAGGCAGGCGAGACCCGCCCCAACACCCCCATTTTCCCGGCGAACTGCGTATCTCCTACCTATTTAAGGCTTACTAGTTGTCTGAATCGCCGTCCTCGAAGAGCGCCAGCCATTCTTCCAGCTCGTCCGGACTCATCGGGGCCTTCTCGTCGCGCTCAACCCTGCTTTCAGCCTCCAGGGCTTCGCGCAGGTCCAGGGCGAACTGCTCGGAGGAGACGATGCTGGCCCGGGCCGCGCGCGCCGAGGCTTGCACAGCGTGGTCCGAGCTGACCACGGTCCAGTTGCGCCCAGCGCGTCCCAGGGTAGCCAGTCGGCGTTGGATCGCTCGGTCAGCGGTTAGTCCATGGCGGACGAAGCGCGCCTTGACCCGCCCGTAGCTCTGGACGCGCTGCTCCCCCGGCGGGGCGTTGTCGAAGAAAACTTCCACGTTTTTGCGGCTGCGTCGGCAGAATTCTTGCAACAGCAGGATCAGCTGCTCTTCATCGTCGATGGCCCCCAGGGAGAGGCCGGCTTTAGGGATCAGGTTATGACCGTCGATCAGGTAGGGCATGGCGGTGATTGTAGCGGCAATCAGGTTGGAAGTCAATTCGGATCATCCATTGGATTGTCCGTACGGCGAGAATATGCTATGATTCGAGCGGCGCTCGACCCGGGAAAACAACTATGAAAAGATGGAAACGTTTGGCCTATTATCTGCTGATCAACGTGCTGGTTTCGGCCTGCACCACCTTAGCCGTGCTGGCGATGTGGGACCGGGCGCGCGGGCCGGCGGAAGCGCTGCCGAACAGCGCCGCGCTGGCGCAAACCACCGCCACACCGGCGCTGACCATCAACGCCTCGGCTGGGCTCGGGGGACAGCCCTCCCAGACCACGCCGGCGGCGGCGGAGCCCACCCAGCTCGATCCCACCGAAGAACCTACGCCTGAGCTGGCTCCCGGCGTCGAGCTGGTCGAATACCAGGTCCAGGCCGGCGACACGCTGGGCGGGATCGCGGTGGAGTTCGACGTGAGCGTGGCCGAAATCCTCAAAGCCAACGATCTCGAAGACGCCGATACCCTGGAAGTCGGGCAGGTCTTGATGATCCCGCAGCCGGTGGAAGTGGCCGTCGATACGGAACGCACGGCGCTTCCGGAAGCGGAACTCGAAACGCCGGCGGCGACCGACGCCGCCGGTTCCACACAGACGCCCAAGCCTGGCCCCGGCGGGGTGACCATCGAGAGCGTAGTCGGGGCCGGCGATCTGAGCTCCGAACGGGTCAAGCTGGTCCGCACCGGACCGGGCGAGCTTTCCCTGGCCGGCTGGCAGCTACTGGAGGAAGACGGCGCGGTGTTTACCTTCCCGCAGCTCAACTTGTTCGAAGGCGGGGCGGTCAACCTGTACACCCGCTCCGGGCAGTCCACCGTCGTGGAGCTGTACTGGGGTCTGGACGCGCCGGTGTGGGACTCAGGCGAGACGGTCGTGCTGCTCGACGCCGACGGGAACGTGCACACCACCTATACGGTGCCCTGAGATGCCCAATATAGACGAGCACATCCGCCGGGCGATGGAAGAAGGTAAATTCGATAACCTCCCCGGCAAAGGCAAGCCCCTGCGCCTGGAAGACGATTCCCTGGAAGACCCCGGGTGGCGCACGGCGCACCGCATGCTGCGCAACGCCGGCTACAGCCTCCCGTGGATCGAAACCCGTAAGGAGATCGAAACCGATCAAGAGCAGGCCAGGGCCGATCTGCGCCGGGCCTGGGAATGGCGCCAGTCCACGCCGGCTGACGACCCGATGGGGAAAGAAGAATGGGCGCGCGCGGTAAACCGCTTCCGCGAGCGGGTCGAGGCGCTCAACAAAAAGATCGCCGCTTACAACCTGGAAGCGCCCCTGGATAGTTTTCAAATGAAACGGATCAACGCCGACCGGTTGCTGTCCGAGTTGACCGGCAAGCCGCACTCTGATACACTTTAAACATGTCCCAGGCGTTATACCGCAAATGGCGCCCGAGCAGCTGGGAAGCTGTCGTCGGGCAAGAGCACGTCATCACCACGCTGCGCAACGCGGTGTCCGGCGAGCGCGTTGCTCACGCTTACCTGTTCGCCGGGCCGCGCGGCACCGGCAAGACCACCACAGCGCGCCTGCTGGCTAAGGCGGTCAACTGCCTGGATCCTGATCTGGCGGTGCGCCCATGCAACCAGTGTGAGAACTGCCTGGCGGTCAACGCCGGGCGTTTTTTAGACCTGATCGAGATCGACGCAGCCTCCAACACCAGCGTGGACGACGTGCGCGACCTGCGCGATAAGATCAACTTCTCCCCCAACCAGGGCCGCTACAAGGTCTACGTGGTAGACGAAGTGCACATGCTCTCCACTGCGGCCTTCAACGCCCTGCTCAAGACGCTGGAAGAGCCCCCCTCCCACGCCATCTTCATCCTGGCGACCACCGAGGTGCACAAGATCCCCGCCACGGTGCTGTCGCGCTGCCAGCGGCACGAGTTCCGGCGCATCCCGGTGAACGACATTGTCGCCCACCTGAAGGAGATCGCCGCCAGTGAGGAACTGGACCCCGCGCCGGAGGCGCTGGAGCTGATCGCCCGGCAAGCCACCGGCAGCCTGCGCGACGCCATCTCGCTGCTCGACCAGCTGGCTTCTACCGGCAGAGAGATCAGCCTGGAGATGGCCCAGTCCGTGCTGGGCACCGCGACCAGCCAGTCCATCCTGTCCGTGATCGAGGCGGTGCTGGCCAAGGACCCAGCCGCCGGCCTGGACCAGATCCACACCGCCCTGGATGCGGGCAGCGACCCGCGCCAGTTCGGAAGGCAGATCGTCGAGTACCTGCGCAACTTGTTGTTGATCCGGGCAGGCAACGCCAACCAGGTGGACGCTACAGGCGAGGTCAAACTCCAAATGGAAAAGCATGCTCGGGCCTTCGAGCTGCCCGAGCTGCTGCGGGTGATCCACAGCTTCAACCACGCAGCCAACGACGCCCGGGCGACCTGGCAGCCGTCCCTACCCCTGGAGATGGCAGTGGTGGAGTGCATCGAAGGGCAGGCGGACCTTGCAGCGATCGCGCCGAACCAGACCCAACCCGCAGGCGCCAGCCCACCCTCCGAAACGGAGCAGTCCGCTAAAACGCGCCGCAAAGCTCGCCGCGCGGGGGCGGACAGCGCGCCGCCTGCCGGGGTAGAGGCGCCCGGGGAGCAAGAAAGCTTGGAGACCACTCAGGCCAGCGAGGCGCTGGAGAGCCAGTGGGGAAAGATCCTCAACCAGGCACGCGCCATCAACGCCAGCACGTACGGCCTGCTCAACTCAACCCAGGTGCGCCATTTAAAAGAGAACGTGCTCATCCTGGGCTTCGCCAGCGATATTTTAAAAAACCAGATGATCAAAGAAGAGAATATCTCGGTCGCCCAGCAAGTGCTCAACCAGGTCTTCGAAAGGGAGATCACCATCCGCTGCGTGATCACCTCCGCCGGGCGCAACACCATCCCACCCGAAGTGGACAGCGACGGGATGGTAGCTGCTGCCCTGCGCGATCTGGGCGGGGAGATCGTGGACGTGCAGTAGGGGTGTGAAACAGGAAAAATTAGGGGAGTTCGGGCAGGCTACGCCTGCCCGAACTCCCCTGGCAACTAATTTGGAGGAAACTATGGCGAAAGGATTTAATAAACCGAAAGGCGCCGGCGGGGCTGGGGGCATGATGCAGCAGCTTCAGCAGCTCCAGCAGCAGATCGAAGAGACCCAGGCTAAGCTGGCCGAAGAGACCGTAGAGGCCTCGGTGGGCGGCGGCGCGATTAAGGTCGTCATGACCGGCGATCAGCACGTCAGGTCCGTCGAGATCGACTCTGACCTGCTGGAAGACGCCGACGTAGAAATGTTGCAAGACCTGATGCTGACCGCCTTCAACACCGCCCTGGACCAATCGCGCGAGATGGCTGCCGAACGGCTCGGCCCGCTGGCTTCCGGTTTGCCCTTTTAAGGCTCGCCCAGCCAGCCCGCACGTCCCGGCTGGGTTGGCCCTATTCTTGCACCCTTATTGACGCACGGCGCAAACCATGCTCTTACC
Source organism: uncultured Anaerolineaceae bacterium (assembly GCA_964400875.1). Lineage (GTDB taxonomy): Bacteria > Chloroflexota > Anaerolineae > Anaerolineales > UBA4823 > CAYNWK01. Next base: position 84,410 of record CAYNWK010000003.1, on the reverse strand, counting down.
GGCACCGATACAGGATCTGATCAATGCCTTCTCCCGGCTGCCCGGGATCGGCCCGAAAACCGCTTCCCGGCTGACCTTTTACATGCTGCGCACCAGCGACGACCTGCCGGAGGAACTGGCCCGCGCCCTGAGTACGCTCAAGAGCGGCACGACCGACTGCCAGCGCTGCTTCAACATCACGACCGCCGGGCGCACCTTATGCGAGGTGTGCGCCAACCCGGACCGGGACCAAAGCCTGATCTGCATCGTCGAGGAGCCTCTGGACGTGCTGGCTCTGGAACGCACCGAGGGCTTTCCGGGCGTTTACCACGTGCTGCAAGGTGCGCTGTCGCCTATCGAGGGCATTGGCCCAGAGGATCTCAAGATACGCCAGCTTCTCCAGCGAGTGCAGCAGGGCGAGGTTAGCGAGGTTATTCTGGCGACCAACCCGAGCATGGAAGGGGACGCCACGGCAATGTACCTGCGCCAGCAGCTGCTGCCCATGGGCGTGCGGGTCACCCGCCTGGCGCGCGGCCTGCCGGTGGGCGGCGACCTGGAGTACGCCGATCAAAATACCTTGCTGCGTGCCTTAGCCGGGCGGCAAGAGATGGGCTGATAACCCTGCGGCGAGCTAAAAGAAGGGCAAGTTCCGCTTGACGCCGCCTGTGGATTGTGCTAGTATCATGGTCAAAGCAAGAAAAAATGTAATTAAGTTTGCGAATCCAAGCTAAACTTACCAGCAAGGCCAGGCGCTTGCGTTTGGCGGCAGTCATCGGACCATCCGGTGTTTCTCTTCAGGAGGAGAACTATGACACCCAAACAATTTCTCGCACTCCTAACGTTGGCGTTGTTGGCTTTCGGACTGGCGGCCTGCGAGCTTTCCGCTTCCACTCCCCCTCCGTCCTCCCCGACGGTAGATACGGGCCCGATGGGCACGCTGCAAAGCGAGCTCGGCAATATCGCTACGCAGACCGCCGCAGCTGGCGGCGGCGTGCAAGAGCCGACGGAAGAACAATCTAACGGGTCGGAAGCGACCGCAGAACCCACCAATGAAAATGAAGGGGAAAGTGGCGGTGGGGTCGAGGCGCCCACGGCGACGCCCGTCCCGCCAACCAACACGCCGGCTCCTGAATTCAAACCCACTGCCGGCATCCCCAAGAATTACACGCTCACCAAGGGTGAATTTCCCTTCTGCATCGCCCGCCGTTTCGACGTGAACCAATACGAGCTGCTCAACCTTAGCGGCCTGGGTCTGAACTCAATACCAGGCGTCGGTACAAACCTGAAAATCCCGCAAACTGGCAACGGCTTTGCTGGAGAGCGCACCCTGCGAGATCACCCGGCTTCCTACACTGTGCAGTCCGGCGACACGCTGGGTAAGATCGCCTGCCTGTACGGCGACGTTTCTCCGGAGGCCATCATCCAGGTCAACGGTCTGAGCGGGGCTTCCGACATCAACGCGGGCGACACCCTGCAGATCCCCTGATCGGTCTGAAGTTTTAACTAATCCATGAGCGTAACGGAAAGGCGACGCCTTTCCGTTACGCTCTCTTTTTTTACCGGAAGGTGTCTATGGCTTTTGAAACCATCCAATCTGAAACCGTTTACCAGGGCCGGGTCTTCGACGTGCGCCGCGACCAGGTGCGCCTGCCCAACGGCGCCCAAACCCGGCTGGACATCGTCGAGCACGAACCTGCCGTCGCCCTGCTCCCGGTGGACGCGGAAGAGCAGGTCTGGTTTGTGCGCCAGTACCGCCACGCAGCCGGACGGGAGCTGCTGGAGCTGCCCGCCGGGGTGGTCGAGAAGGGCGAAGCGCCGGAGGCCTGCGCCCAGCGCGAGCTACGCGAGGAAATCGGCATGGCGGCGGGGCGACTGCAAAAAATCGGCGCCTTCTTCCTGGCGCCGGGCTATTCTACCGAGTACATGTACGTCTTCCTGGCGCGGGATCTGAGCCCTGCCCCGCTGGAAGCCGACGAGGACGAGGTGCTCAGCGTGGAACAGGTGCCGTTAGGCGAGGTTTTGCGGATGGCCTCCGAGGGGGCGATCCACGACGCCAAGTCGCTGGCCGCGCTGCTGCTGGCGCAGCCGCATCTCAAACTGTAGGCTGGGCGTAAGGGGGAATACGGAAGCTGGTCCAACGGTATGCTTTTCCCATCCCCATCACGATGATCTCCGCAATGCTCGGCGTTCCGGTTGTGGACCGCAACCGCTTCCGAGGCTGGATCAGGCAGCTGTTCTTCGGCGTCGCTGATGAGGACGCGCGCATGGAAGGGACGGTTGCCATTCCCACCTTGCTGAGCCACCTCCCGGATTTAGAATTGGCCGTCGAACCCGGCCAGCTGGTCTGGAACACGACTAGCCTGTACGGTTTGAGCGCGCTGCCGGTCCGGTTTTAAAGATCCTTACGCATCGCCCGCAGCTTCTCCAGCGCTTCTGGGGTGAGCGAGCGCGGCTCGCCCAGCTGGTGGGCCAGTGCGACGATCTGGGCGGTGTGCTCCAGGGTCTCCAGACGGTGGTAAGCCTCCGCCAGGTCGCGGCCGACGGTGAGCGCTCCATGGTGCGCCAGGATCAAAGCGTCGTGGCGCTCGATCAGGCCGGCGATGACCTGGCGGTTTTCCTCGCTTGAAGGAGTCGCGTAGGGCGTGGTCGGCACCTTGCCGAGCAGCACGATAGATTCGGGGATCAGAGGCTGATCCAGTCCCAGGCCGACCAGCGACAAGGCGACACAAGCAACCGGGTGGGCGTGGATCACAGCGCTTACATCCGGGCGACGGCGGTAGGCTTCCAGGTGCATCGGTAATTCGGAAGTCGGCTGAAGATCCTCCGCACCACGGGTTACCCGGCCGTCTTCGTCAACCTCCAGCAGCTGCTCCGGCGTTAGATCCGCTTTGTGAGCGCCCGCCGGGGTTACCAGGATCCCGCCGTCCGGCAGGCGCGCCGAAAGGTTGCCCGCCAGGCCGGCGATATAGCCGCGCGCGTACATCTTCGCCGCGATCGAGACGATCTCACGGCGAAGTTCTGCTTCGTCCATTTACTTTTCCTTTAGCGTTAGGGAGTTCGCTGGGGAAGTTGGCAGGTTTGGGCGGGTAACACCCACCCAAACTTGCTCACTTCTTCCCAAAGCGCGCGAGTTCAATATTTAAGCAGTTGTTTTTGGGGTCAGCCGGTCGGTGTCGGGGGGTCGGTTGCGGCGCGGTACTTTTCGGGCGGCGCGTCGACCGGTCTGCGGGCTGAGCAGCGTGTTCAGCCAGGTCAGCGCCCGGGGGTCATATTCACGCCGACCGCACAGGTCACACACCCAGGCGGGAAAATTCGGCACGGTGATCAGTTCTTCGCTCAGCCAGGTGAAATAAGTGAGGGAGCTCATACGCATCACCCCGGCCTGGCATTCCGGACAGGCGTAGCTGGAAGCGGCGAGTTCGTTAGGGTTATCGTGGTCTGTATCGTTCATCGCCTGGTGCACTCCTTCAAGCGTATGCCCTGGCCTGGGCCAGGATCTCCACGCCGTGGCTGGTCCCTAATTGGGAAGCCCCGGCGGAGATCATCGCCTGGGCGGCCGCGTACGTGTGGATCCCACCCGAGGCTTTCACGCCCATCTCCGCGCCGACCACCCGGCGCATCAGGGAGACATGCTCGGGCGTGGCGCCTCCGGGCCCAAAGCCGGTGGAGGTCTTCACGTAGTCCGCCCCGGCGGCCCGGCTGATCAAACAAGCCAGGATAATTTCCTCGCGGGTAAGCAGGGCGGTCTCCAGGATTACCTTGACGGCGGCTCGCTGGTTGTGAACCGCCTGGGTCACCGACTGGATCTCGTTGAAAACCTGCCCGTAAGCGGCGCTTTTGAAAGCGCCAATATTATGAACCATATCGATCTCGCTGGCTCCGGCGTTCAGGCAGGCCAGCGTCTCGACTACTTTCAGGGTCGGGGTGGTGGCGCCGAAAGGAAAAGCGACCACGCAGCACACCGGCACTAGGGACTCATGCAGCAGGCCGGCCGCCAGCTGGGCGTAAGCTGGGTTCACGCACACTGCTGCGAAGCCGTATTCCCTGGCTTCATCGCACAGCTGCTTGACCTCCCGCACGCTGGCTTCCGGCTGGAGCAGGGTGTGGTCGATCCAGGCTGCTATCTCCGCCCCTGACGGCGTCGTTGGGAGCGGCGGCGCGGGAGGCAGCTCCCGGGCGTAGGCTTCGGCTTGGTCCAGCAGATCGTCCAGAAGTTCCACAGCCAGGATCCCGCAGCGCGCTCAAGGCGCGGCGATCGCCACCGAGGGGTGTTCGATCAGGCCCCACTCCGTCGGCGGCCAATAGACCACCAACGCCCGGCCGACCACGTAGCTCTCGGGCACCGTGCCCCAGTTATGCGAATCGGAGGAGTTGTTGCGGTTGTCTCCCAACACGAACAGGTTGTCTTCCGGGATCTCCCAGCTCGCCTCGTAAGCCGGCGGTGCGGCGATGTAGTCCTCCCGCAGCGGGAAACCGTTGACGGTCACCTGCCCGTTGGTAATTACCACCCGGTCACCGGGCAGGCCGATGATGCGCTTGATGTACTCTTGCTCTGGATCGCGCGGAAAATGAAAGACGATCACGTCGCCGATCTCGGGGTTGCCCAACTTGTAAGCCAGTTTGTTGACGATCACAAACTCGCCGGTGTGCAGGGTGGGTTCCATGCTGGAGCCGTCTACGCGAATGCGCGCCGACACGGCGTTAATGGCGGCGAACAGGATCACGGAGAGGATCAGCGTCTCCAGCAGATCCATTAAAAAGCGCAGGAAGCCCGAACGACCTTCGTCTTCTTCGGCTGCGTCAGGTAAATTTTCTGTCCGGTAATGCTCTAGATTGTTATCCATGCCCGTATTCCTGAGGGGATTATAAGACCGGACAAGAGTGAGTACAAGGTTTAATCGCTAAGAGGCAAATTAGAGTTTTGTAAGAATTAATGTGAGAGTAATTGGGTTATTTTCGCCTGGGGCGCAGGACGATGCGGATAGGCGTGCCTAAGAAGCTATGCGCTTCGCGCAGCTGGTTCTCCAGATAGCGCCGGTAGGTGAAATGCGCAAGTTTGGGGTCGTTGACGTGCAGCAAAAAGGTTGGCGGGTCGCTGCGCACCTGGGTGCCGTAATAGATCTTCAGGTGCCTGCCGGCCCGCGACGGTGGGGGGTGCTGGTCCTGGGCCTGGCGCAGAACGCGGTTGAGCTGAGCCGTGGACAGACGCACCAGGCGTTCCTCGTGCACGCGCAGCGCCAGCGGAAGCACCTGGTCCACCCGCTGGCCGGTCTTGGCCGAGATGAACAGCAGCGGCACGTAGTCTAGAAAGTTCAGTTCCTGGCGGATCGTGCGGGTGTATTCGTTCATCGTATAGCTGTCTTTTTCGACCAGGTCCCACTTGTTGACCAGGACCACCACGCTCTTCCAGTCTTCCAGAATGTAGCCGGCGATATGCTGGTCCTGGGCGGTGACGCCTTCCGTCGCATCGACCAGCAGCAGCGCCACGCTGGACCGCTCGATGGCGCGCATCGAGCGCAGCACGCTGTACTTCTCCACGCCGGGTTCGATCTTGCCGCGGCGGCGGATGCCGGCGGTGTCGATCAACGTGACCGGCAGGTCTTCGTAGGTTAGGACCGTGTCGATGGCGTCCCGGGTAGTCCCCGGGATCTCGCTCACGATTGCGCGCTCTTCCCCCAGCAGGCAGTTGAGCAGGCTGGACTTGCCCACATTCGGCTTGCCGACGATGGCGATCTTGATCGATTCGTCCTCGGCCTCCTCACCTGGCTCGGCGAAGGTCTCTACCAGGGCATCGAGCATATCGCCGGTGCCAGTTCCGTGCAGGGCCGAGACGGCATACGGCTCGCCTAAACCGAGCTCGTAGAACTGGTAGGTCTCCTGCCGGCGGGAAGCGCTCTCGGCCTTGTTGACCACCAGGATCACGGGCGGGTAAGGCTGGCCTTCCCGGGTGCGCTGGCTGCGGCGCAATATGCGGGCTACCTCGTGGTCGGCCGGGGTGATGCCGCTCTCGGCGTCGGTGATGAACAAGATGGCGTCGGCGTCACGGATGGCGATTTCCGCCTGGGCGCGGATCTGTTCGATGAAATCGGCCGAGCCAACGGAGAGTGGCTCGCGGCTGCGCCCCGAGCCGGCGGTGGGGTCAATGCCGCCGGTATCGACGATATCGAAGGCATGTCCGGCCCATTCCGCCTCCGCCACCAGGCGATCGCGGGTGGTCCCCGGGACCTCATCGACAACGGCGAGGCGCTCCTCCGCCAGCCGATTGAACAACGTGCTTTTGCCCACGTTAGGCCGCCCGACCAGGGCGACGACCGGTTTAGGCATGCGTATCCATCAGGGCTGCACGGTCTGCGTGGGCGCAGCCGGCGAAGTGGGCGTAGTCGTTGGCGCGGTGATGATCTCCACCTCGACCGTGGAGGGCAGGATAGTCTCTACCTGCACCTGGTCGGGAAGCACATCCACGCTGAGATCGACCTGGTGGGTGCCGAAATCCAGTCCGCGCAGGTCGGCGATGACGCGTACGTCGGTCGAGGTCATGCGGTTCAAGATCGGCACAGGGCCGGAGAGAATCACGTCCACCATGTCGGGTGAGATTACCGCAGCCTGCCCGGGCAAGAGGCCGACCGGGCTGACCGGCAGCGTTACGCGCAGGCTGTCCTCCAGGACGCCGATGCTGACCTGCACCAGCACGGTGGGGTCGCCGGTGACCGAGACCCCTTCCGGCAGGTTGAGATCTACAAAGGTCTCGAGGTCGTCCGTCGCGCCGGTCAGGTCGATGGGTTCCGTCTCCACGAAGCTGGGCAGGCTGTTGACCAGCTCGGGGTTGGGCGAGAACACCACGACATTGGGCGGCGCGACCGAGATGTTGGTCAGTTTGTAACCATTGGCGACCTGCCCGGTGGTTACCACGCGCACGACCACGTTGCGATAGCTCTCCTGCAAGGTGATTGGCTGGGTGACCTCGACCTCGCTGGGCATTACGTTGACGCCCTCGACCGGATCGCCGCTCCCATCCACCGGCAGCAGCGGTACGGAAGTCTGGATGGTTTCGGTGGCATCGGTGATATCCAGAGCGGCGCGCACCTCCTCCACCTGTGCGACCTGTTCGGCAGGTCCGGATACGGTCACTGTAGCGGGATTGCGCGCGGCGAGGCCTTTCTGGTAGCCGACCACAGGCTCGCCGGTAATCTCCAAATTGACCGGGAAGCTGCGCGAATCAAGCAGTTGCTGTTCGATGGTGATCACGTCAGGGCTGACCTGTACGACGCGCACCGGGGTAAAGGACGGGTTGATCCGGTATTGAACTTCCACCAGGTGCTGGCCGGAGTCCAGGCCGGTAAGGTCCACCCACGCCTCCAGGGCATTTTCGGCCGCGCCATAACGCTCCCAAACAGACTGGGGTGTGCGCAAGGTAATGCGCACCTGATCGGTTTCCATGTTGATCAGCAGCATATCCCGGTTCTGCCCAATGACCTCGATGGGCACAGTGCGAATACGCTCCACGTTGGGATCGGCCTCGGTCACCGCAGAAATCCAGACGACTACGGCTAAGGCAAAAGCCAGCAGCAATGCGCTCAGGTTGCTGATCAACCAGCGCAGTGGTGAGACAAGCATCAACCCTCCTCAAAACGCTCCTGGATCAGGCCTGGGAACAGGCGCGCCAGGAAAGCTTTTAGCCCGCCCCCCTGGGCAAAGGGACGGAACAGGGCGTTTAATATATTCTCAAGGCGTTCGGCGTCCAGGCGGCGGATCATGCGTCCGCCGTGGACTACCGAGATCGACCCGGTCTCCTCGGAAACGACCACAGCCACGGCATCGCTAACCTCCGAAATACCTAATGAAGCGCGGTGCCGCAAACCCATCTGCCGTTCCGGCGAACGGGATAAGACGCCGCTGGAGGAGAGCGGCAGCACGCACGCTGCCGCGAGCAGCTGCGTTCCTTTGATGATCACGGCGCCGTCGTGCAGGGGAGTGTTGGGATAGAACACCTGCAGCAAGATCTCCGGGGTTACGCGCGACTCCAAGCGCACGCCGGTCTCCACGTACTCCTGCAGGCTGTCCAGACGCTGGATGACGATCAAGGCGCCGTGCTTGCGGTCGGATAAACGCGCCGAAGCGCCTACTACCGCTTTGATGGTCCCGGAGATGTCCGAGGAGGCGCCCGAGCTGGAGCCGCGCGTCTCCAGTATGGCGCCGGCCCGGCCCAATCGTTCCAGGGCGCGACGGATCTCAGGAGCGAAGATCACCGGGATGGCTAAGAGCAAAGCCGGCAAGGTAGTCCTCACCAACCAGGAAAACGCCGGTAAGACCTCCAGGCTGGTCAACAGACTGAGCAAGGCGATCAGCAAGAGGATGCCGCGCAGCAAGACGACAGCCTGGGTCTCGCGCAGCAGGCGAAGCACGCTGAAGATGATGATCGTCACCAAACCCAGATCGACCAAACTCAGCCAATCCAGGCGCTCGAACACAAATATCAGGTTGTTGATCAGGTCAGCGATGACATCTAGCACGGGAAAAATCACTCTGGCTGGGAACAGGCAGGCAGCCTGGCCCGGCACGAATCTCCAGGGATGAATTGCGTGGACGGCAAGTTTTCAGGCGGAATGGGGGGAAGCAGCGCGGGATCCCTTTCCGGCGATTCTTGGAGCAGGCGCGGGGAATTAAACGGGGCGCAGGACCCGATCCACGCGCAATTGTTTAAACAACAGCACCGCGCTGTCCGGTCTCGACTCCTCAGCTGCCTCCTGCCAGGCGCGCACGCCCAGCTTTTGCGGCTCGCGCTGTTCGTAGTGCAGCTTGCGCCAGACGGATTCCTGCCGGGCGAGCTTATCCGGCAAAAAGAGCAGCGAAGCTTCGCATTGCAGCTCTCGGGAGGCGCGTTCCACCTCTTCCATCAAGATCCGCAGGGCTTTGTCCGCCGGAATATCGGGCTCCAGATAGACCTCGGCTGTACGAGCGACCAGGTTTTCAACCTGCCAACCCACTAACCCGACGATCAGCTCGTTCCGCAAAAGAAGCATATAGGCTTTCTCGCCAAAGGCAGCCATGATATCGTCGCGCGTCACCGGAGGACGATTCAAATCCATCCGGGTGATAAATTCGGCGATCTCCTCGGCCTGGCTGGGTCGGGCTTTCTCGACAACCAGCGCCCCCTCGGCGACTTCCACCTGGCGGACCGGTTCGGCTTCCGGTGAGGGGAAAATAGCCTGCCAGGCCGTGACGACCTGGCGCCAGGTCTCTTCGAAGGAGCCTTCGTTGCGAATCACGATGCTGGCCGCAGCCAGCTTGGACTCCTGGGAGGGCTGGGCGTTGATCCGCTGCCGGGCGGATGCCTCGCTCATCTTGCGCTTCTGCGTAAGGCGCGCCAGCTGCTGTTCGAAGGGAGCATAGGTGACCCAAATGGTGTCCGAAGCTTTGGCCAGTTCCCCTTCCAGGAGCTTGATGGCTTCGATGACGATCACCTGTTGGGGTGACCGCCGCACCAGGACGTCCACCGCTTCTCTCACCAGCGGGTGGACGATGGCTTCCAGGCTGGCCAGCGCGTCGGCGTCGGTGAAGACCACGCGGGCCAGCTTAGCCCGGTCGATGTGCCCTTCGGCGTCCACGATCCACTTCCCGAAGGTCTCCACTACCGGATTGAAACCCGGGGCGTCTTTGGCGATTGCCCGGTGAGCCAGCGCGTCGGCGTCGATGCCGTAAGCACCCAGGTGCTCGAGCATCTTGCGGACCACGCTTTTCCCGGTGGCGATGTTTCCGGTCAACCCTATGACGTACTTGCCCGGCCAGGCGCTCATCCATCCTCCGGCCTTATAGACTTGCAATCGATACCATTAAGAGCTTACGCCCTTGAACGAAGGAGTTAGTCTGTTTGGGTGGGCGGCGCCCGCCCCAAACAACCTATTTTCCTCGCGAACTGCGTTACTTCTACCATTTTATTCCGCCGAGCGCAGAATGTCAAAGGTAGTTGCTCGAAAAAGCGCTTAAACCAACGAAAATGTCGAGTGCAGGGCCAGGTATACGAGTTTACAACTGTGTTGGGCGTGTCGGCGCGCACTCAGAAGACCTCAGGCCTCCTTCATAGGTATTTCAGTCCGTCTCAGCAGATCTCTCACCACGTCGGTCGTGGTTTCCCCACGAAGTACGCTCTCGGGTTTCATCACCATGCGGTGCGCCAGGCATGCCACGGCAACGTGTTTGATATCGTCGGGGATGACGTAATCCCGGCCTTGCAAAGCGGCGCGCGCCTGGGCTGTGCGAAACAGGGCCAGGCTGCCGCGCGGGCTGGCGCCAAGCGCGAGCGCAGCGTGATCACGGGTAGCCTGCACTAAATCCAGGATATAGCGGCGTATGCTCTCTACCACCTGCACCTGGCGGATTTGGTATTGCAATGCGGGGATTTGCTGCCCATCAATGACCATTTCCAGGTCATCGATAGGATGACCAATTTGCTGCATTTGCATCATCGTGTTCTCAGCAGCGTCATCCGGGTAGCCGATGCTCAGCCGCAGGAGAAAGCGATCCATTTGGGCTTCCGGCAGTGGAAAAGTGCCTTCAAACTCGATCGGGTTCTGGGTTGCTATCACCATGAAAGGCCGCGCCAGGGAGTAAGTTACACCCTCAACTGAAACCTGGCCCTCCCCCATCGCCTCTAATAGCGCGCTCTGGGTCCTTGGTGAAGCGCGATTGATTTCATCGGCCAGAAGGATGTTGGTAAAGATCGGGCCGGGCCTGAATTCAAATTCGCGCTTTTGCTGGTTGAAAATCGATACGCCCGTCACATCATTGGGCATTAAATCAGGTGTGCACTGCAGTCGTTTAAACTCGAGTCCGGTCGAGACAGCGATGGCGCGCGCCAGCATCGTTTTACCCATGCCGGGCACATCTTCGATCAGCACGTGTCCTTCACACAGCAGCGCCATCAACACAAGCTCGATGACCGGACGCTTACCGACGATTACCTTCTCAACGTTTGCGACCACCTTGCTGCTGAACGCTTGCACCGTGTCAACCGCTAGTTCTCTCTCCACGCTATCAGGCTTCATCCGAGTCACCCTGCCGGTTTAATCGCAGCCCTGGCTCCGCTGGTCTCATCGACCAGCGGAGCCCACAGGCGGGCGCGCAACGACTGGTAAGAGCTGGTCAGCCGCATTAAACCCAGCTGCCAGCGTAACTTCCTCCATGGATGGACGATCAGCTGGTTGGTTGTGTTTTCCGATTCAGAGGGCCGGTAGCTGACCTCGACAATTCTATCCGTGATCGCGGCAATTTCCTCAAACACGCGCGGTTCGAACCTCGGAGGCACCCAAATCTGGGAGAGTTCGTCGATCCTGGAACGTAATGAAGAGGCGTACTCGAAGGGAGTATCACCGGGTTCTGAAGTTACGCCGAGGTATTCGCCAAAGCGCCTCATTCGTTGGTAGACCTCAATGGCAGCTGCCGGCTCTGGCAGGCGCTGCAGTCGGATTTCACCGTATGCCACCCAGGCAGCGCCGATCACGGCGAGCGAGCCCCCTAAGACCAGCAAAAGCATCCAGCCCGGAGGCAGGTGATCGATCCGATCGGGAGAGGGTGTCCCTGCGGGTATCGTGACGCTTGAGGCCATCTCGGGCGCGTCGTTCCCGGACTTTTCCAGGGCTGGTCTGCCAGCCGTCGGCTCGAACGGCACCCACTCGGCGCCGGGGAAATAGACTTCAACCCATGAATGAGCATCGGCTTCGGATACCAAGAAACGCCTGGCGTTCAAATCGTAGTTCCCACCGGCATAACCGACGGCGAGGCGGGCCGGAACCCCTGCCGCGCGGGCTAGGACGACCATGGCTGAAGCATAGAAATCGCAGTATCCTTTATTTAAATCAAAAAGAAAGAAATCAACCAGGTCTTGATCAAGCGGCGGGTAGGGGACATCCAGCGTGTAAGGGATTGTGCGCAGGTATTGTTCGATCGCCTTTACCCGATCGTAGGGAGTCGGTTCAGCCGCGGTTAATTGCAGGGCTAATTCCTTAACCCGGCCTGGCACATCGGAGGGGATAGACAGGTAGCGCTGCCTGACCCAATCCGGGTATTTTTGTCCTTCAGCCCTTAAAGTACGTTCGTCAGCCACAGAAACCAGCGAACGCGTCGCATAGGAGTTGGCGCTGCTGCTGAGGATGCCAAACAAATCCTTGGGCGAACGCCAGGCGGCCTGGCTGGGATTATTCACCGCTACCGGTTCGCCAGCTGCGTACACAAAGCTGCCCTGACCAGCAACGGGTCGCACGATCTGTACAATCGAGATGCGTTGCGGCGCTTGTTCCGGCTGCAAGGGCTGGTTGGCCTGGTATTGACTCAAGCTGGTGTCGCTCGTCCGCCAACCATGACCGGTATAGGTGTCGTAGGTAAAGCTGCGCCAATACAGGGGGTGTGGTTGCCCTGCCTTGAAAATTGAGAGGAAATCTTCGACAGCCACCGTCATCACAATCCGTTTTGAAAGTTCCGGTCCGGAGCCAATCAGCCGATCGCGCGGGAGCCCGGGAAGACGTACATCCTCGAATACATCCGGGGTGGCAGTAACCGCAGAAACGATCCCTAAAGACTCTGCCAGCCCGCCTTCCCCCTCAGCCGCCGGCCCGCTGGACGCCGATGCCCATTCCAGGAGGCGCGGGATTGAGATGGAGGACGCAATCGCGGCTAGCAGGACAAGTCCGGTCGAGGCGATGAAAGCCACGTTACCGACCTGCCTGCCTTTCCGAGGGGGGTAGGCGGTGTTTACTTTGTCCCACTCCTGCTCGCGCCGATCGTGCTGGATAGTCGCTAAGAGCAGCAGAGTCGAACCGAGCATCAAATAGATCGTGAAGGACTCACGCCGGCCGTAAGACAGCGCTCCGACGCTCAGCAGCAGCGCGGGCAGCACGGCGGAAAGCGCGTTCCTGCGAGCTGCAGCTACCCAGCCCGCCCATGCGGCGACGATCCAAACGAGCACAACCCACACAAACGCCGCTGCCACCGGATCGAAGGCGGGTTCACCTCCCGCCAGAGCGAGAACCCATGCATGTACCCGCTCCACGATCACGGCGATTGTGTTGATCGCCTCTCCCAGGCGATCAACCAGCGGGGTGAAGTCGATCCCGGGAGCTCGGGGATAGCTGATCAGGCGGCTCGTTATAAAACCGAGTTCTGTCAGGACAGAGCCAAGCTCCTGCCTGAGCCCACCAGCGTACAGCAGGCCGTAGAGTCCCGCCAGCAGTGCCGTGATCAGCGCGCTTCTCAACGCGGGTTGTCGGGTTAAGGCCAGCGCCCAACCAAGCAACAACCCAAACGTCAGCCCTCGCCAGAGCGAACCCCAATCAGGGCCTGTCAGCACGCTGGTCACGCCGGCGGCGGCGGCGGTCAGCAGCACGAAAAGGAGCAGCAATGTGACCACTTTTTCGGGTTTTCCCACCCGCATCAAAACGGCGGATTTCAATCCATTTGCTGCCATGCCGACCTTTGTTGCTGTAAAAAGCGGTTCCCGGTTTGTGTTTTGCGGCTGTGCTGGCGGGATCCTCTGGCGGGTGATTGGTAAGCCTGCTCGAGCAGCGACCTGGGCATGTGATGGAAGGGGATGCCGCTTTGTGCCAGTGCAGCGATGACATTGCTCTGATCGACGGAACCGCCAAATTCCGCCGGATCAACCAGCAAGGCTACTCGGCTGCCTCGGTTACGGCTTCCCGCCGCGTTTATCCAGCCCGGATCCGTGGAGGGCGTAATGGCGATCAATGTGGCGATCTGGGCGGGGCGTCTTACCATGACCAGCTCGGCGAGCGAGCGTTCCCCGGCCTCAGCCATGGCAAGCGCTTTCAAGATGCGCCAGCGATGAGCCGGGTCAGCCCGCGGCTCCAGCCAGACAAGCTCCGGACCTGCCAGCCCCAGCCCCACGCGGCGGTGCTCGTTTAAACCGCGCATGGCGAGGGAGGCAGCCAGGACAATTAACAGCTCCACGGTTGATTCGCTGCCCTCACCCGCTTGAACGCCAGCTTCCAGATCGACGAAGATCCACCAATCCCTGGAAGTGGATGCTTCCAGCTGTCTTACGATCAGCTCATCGAAATGGGCCGAAGCCTGCCAGTGTATCCGCTTCAGGCTGTCTCCAGGGAGATAATTGCGCAAACCAGCATCGCTAATCTCCCGCTCAAGCGCCATGGAAGTCCGTCGCTGATCTCCTGCCCGGCTTGAAGTTGCGATTCTCAACTGCGGCAACGGCAGCAGCGGTGGAGTGACCAGGATTGTATCGGCGTGGTAGTCAAGCAAAGTCACGTTGTAGATGCCGAAAGGATCGCTCGCCCGCAAGCGGGTAGGACCGAGTGAATAGAGGCCACGCCGCCTGCAGAGATGGCTGAGGAATCTCGTCCGTGAAGACCTGGCGCCGACATCGGAGACCATCCGCACTGGCGTCGAAATCCCGTCGGATGTATCGATAATCTCGACCCATATCGCGGGCAGCCAGCTGTGATTGATCAACTTGAGTTCTTCCTGCAAGGAATCGCCCACCGTCGCCCAGGCGAGATGCAGCTGGCGTTCGATATGCAGATGACGTTTTAATGAAATAACCCAGAGCAGCGCGAGCAGCCATACACCGGCGGAACCGATAAAGAAGATTAACCAGCCGCGAAAGCCTGTCAACAGGTACAGGACTCCAAAGCCTCCCACCAGGACAGGTAACAGCCAGGTGCGGAGCTGTATCTCGGCTTCTTTTTTCATCTTTCGCGGGATTTCTTCGCTCACAGCCTTACCTGTAAAGCATGCAGTTCATCAGGAAAGTAATGGGCCCCCACTTCCCCCCGTTGTTCGCATCACTCCTGACAATTTAACTCAACAGGTCTTCTGCGTAATGACAGGCGATGAAATGCTGCGGGCGTAATTCGCGTAAGGGTGGAACGTCTGTGGCGCAGTTCGGGCGCGCGATCGGGCAGCGTGGGTGGAAGCGGCATCCGGAAGGTGGATTGATGGCGTTCGGAATCTCGCCTCTGGGCATCGTCTCTGTGCGCCGCTGGTGTGGATCGGGTACCGGCACAGCTTCGAGCAGGGCGCGCGTATACGGGTGACCGTAATTCTCGTAGACATCCCTTAGCGGGCCAATCTCGGCAAGTCTCCCCAGATACATAATCGCGATGCGGTCGCAAACGTACTTGGCTGTAGCCAGGTCGTGCGTTATAAACAGGTAGGTCAGGTCGAACTCATCCTTAAGTTCCATCATCAGGTCGAGCAGAATTGCGCGGACAGACACATCGGCCATTGCGATCGGTTCATCTGCCACAATCAGATCGGGGTGCGTAACCAGCGCGCGCGCCAGCACTATCCGCTGTCGCTGTCCGCCCGAAATTTGGTGGGGGTATAAATCATAAAAAGCATTGGGGGGCACCATGTGAACAGCTTCGAGAATATCCGTTACTCGTTCACGGCGCTCCTCGGCGGACAGCTCGGTTAGATGGATCTTGGCTGGATGCTCGATGGCCTGGCCGATCGTCATCCTCGGGTTCAGCGAAGCTAACGGATCCTGAAATACAACCTGCATGCGAGAGCGTAAACGGCGCATCTCCTCGGATGACAGGCTGCCTAGGTCGGTGCCGTCAAAGATCACTTTGCCTTCGGTTGGATCCAACAGGCGTAAAACCAGCCTGCCGACAGTAGACTTTCCCGAACCACTTTCCCCTGCCAGTCCTAACACCTCTCCTTTATAAATTGAGAAGTTGACATCATCCACCGCTTTTACCGAAGGGATCTCACCTTTGTTCAGCAGGCTGGCGAGGAACCCGCTTTGCACGGGGAAGTATTTTTTCAAGTTCTCAACTCGGACCAGTTCTTCAACCCTGGGGGCTCCGATGTATGAGACTTCGCTGACTTCCAATGATTCCGGTTGCTCAACCATGGGCCATCTCTTGACCAACAGGGGCCTCCTGGTACAGCCAACAGGCTGCGAGCTGGTCGCTTCCTTCTTCCACGGGTTGGAAAGCCGGTTCAACGGTCCGGCATATATCCATGACCTCGGGACAACGCGGGTGGAAGCGGCATCCAGCGGGTGGTCGCAACAAGTTTGGAGGCGCGCCATTCATCTTATATAATTCCCCACCGTCTAGTTTGATGTTGGGTACCGAGCGCAGCAAACCCTGCGTGTAGGGATGCTTCGGTTCGCTAAAACATCCAAAGACATCAGCAAGTTCGACGATCTTCGCCCCGTACATCACCGCCACGCGATCGGCTATTTCAGCGACGACGCCGATATTGTGGGTGATCAGCATGATGGTTAAACCAAACTCATCCCGGAGTTCGCGCAGCAGGTCGAGGAATTTGTACTCTACGATGACGTCCAGGGAAGTAGTAGGTTCATCAGCGATGACGAGCTTGGAATTGAGCGCCAATGCCAGGGAGATCATCACGCGCTGGCGCATGCCGCCTGACATTTGATGCGGGTATTCGGTCAATCGTTCTCTGCGGATACCCAGGCGTTCAACCAGCTCTTCAGCACGCGCTTCCGCATCCGCATCAGAGGTCTCAGGCTCGTGAGTCTGGATCGTCTCGATTAAGTGATCGGAAATCCGTTGGACCGGATTGAGCGAGGTCATCGGGTCTTGGAAAACCATGCCTATTTCAGCCCCGCGCACATCCGTCATCTCTCGATCGGAAAGCTTCATCAAGTCCCGCCCGTCAAACCACAGCTCACCAGACGTGATCCTGACCGGGCCGGTCTGAAGGCGCATGAGCGCCTTACCTAAGGTTGACTTGCCACAGCCGGATTCTCCTACCAGACCAATAATCTCTCCACGGTGGATGTCGAAGCTGACATCGTCTACCGCCCGAACCGGGCCGGCGCGGGTTTGATATTCTACGCTCAAATTTTTAATCGAATACAAGATGTCTTCGGGCATTAACGCTCCCTGAGTTTGGGGTTAAAGATCTCCATCAATCCCTCACCCATCAATGTAAAGGCCAGCACTACCAGCATGATCGCCAACCCCGGAAATGTAATCAGCCACCACGCCGATTGGATGAAGCGCTGGCCGCGCGCCACATCGATACCCCAATCGGCGATGGTCGGGGGCAAACCGAGGCCCAGGAAGGACAGCCCTGCGCCCGTCAGGATCGCGTCCGCCACGTTCACCGAAAAGATGATCGCCACCGAGGGGATCACGTTGGGGAAGATATAGCGTCTCAGAATTTCCAGACCGCGCGCCCCAATGCTTTGGGCGGCTTCAACATAGATCTCTTCCTTCACAGAGAAAGTCTGGCCGCGCACGATGCGGTAATAGGTGGGGATATACACCACTGCGATGGCTACGATGATGTTGAACACGCTGGGGCCCAAGACCGCCGTAATGGCGATCGCCAGGATCAGACCGGGAAAGGCGTACAGGCTGTCCATCACCAGGCTGAGAGAGCGGTCGAGCGATCCGCCCACGTAGGACGCAAGCAGACCCAGCGGGACGCCGATCACCAGCGCTACAATCGAAGCGCTGAATCCGATCAGGAATGCCACCTGGGCGCCCCAAATCAACCGGCTAAAAACATCCTGCCCGATGTCGTTGGTCCCCATCAAGAACCCACCGGCAGTAGCCGTGTCTCCCATGATGCTCCCAGCCTCACGCAGAGTTGGATATTGAGAAGCCACAGCCTCGAAAGCATCCGACTGCACGACAGCCGATTGTACTTCTCCATCCATAACCGCCTGAAGGGACTCATCCATGGATTCATAACGCCTGATACGCACGCGCAGCCGAAGGCCTTCGGGGTCATCCCTGATCTCGTCGTCGATCATTTGCGCCTGCTCACGCAGCGCCCCGGCCGTTGGCAGCCCTTGCTCGACCGCGATAGAGGGTCGCTCTGCACCCTCTGGGACCGCCAGACTTTGCAGGTCTTCAAACGGCGCATCCTGCGGTACGATCAGCACCGGAACGGGAGGCTGCTCGCCGGGCGCTAAGAAGCTCGATCCGACAATCTCGGTGGGGCCAAAGGGCGCGAATGGGGCGGGGAAAAAAGCGATGATGAGAAACCCAAGCACCATGACCGCGGAGATTGCCACAAACCACCAATCTGCGCCGTACCATTTGCGCGCCCTCAGCGCACGCCGTACGAGGCCTACATTTTCAAGGTCCTGCTCCCAGGGGAGCGTTTCTTCGGCAGCGTCGGGAAATTCTTCTCTGATATTGTCCATAGGCTAATACCTCACCCTCGGATCGACCAGCGAATAGATGATATCGACCGCCAGGCTGATGATAGCCACAAGCAGGGCAAAAACAGCGATGCCCCCCTGCACGGCGGTGTAGTCTCGCGCTGATATGCGCTCCACCAGGTATCTGCCCATCCCCGGCCAGGAGAACACCGTCTCCGTAAGCACGGCGCCGGCCAGCAGGATGGCTACCTGCAGTCCAATCAGGGTGATGACCGGAATCATGGCGTTCTTGAGCGCATGCCCGTAGATCAGCACCCGTTCACGGATGCCGCGGGCGCGCGCAGCCGAGATATAGTCGGCTTGCAGCGTCTCGATCACGTTGATGCGCGTCAGCCGCACGAAAACCCCGGACAAGATCAGCCCGAGGGTCAACGTCGGGAGAACCAAATGAGCCAGGACCGAGGAAAGTGCGGGCCAGTTGCCGCTGATCAGCGAGTCGATCAAATAAAGGTTGGTCGTGCGTTCCAGGGTCGTGCCGATCACCGGGTCGATGCGGCCGGAGACAGGCAACCAGTTGAGCCTGACGCTAAAAAGCAGCTGCAGCATGAGCCCTAACCAGAAAATCGGCAGCGAATAAATCACCACCGAATAGATGCGCCAACCGTAATCCGTGGCGCGTTTGCGCCGTGAAGCGGCCCAGGCGCCGCCGATGATTCCAACCCCCAAAGCCAAGATAGACGCCGGCATAACCAGCTCTAGAGTTGCCGGAAACCTTTCGCTCATCTCGTCCACGATCGGCCGGTGACCTCCGGTGAGCGAATTCCCAAAATTAAGAGTGACCAGGTCTGCAAGGAAATGACCGTACTGCACCAGGATTGGATCGTCCAACCCAAGCTGCTCGCGGATGCGCTGGATGACTTGGGGAGTGCCTTTCGGTCCCAGCGCCGAGGTGACCGGGTCGCCGGGCAAGACTCGCATAATAAAAAATACCAGGGTAGCGAGGATAAATACCATCGGCACGGTCAGCGCGACGCGGGTCAGGATAAAACGGCGCAGACCGGTAGAGCCGGTCACAAAGATGTAAATAATTCCGATAAGTGCGGGTATCCCAACAAGGAGGGCGATAAGGGCGATCGGCGACACAATTGTTTCTTCCCTTTAAGATAAGGGGCGGGTCCCACCCGCCCCTTATCGGTAGGTCATCTTGAGCTCGTGATGGACTTACGGGCTCTTGGTGAGCATGGAGTAGTAGAACTCGAGGTTCGGACCGATGTTCAACGTCTCCGGCGTGGCGTACATGTCGGTACCTGAGATGCTCGAGCTGTAGGTGACGTGTTCTGCGATGATGAACAGGGGCACGGTCACCACCAGGTCGGCGTATAGATCCTGCGCCTGCTGGTAAAGCTCAGCACGGGTATCCACATCTGACTCGACGTCGGCCTGCGACATCAGGTCGATCAGCTCGGCGGCCGTATCGTTGATCGGATCGCCAGTATCGCTGCCTTCCGCTGCCAGGGCGACGTTGGTGCCCAGACCGCCGTTGAACACGAAGGGGTCCAGGTAGTTGGACGTGTCAGGGTAGTCGAAGAACCAGCCCAGTACACCGGCCGCGTAGGATTCACCGCCCGTCAGCGCCGTCACGTAAGTGCTCCATTCTTGCGCCTGCAAGGTGACGTTGATCGCGCCGGTCGCTTCAAGCTGCTGCTGGATCAGTTCCATCCAGGCGGCAGTTTCGCTCCCGTAGTGTTCTGGCGGGTACCAGAGTTCGAGCTCCAGCGGATTGTCTGCCGTGTAGCCGGAGGCTGCCAGGTATTCGTTGGCTGCATCGAGATCCGGCGAGGCGTACGCGGTGTCGAAGGCTTCATTTGCGCCCACGAATCCAGGCGGCACCTGCGAATACAGGGGCACAGCTTGGCCGCTGTAGACAACATCGGAGAGCTCATCGCGGTCAATCGCCGCAGCGACGGCCTTGTAGACGTTGGGGTCGTCCATCGGCGGGAAGGTGTGGTTGATGATCAGGTAGCGGATCGGTCCGGCGTCGATCGTATTGACCGACAGGCCCTCTACGCCTTCCAATTGGCTGATCAGTTCGGGTCCCAGGAAGCGCCAGGCGATGTCGATCTCGCCGTTCTGGACGGCCAGGGACATGGTCTGCGGGTCAGCGAAGTCGCGGACGATGATCTGGTCGACCTGCGGGGTGAGATCCCCGTTGTAGTAAGGGTTCGGCTCGAGCACAATCTGTTCATTCTGTGTGTACTGACTGATGTACCACGGGCCGACGCCGTAAATCGGGGCCTCCGGGAAGAGCACGCACTCATCATCCGGGAAGATGTCCGGGTGCGCGGGGATGTAGGGCGCGGTTGCCAGGATCTGGCTGAAGAAACCGATGGGGGCCTTGAGCGTGAAGACGATCGTCTGGTCGTCGGGGGCTTCGATGCTGTCCACGTAAGGAACTGCCAGCGCGCTGGCCACACCGTTCGGGCAGTCCGGCCCGATGGTCAGCAAGCGGTTGAGCTCTTCAGCATACATGGGGGCGGTCAGTTCCAGGCCGTCGGCGAACTGAATGCCATCGCGCAGCGTAAGGGTGTAGGTCAGACCATCGTCCGAGATCTCGGGCATGTCCGTTGCCAGGCCTGGCTCCAGATCGAGGGCTCCGGGCGACCATCTGAGCAGCCCTTCGCCGGTGTTCTTGATCAGCTCCCAGTCACGCGTGGCGTAGGCATCGGCCGGGTCGAGGCTTGAGATAGTGTCAGTTACGCCGATGATGATGGTATTGCCGCCCTCAGCCATCGCTTCGGTCGGCTCTGCCATCGCTTCGGTGGGCTCTGCCATCGCCTCGGTGGGCTCTGCCATCGCCTCGGTTGGCTCTGCCATGGCCTCGGTTGGCTCTGCCATCGCCTCGGTAGGCGCTGTAGTAGGCTCGGCGGTTGCAGCCGGCTGACAGGCTGCCAGCACCATGCTGGCCAATATAAAGATAGCCAGAATGGTATAAAGCGGTTTGTTTCTCATTTCTTCTCTCCTCTTTCTAGTTGAAAAAACAGGGGACAACAAGTGGCGTTGCAGTTAGGACTTATTGTGTCCAACTCACCTCCTTTCATTCCATCGGCGTTGGGAATTTAGGCGTCCTGTTATTATAAACCACAATCCAGCCGCGATCTGTCGATTAGCGTGAATTTAATAACCATGTAAGATTAACGGCAAACAGTATTCGCTCCGCGGTTATGCGGGCTTAAAACGCCTGATCCACACGTACACCCCGACTATTCTATCAGTTCAGGTGGGTCGTGAAAAGACCTTTTGGGGTTTGGAAGTCGAGAGCGGGGCTGCGCCCCGCTCTCGACTTCCAGTATCCTCTACCATGGGGGCAAATCGTCTAAAGGCGATTGCCCTGCCTTCTGTGACGCGCCTACATGCAGGTGTCTGTGTCATACTTACTGAATGAAGCGTCATAAGGTTCAATGTAGAATTTCTAGATACAATCAAATCAGATGAAGTATGTCACATTTTAATATGACACCTGACACTATCTAGCCTGGAAATAGGGGGCTATACTGGGGTACGTAAATCGATGTGGAGTTCCGAGGAGACGTCATTATGGCCGTGAAAACCTGGCAGACCCTGAAAGTTCAGTATTGCCATCACGTAGATGCTGAGGTAGCCTTAGAGGCCGAGTTTATCTACCCCGCAGCATGGTTGCCCGACCAACCGCCGCGCATCACCGCTCATCGCTGTTCTCAAAGTGTTAATTGCAACCTGGACGGTCGGCCGAGCTGCGTCTGGGCCGGCACTAATCCCGCCTACGATCCCTTTGCCGAAACATTGTAGCAACAGCGCAGGCACATCGTAGTTTCAAAGTAGTTTCATCGCTCCTCTCTCACTCTCCTCATTCGAAGCAAAAGGTCAACCCCGTGTGTACCCGTGCACACGGGGTTGACCTATTCTTCCCTCAAGCGCGTAAGTCCGAACTAAATCACGCCCAGATCTCGGCCCACGCTGGCGAAAGCCTCCAAGCCGCGGGCCAGGTCCTCTTCCTGGTGGGCAGCCGAGAGCATCACCCGGATGCGCGCCTTGCCCTGGGGCACCGTGGGGTAGCCAATGGCGGTAGCGAAAACGCCGGCTTCGAACAGCGCGCGGCTGAACTGCTGCGCCAGCGGGGCCTCGCCTAGCATGATCGGCGTGATCGGCGTGGTGCTCTTGCCGGTGTCGAAACCCAGGCGCTTCATCTCGGCCTTGAAATACCGGGCGTTCTCCCACAGGCGGTCGACCAGCTCGGTGGATTCTTCCAGGATGTCCAGGGCGGCGATGCAGGCGGCTACGTCGGGGACGGTCATGGCGGAGGAGAACAGGAAGGGCCGGCCGCGCTGGCGCAGCCACTCGACTACCAGGGGATCCCCGGCCACCACGCCGCCGACAACGCCAAAAGCTTTGGAAAGCGTACCCACTTCGACGTCTACTTTGCCGTGCAGGCTGAAGTGATCGACGATACCGCGCCCGCCTTTGCCCAGCACCCCTTCCCCGTGGGCGTCATCGACCATCAGAATGGTGTCGTAATCCTTGCTCACGGCGTAGATCTCGTCCAGGGGGGCCACATCGCCGTCCATACTGAAGACGCCGTCGGAGATCACCATAGCGCGGGTGTAATCGCCGCGTTTGTCCTTCAGCTGGCGCTGGAGGTCCTCAGGATCGCAGTGAGCGTAGCGGACGATGTCGGCCCGGGAGAGCCGTGAGCCGTCGATGATGCTGGCGTGGTTGAGTTCATCGGAGAAGATGGCGTCGCCCCGCCCGACCAGGGCGGGAATGGCGCCCAGGTTGGCGTTAAAGCCGGACTGGAACGTGATCGCCGACTGCACGCCCTTGAAATTCGCCAGGCGCTGTTCCAACTGCTCGTGCAGGCGCATGGTGCCGGCGATGGTGCGCACGGCAGCCGGGCCAACGCCGTACTCCTGGATCGCCGTGCGAGCTGCCGCCGTGATCTGGGGATGGTTGGCCAACCCCAAATAGTTGTTGGAGCAAAAATTGAGCACGCGCTGCCCGTCGACGACTAACCAGGCGCCCTGGGGCGAACTCAGCGTGCGGATCCGGTTATACAGCCCGGATTCTTTCAGGTTGTCGAGCTCATCTTCGATCCATTGCAGTTTTTTCGTCATGCGGCTCCTCACAGGTTTAGGAGTTACGCAGTTCGCCGGGAGATTGAGGGCGTTTGCCAGCCCACGCCCCCTTCCTTCCTCAAGTGCGTCTCTCCTATGATTATTTTATGGGTGTAACTTGAGCTGATAAGCAGCGCAAGCTTCACTCTACAAGCTTTAATCTTCCTCGTCGGGTCGGCTCCTGAATCCCATCATGCGCCCGAGCCATTCACCAACCTTGGGTAGATCCTCCGGTTGCACCTCCTCGCCTTCCCAGTTGGCCGTCTGGCGCTGCGACCACCAGTTCTCTCGGCCGCGGCGGGCGCGGGCCAGCCGCGCGGATAATTCATCGACCCGCCTCTCAGCGATATCGGATCGCAAGGCCTGCAAGGCGGCGATCACGCCGTCGATGGCGCGCACCACGTTTTCCCCGTTGAGCATGGCCGATGCGCTCAGGCTCTCCGTCGCGGTGGGATGGACGATGGGGCTGGTGGCCTCGGCGTAGGCGCGCCCGGCGACTTTCCGCCCCTCGCGCCAGCCAGGTTGATCCACGGTTGCATTGAGCAGAGCAGCCGCCATAAGCTGCGGCAGGACGTGGGAGGTAGCCATGAGGCCATCCATCTCCAGTGGATCGACGAAAAACGGATCGGCGCCCAGCAAGCGGGTCAGGTCGGCACCCAATTTGATCGCTTCCGAAGGAGTGCCGGGAGGCGACACGATGGCGAGCATCCCCCCTTTAAACAAGTCTGGATGCGCGGCGACGACGCCGGACTCCAACTCGTGGAGGTAAGCCGGGTTCAACACTGGGGTAAGTCCCAGGTAGTAACGGCCTTCTGGGAGAGTTTCTTGCGCCCAGCCGGCGACCACCTCTTTAACCGGCCCGGTGTCCATAACCACCGCGCCGTCTTTCAGGTCATCCGCAATCAGGGTGAGCGTGTCCTGGATCTGATCCATGGGCAGAGAAAGCAGCACGATGTCGGCCTCCCGCACCGCGCTGGACAAGTTGAACAAAACCTTGTCCAGAGCTCCCTGCTTCTCGGCATGCCTGGCGACGCTCATGTCCTTGTCGTGGCCGATCCGGTGGACCAATTCCGTGTGTTCGGCTAAAGCCAGCCCAACCGAACAGCCGATTTGTCCTAGTCCAACGATGGTAATTTGGACGGTCATCTGCATACCTCAATTCTGATCGTCTACTGCCTGTAATTTCCGCAGCAAGCAGTCTTCCAACGCGCCGCCCTTTCCGGGGAGCGCCTCCTGGTGCCGCCGGATGAGCGCGGCGCCCAGTGGAGACGCTCCTGCTTCCGCCGCCATTCGTGCGCCCCATTCCGGGTGGGTTTCAGCGACGATGAAAGGGTGCCGCCAACCAAACCGCAGCGGCTCTCCGGACGAGCTCGTCCCCGCTTCGAGTCGGCCCCAGCGCCGCAGGCAGCCCGGGCAGATCGCCCTGACCAGCACGATCAGCACGCGCTCCCACAAGCTTAAAGGAAAACGGCTCTTGCCCACATCGTGCAGCAAGGCCGCTACTAATAAATCCGGATGCTCCTCACCCTGTGCCAGCAGATCGCGGGCCACCCGCAGGCTGTGCGCCTGTTCTGCCGGCTGCATCCTGTAAAAGAGCGCCAGCTGGGCGGGGGTAAGCAGTCGCTGAGCGAATGCCAGGTCTTCCGGCGAGTGCGTTGCCCCGAGGGCCTGCCAGAATTGGCGGGTGCGGTACAGTAATCGCGCCGGGTTCATCCGATCAATAGGTTCATCAGCGCCCGCAGGGGCGGCACCAGGATCCAGCCGAAGATATCGACGCCCACAGTGGGGCCTAGGAAAATCAAAGCCAGCAAGATCAGCGGCCCGTACGGGCGGATCTGTTCGACCACGCGCGCCACGGAGGGCGGGAAGAAATACAAGGCGATCTTCTCGCCGTCTAGCGGGGCGATGGGGAGCAGGTTGAAAAGCATCAGGATCAGGTTGATGAAGACGAATTCGTAGAGCAGTTTGTCCACCGACGGCAGGATCTGCCCAGGGTTGAATATCGCGCCGGAAGCGGAAATCAGCCCCAGGCGGAACGGGATGGCGCCGATCACCGCCATGATTAAATTCGAAGCCGGCCCCGCCAGGGAGACCCACATCATCGCCGCCGGTGAACTGCGGCTGAGCGCATATGGGTTGACCTCGACAGGCTTGGCCCACCCAAAACCGGCGACTAGCAACATCAGCGAGCCAATTGGGTCCAGGTGGGACAGGGGATTCAGGGTCAGGCGCCCGTTCATGCGCGGCGTGCGGTCGCCGAACATATCCGCCGTCCAGGCATGGGCGAATTCGTGCACGGAAAACGCCGTGATCAGCACAAATACACGGGCGATGATGGTTGGAAGGTCAAGATTCATGAACATAATGGGGCCTTAACGGGGATTATACCACCCCGTGATATAATCCCTGGCATGCTGCCAGACTTGCAATTGGATGATGTCGTGCGCCTGCGCAAGCCGCATCCGTGCGGGAGTTATGAATGGAAAATCGTACGGCTAGGCGCAGATATCGGCCTCGAATGCACACAGTGCGGCCGGCGGGTGCTGCTGACGAGACGGAAGTTATCCCACCAATTGAAAGCGATCCGCCAGAAACCTGAAGATGAGCCAAACGCCGCCTGAGCGTGCGCACATCCTCTTCTTGTTCTCCGATACGGGGGGAGGACATCGCAGCGCCACCGAAGCGATTATCGAAGCCCTAAACCTGGAATATGACGGCCACTTCACCACCGAAATGGTCGACATTTTTAAGGAATACGCTCCCCAACCCCTGAATCGCGCCCCGGAGTTTTACGCGCGCCTCTCCCGGGTCCCGCAGGCCTGGGGAGTGGGCTACCGTCTTAGCGACGGCAGCCGGCGGGCGCGGCTGCTGGCCGCCACCAGCTGGCCCTACTTGCGCCGGCAGATGCGCAAGCTGGTCGAACGCCGCCCCAGCGACCTGATCGTCTCGCTGCACCCGCTGGCGAACGCCCCGGCTTTGCGCGCCCTGGGCAAAAAGCATCCGCCCTTCATCACGGTGGTTACCGATTTAGTCACGGTGCATGCTTTCTGGTATCACCCGCACGTCGATCTGTGCGTTGTGCCGACGAGCGCCGCCTACCGACGAGCGATCAAGTTCGGCATGAAAGCCGAGCAGATGCGGGTGATCGGCTTGCCTGTCGCCGACCGATTCTGCCAGCCGGCCGGGGACCGTAGGACGATCCGAGCCCGCCTGGAATGGAACACGGACCGGCCGATGATTTTGCTGGTCGGGGGTGGTGAAGGCATGGGGCCATTGGAGAAGACCGCCCGCGCCATTGCCAAAGCGGGCCTGCCCGCCGGCCTGGCGGTGATCACCGGCCGGAATAAAGACCTCAAAGCCAGGCTGGAAAGCCACTCCTGGCCCGAACACACCTATATCTATGGTTTTGTACGGCGGATGCCGGACTTCATGCAAGCTGCCGACATCCTGGTGACCAAGGCAGGCCCGGGTACGATCAGCGAGGCCTTTAACGCCGGTTTACCGCTGATCCTGTACAGCCGGCTGCCCGGACAGGAAGAAGGCAACGTCAGCTACGTCACCTCCCAAGGGGCAGGGGTCTGGGCGCCGCGAACCGACGAGATCGTCGCTGCGCTGGCGGACTGGCTGTCGCACCCGGGTAAACACCGTCAGGCCGCCGCGGCCGCCCACCGGCTGGCGCGGCCTCAGGCCGCCCGGGAGATCGCTCACTTACTCGCCGCGCAGGTGGGCATAGAAACGCGGTAGAATCCAGGCACAATTTCTGATGAAAATTTACCCGAGCTATTTAACGATCGGCGGGGTGATCGCGGCGCTGCTCTGCTTGACCCTGGTGGGCTGCAATATGCCGGCCAGCGCTTCCGGTACGCCCACCCTGAACGTCACCCAAGCGTACCAGACCGTCGAAGCCAAGCTGACCGAAGCTGTGGCCCAGACGCCGCTGGCCAGCAACACGCCGGCCCCAACCGACAGCGGTGTGGCGACGGCGACGCCGACGGCGGAGACGGTGGTCACGACCAGCGAGCCGACCGCCACCCCGCCCCCGGTGACCGGTCCAGGGAGCAACTGCGCTCAAGCTTCGCCGGGTTTCCCCATCGACGTGTCCATTCCGGACGACACCGAACTGGACCCGGGGGAAACCTTCACCAAGACCTGGCGCCTGGAAAACGCCGGCGCTTGCACTTGGACGCCGGCCTTCGACCTGGTGTGGTTTTCCGGCGAAAAAATGGGCGCGCCGGACAGCGTCCCGTTGGGAACCAGCGTCGAACCCGGGCAAACGGTGGAGCTTTCCGTGGATATGGTCGCGCCCGCCGAAGCCGGGACCTACCAGAGCAACTGGAAACTACGCGACGAGGCCGGAGCGCTCTTCGGGATCGGCCCCAACGGTGACTTAGCCTTCTGGGTGCGCATCGTGGTGGTGGCTTCGGCCACCCAGGCGCCTACCAGCCCATCTGCGGAAGAAACGCCCACGGCATCGCCCACCGAAGTCGTGCAGGCCAGCGGATCGGTCAGCTTGCAGCTCGACGAAGGGGTAGACCTGGACAGCGGAGAGGTCAATGCCGGGGATATCGATTTGATCTTCCAGTCCGGCGACCTGGGTCTGGCGGCGGCGCCCTCTTCAGGCGCCCAGTTCGGCGTCTTCGGCGGCGAGCAGCCGAGCATGACTGACTGTAAGGGGCAGTCGCTGCTGGGCGCGCCGCTGGGGATCGAAGCCTCTCTGCCCGTGGGAACCTATCTGTGCTACCGCACTAGCCTGGCTCTGCCCGGTTGGGCCCAGGTCACCGCCTTCGACAGCCAGGCGGGCACCCTCGGCCTGCAGTTCCTCACCTGGCAAATTCCGTAAGCGCCGCATGAGCAACCGGCAAGCCCGGTTCCCCCGAAAACCAACCTCGAACGACTGAGACGATCAAGCGGATTTATGGGCACGCTGTACCTGGTGGCGACACCGATTGGCAATTTAGAGGACATCAGCGCCCGGGCGCTGCGCGTGCTGCGCGAAGCCGCGTTGATCGCCGCGGAAGACACCCGTCACAGCGGGAGGCTGCTGAAACATTTCGGGGTCGAGACCCCCCAGACCAGCTACCACGAACACAGCGGGCGCGGCCGGATGGAGCAGGTCCTGGCTGCCCTGGAGGCCGGGGATGTAGCCCTGATCTCGGACGCAGGCACGCCGGCGCTCAACGATCCTGGCTACGAACTGGTCAGCGCTGCCCTGGCGGCCGGGCACACGGTCAGCCCAATCCCCGGACCGAGCGCGCCGCTGGCTGCGCTGGTGGCTTCCGGCTTGCCCACCGACGCTTTCGTCTACCTGGGCTACCTGCCCCGCAAAAAAGCCCAGCGGCGCAGTTTGCTGGAAGCGGTTGAGGCGCTGCCCTATACGCTGATCTTCCTGGAAACGCCCCACCGGCTGACGGAGGCCCTGGAAGACCTGGCCGCGGTGCTTGGGGACCGGCAGGTCGCCGTAGCCCGCGAGCTGACCAAGCTGCACGAGGAGATCTTGCGCGGCGACCTGGAAACGCTGCGGGCGCACTTCAGCGCCGTCGAGCCGCGCGGCGAGTTTACCCTGGTGGTCGCCGGGCGGGCTGCGAACGGTGAGCGCTGGCCCGAGCAGCGGCTGAACGCAGCCTTACGGGAAGCGCTGGGCCAGGATGACCCGCCCTCCCAAATCGCCAGCCAGCTGGCGGCCGAGTCGGGCTGGCCCCGCCGGGAGGTGTACCGCCGCTTGTTAAACCAGAAGGAGGAAAATGAATGAATCTGGATGACGTAGGAACTTTTAAAGAATTAGACCCCCAAAACATGCTCTCCGAGATCGATGGCTTGCCCGACCAGCTTGCGCAGGCCTGGGAGCTGGGAGGGCGCTTGCCGCTGCCGGACTGGCAGGGCATCGAGCGCGTGTTGATCACCGGTATGGGCGGCTCGGCCATCGGCGCGGAGTTACTGGCCGCTTACGCCGGGCCGTTGGGGACGGCGCCCATCATTGTGCAGCGCAACTATGACCTGCCGGCCTGGGCCTCGGGGCAGGGCACCCTGGTGATCGCCTCCTCGCACTCCGGCAACA
This sequence comes from uncultured Anaerolineaceae bacterium, assembly GCA_964400875.1. GTDB lineage: Bacteria > Chloroflexota > Anaerolineae > Anaerolineales > UBA4823 > CAYNWK01. Next base: position 55,108 of record CAYNWK010000003.1, on the reverse strand, counting down.
CCGAAGAAACGCTCTCGTCCTTCGACCGCGCCGTCGCCAACGGCTGCCGCATCCTGGCTGTCACCACCGGGGGCCAGTTGGCCGAAAAGGCCGGGCAGGTTGGGGCCGCCTTATGGCGCTTCGAACACGCCGGGCAGCCGCGCGCCGCGGTGGGTTACTCCTTCGGCTTGCTGCTGGCAGCCTGCACCCGGTTGGGTCTGATCCCCGACTCGGGCGCTGAACTAGAGGGAGCGGTGGCGAGCATGTGCGCCCAGCAGGAAAGCCTGAAGGCGGATACGCCGGTGGTGCAAAACCCGGCCAAGCGCATCGCCGGGCAGATTCTCGGGCGCTGGGTGGCGATCTTCGGGGCCGACATCCTGGAGCCGGTAGCCCGGCGCTGGAAGGGACAGATCAGCGAGGTGGCCAAAGCCTGGGCGCAGTTCGAAGGCTTGCCTGAAGCGGACCACAACACGCTGGCCGGCCTGCACAATCCCGGAGAGGCCCTGGCGCACACGCTGGCGCTCTTTCTGCGCGCGCCTTCCTACCACACCCGCAACCTGCTGCGCACGGAGCTGACCAAGAAGACTTTCATGCTGGAAGGTCTGAACACCGATTTCATCGACGCGCAGGGAGACAGCGCGCTGGCCCACCTGTGGACCGCGCTGCACTTCGGCGACTACACGGCTTATTACCTGGCGATGGCTTACGGAGTGGACCCCACCCCGGTCGAAACCATCGAAGGGTTTAAAATGGAAATGAGCCAGGCCGTCTGAGCGTTAGGTCAGGGTAACTTGGGAAGAGTCGGGGATGTTTTAGCGGGCGACGCCCGCCAAAACACCCTCGCTTTCCTAGTAAACTGCGTAGCTTCTATTGTTATAAACCTGGCGTCTAAAGGCCAATCGCAAAGATCTGTAAGATGACCAGCCCCATCAAGAATCCCAGGAGGATGCCGGCAAGCACGTCTGAAAGATAATGCACCCCCATGGTGACCCGCGCCAGGGAGACCAGCGGCGCCCAGACCAGCAGCGCGCCGCCGAACCAGGAGGGGCCAAAAGCCAGCCCAATCACCGCCAGCATGGCGCCGCGGGCGGCGTGACCGGAGGGAAAAGAATGCGGGTCGGTGGAACGGTAGATGCGCCCCCATTCTCCAGCAGGGCGCTGGCGCCGTACGCTGAACTTGATGGCGAGGACGATGACGGCGGTCGCCGTGATCCCCACAGCCAGGACCACTGCACGGCTTCGCCAATACCCGGGCCCCAACAACCACACCAAAGCCAGGCCCAACAGCCAAAACCAGGAATCGCCTGAATGGGCGAGCAGCGCAGCCGCCCGCCGCAAAGCGCCGGGGCGCTCGGCGATGCGCAGAGCGGCGGATAGGCTGGCGTCCAGTTCCAACGCGCGACGCCGCAACAGGTTGAATGACCCCATGGGGGAGAGCGCCTCAGGCCTGAACTTTCTGGGCCATATCGGCGCGCAGTATCTCGAGCTGGTGAGGTTTGTCCACATCCATGGCGATCTCGGCGTAAGGGCTGAAGAGCACCCGCCCGGTGATGTCCAGGCGTTCGGTGACGCGCTTGACGCCGCTTTCCAGGTCGAGCCGCCGCAGCAGGAGCAAAAGCAGGGTGCTGAAACCGATCAGCGAGGCTTGCTTCAACACGCTCTTGCGGGCATCGATGATTTTTTTCCACAGCTCTTCGTTCTTGGTCACCGTCAATGCCCGGATGACGTTCATATCTCCACCGCACACTTCGGCTTCCTTTAAGTGCGTGTATGACCGGTTGGAGTTGGGGTAGCGCTTTTCCATCACCTGGCGGGAAACCACCGAATAATAAATGTCGTGGTCGCTCTGCATGGCTTCATCGACCAACCAATCGACGGTCTCCGCCGTGATCGCCGGGATATCCGAGGAGGCCACCAGTACGTGGCGCGTCTCGGGGTGCTGCTCGACGACTTTTTCAACCCCCGCGCGGATATTCTCTAGGATGCCCCCCTGGCTGGGCAGGTAGGCGGAAATTTTATCGCACTGCACCCCGCTCTCTTCGGTCAGCCCGATCAGGACGATTTCCTCGATCGCCGGGCTGTCGCACAGCGCATCCAACACCCACTGGGCCATCGGTTTACCGGCGACATCGACCAGCGCCTTGGGCTTACCTTGGGTATATTCGTAGAGCGGCTCTTCCGGATGGGGGACGCCGCCAGCAGTGATAATCGCTTGCATATTAGTTTAACTCCTGCAGTTGGGGTTCAAAACCTAAGCGGTCCAGCAGTTCGTTGAGCTCGTCCTGGGTGAGCGGGCGCGCTTTCCCGGATACGGCGATCAGGGCGGCTTCCATCATATTCGTGCCGAAGGAGCGCCCCTCCAGCACCGGGGTGGAGGTCACCAGGTATTTGATCCCGGTCTGGCGGAACAATTCGACGTCGGCGGGCGTGGTGGTGTTCGTGGCGATGATCTTGCCCTCCAGGCGATCCGGCAAATGCCGCTTGATGTAATGGCAATCCCCAGCGATCACGGTAGCCCACTCGTAGTGCTGCTCCCACTTTGGCTCACGCTTTTCCTGTTTTTCCCCGGTGGGGTAAACCCACTCGAAAGGCAGGCGGCCGGCGATGGGCATCAAGATCGCCGCCATACGCTTGAGAGCCCGCTCCGAGCGGATGGCGATGGGGATCCCTAGGCCGAACATCAGGTCACCAAAAACACACTCGTAGCCTGCGTCGAGGAAGGATTTTGTCATCCCCCAACGGTCCACGCCGAGGGTGACCAGCGCCTTTTTACCCTGCGCCTGAACGTAGTCGCCCAGGTGCGCGTCGATGAAAGGGGCCAGTTTGTTCTCTAAGGTGTTCTTCAACCCTGCGCCGTCGACCACCGGCGTGTGCTCGATGCCGCGCACCATGGGCGCCACCGAGTACAGCGGGTACCACTTATCCTCGATCAAAACGCCCAGGTCGGCCCCGCCCACGCCAAAAGCATCGACTGTGCCATCCATATCATGGTACAGCCGCGCAGCTTTTTGCATATCTCCGTCGGTGCCAATGCGCTCGATGTGCACTTTTTCCCCCAACAGCTCCACCTCGACGGCCTTGTCGCGCTTAGATGATCCAATGCTGATGCTGACGGCTCTTTTCATGCTGTCTTCCCGTTCCCCAGTGATGGTTTCGTCCCATAAAAGTATACTCTTATCTATTCAAAAGTAAAACCCTTTCTTCTTATTAAGCCCAGGGCGATTACATCTTCCCTGTTGGACAGTCGCCATCCCCCATATCCCACGAGGAATCGCTCTTATGCGATTGCCCGCTTTCCCCAGGTGTTATAATTTCTTCCAGACTTGCATGATGCTTGGGAAAACGAGGGAGTGATTATCCACCACACCAACCCACTGCGAAAGTCCAGACGAGAGCTATCTAGATTTATCGTTCTGCAGGAGACGGACCCATGGACCTACCGATTCATGCGTACTTCAAAGGTAAGATCGTCCCTTATTCCGAGGCGCGGATAGGAGTGCTGACCCATGGATTGAACTACGGCACCGCCGCCTTCGGAGGACTGCGCGCCTACTGGAACGATGAACAAGAGCAGCTGTTCATCTTCCGGGCTCGCGATCACTACCACCGCTTCCTGAACTCAGCCACACTGTTAGCCATGGAGCTGAACCAGACCGCCGAGAGCTTGACCGAGATCACGGTCGAACTGCTGCGCGCAGACGGTCACCGCAGAGACGTTTACATCCGCCCGCTGGCATACAAGTCCGACGAGATGATCGGCGTCAAGCTGCACGGACTGCACGACGAACTGACCATCGTCTCCGTACCTTTCGACCGCTACGTCTCCAACGACACCAACGCCCACGTGACCTTCTCATCCTGGCGGCGCGTCGACGATAACATGATCCCGGCGCGCGGCAAGATCAGCGGCGCTTACGCCAACTCGGCGTTCATCAAGACCGACGCCGTGCGCGCCGGTTTCGACGAGGCGCTGGTGCTGACCCAGGACGGTCACGTATCCGAAGGCAGCGCCATGAACATCTTCATGGTGCGCGACGGCGCCGTGATCACCCCGCCGGTGACGGAAAACATCCTCGAAGGCATCACCCGCAAGAGCGTCATCGAACTGGCCGACCGCGAGCTGGGACTGCCGGTGATCGAACGCAAGATCGATCGCACCGAGGTATACCTGTGCGACGAATTCTTCATGACCGGCACCGCCGCCCAGATCATGGCGGTCACCCGGGTGGATCACCGCCCGATCGGCGCCGGCGTGATGGGACCGGTCGTCACCCAGCTGCGTCAGCTCTTCAATGAGATCGTGCGCGGGCGCAGGGACGATTACCGCCACTGGATCAACCCGGTCTACGCCGAGGCGACCGAGGCGGTCTCTTAGCCTGCACGAATACTTTCTGACAAAACGAAAAGCGCCCGGCATGGGCGCTTTTTTGATGAGTAACCGGGTTTGTTTTGGCGGGAACTGCGCCTCGAAACAAACCCAACCCTGCTCTCAGGAGACCGGCCAAACGTCGGAGAGCTGCTTGGGGAACAGCGCTTCCAGTAGGGCGGCGGCCTCATCGCCGTCGGTCCAACAGTCGGCGAAGGCATACTTCAACTCGGCCAACGAGCGGTAGGCCATCAGCAGCTGCAGGAAGGTCAGGCCGGGAAAGCCGGCGTCCCCGGAATGGCCAAAGGGTTCCGGCACCCACGCGGCGACTTCGACGAGGCGGCCGCGTTCGAACTTCAGGCGCAGCCCATCCCGGTAGAAAGAGATCTTGAGCTCGCCGCTGTGCCCGGCCAGGGGCGAGTTGGCCAGCTTCTGCTCCAGGACGGGGCGGATGTGCGTCAGGAAACCGGGCAGATCGGGTATGCGCACGTACCAGGCGTAGGGTTTGCGGGTGCGCGGCAGCCGGTCGTCGATGACGTGGTAAACCGGGTGGTCGCTCCCCAGCCAAAAAGCGAAAGCGCCGAACTCGCCCTCGTCGCGCTCGGCATAGGTCTCGCCCAGCTTCCGCAAGTAGCGCACCACGCTGGGCGTGACCTCCGCCCAGGAAACCCCTTCTCGCACTTCGTAGCGCGTCACCGGGACCGTTGGCCCCCACAGCCAGGCGGCGTGCGCCAGGAAGGCGACCCGCTCTCCTTCCGGTGTCGTGACCACCTCGAGCGTGCTGCGGTTGACGTTGAACTCGCTCTTCCCCTGCAGCTCGTAGCGGAACAAGTCTTCATCCCAGACAGCTGAGACCAGGTAGCGGTCCAGCGAGCTTGCGTAAACCTGCTGGATGAAGGGCAGGTCCGCTTCTTCCGCCGGCCGCGCCAGGTAAGGCTCCTCTTGATCCTCTTTCAGCTTTGGGATGAGCACAGGATAGCCGACTCGACCGCCGCCCAGGTCCAGACCCATTTCGTAGCCGAAGATCCGGTAGTAATAGGGGATGCCGGTGATGCCCTGCATCCGCTCGCCGCGCGCCGCGCTCCACCGGTGGATCACGTCGAACTGGGCGCGCACCAGCCCGCGGTGGCGGTAATCCGGGTCCGTGCCGACCAGCTCCGGCCGGCCGACGCCGAAGGGGATGCCTCCGTAAGCCCAGGTCTGCGAGATCAGGTTGAGCGTCGAAACGATCTTGCCCTTTTCGGTGTCTTCCACAATGGTGAAATCGCCCACCTCGAAAGTCGGGTGCGGTTTTTCCATCAGGTCGCGGGTCCACTCGGCGACCTTATCCTCCCTCTCGTTGCCCCCCTCGGCGTGGATCTTGCCGTTGAAGTCCACCAGGGCCTGGGTATCGGCTTTTGTGGCCCGGCGCAGGATCAGACCATCTCCGAGATCGAGCGGCAACGTCTGTGAATCGGTTGTCTGTGGCATAAACATCCTCAAATAAAACAGATAGGAGTTACGCAGGTCTCCGAGAAAGTGGGCCGTTCAATCTGCGGACGAGACCTGCGCGGCGGCTCGCTCTGCGTGGGGCCGTAAATAGAACCAGGTGAACACGGCCGCGGCGAGCAGGAAAATCGCTCCGCTCCAGAATGGGGTCAGCGAGCTGACCCGTCCATAGAGCAGGCCCCCCAGGTACGGCGCCGGCATCGCCAGGAAGCTGGTGGCGGTGCTGAACAGGCCAAAGGTCATGCCCATATGGCCGCCGGGCGCCGACCGGGCAAGCATGGCGTCGAAAGCCGGGTCGCCCAACCCCAGGCCCGCCCCGACGACCACAAAGTATACCGGAAAGATCCCCGGCGCTGCATAAAAAACCAGCAAGACCAGCCCGCTCACCTGGATCAGCCCGCCCAGGGCTAGCGCGCCCGCGGCGCTCCAGCGGTCTGCCAGCCGGCTGCCGAACAGGTTGACCAGCAGGTAAACGATGGCGAACAGGGAGTAATACACGCCGATGCGCGCCTCGTTTAGGCCCTGGGCCTGCATCAAGACCGGCTGGAAGTTCTCAAACAGGCTGATGCCGAAATCGCGCAGGCTGTCGGTTAACAGCAGCCAGCTGAACAGTCCCCCGCCGATGATGGCGAGCCACATCCCGGATAAACCGGAGCGCAGGCTCGCCAGCCGGACCCGTTCCCAGCGATAAGGCTGCCCGAGGGCCACTCCTACCCGCAGCACGGTCGCCGCGCTCATAAACGCCACCGCCCACCAGAAGACGCTGGGCAGGCCAAAAGTCGTCACCACCCAGCCGCCCAGAGCCGGGCCGATCACGTCCACGACGTTGAACACGCCATTCACCAGCCCAAACGCCTGGGCCATCTGCTCCGGCGGGGCCGCCTCGGCGGTGAACGCCCGGAAGGAAGGGCCGACCACGGCGCGGCCAAAGGCCAGCACCACCGCCGAGACGAGCAGCCAGGCCCAGCTCGGCGACAAGGCGTAACCTAACATGCCGCCCAAACCGAACAAGGTGCCTAACCCAACGGCCTGCAGCCGGCCAATCGAATCCGAGAACCAGCCTCCCAGCGGGCGCAGCACCGCCGCCGACATGGTGTTGACGGTGTAGAACACCCCCACTTGTGCGACCGTCCCGCCCAGGGAAAGGATGTACAGCGGCATGAACGGGCGGTACAGGCGGCCGCCGATATTTGCCAGGATCATCGAGCCCAGCAGGATCTTGAGCTTGTCCGGGAGTTTGGACCACATTAGGGGGATCAGCGCGCCTGGTGACGTTCGAGCGCCCGGCGAGCAGACTCAACGTAACGACCGGCCGCGGCGCGGCCGGCCAGCCGATCCAGGATCGCGGCGGCTCGCGCCAGGTGGTCGGCAGCCCAGGAAGCGGACAGGGTCCTGGTGATCACCCAGGTATTATCGCTTTCCAGGTCGCCCCAGCGCTTCAACAGATCCAGCAGCAGGTCCGGGTAGCCGGCCTCCGCCAGGGAGATCAGGGCCGCGACTAGCGCGGCGCGCACCTCCGCATCAGCTTCGCCGGAGAGCGCATCGAGGCGGGCCAGGATCTCTTCCGCCCGGGCCTGGTCCACGGCGGACGACTCGGCCAGCCCGCTCAGCGCCAGCAAGGCGGTCTGGCGCAGCCGCGGGGAACGGTCGTTCAGCCAGCCGCAGGCCAGGCGAGCGGCAGCCTGCTGTTTCTCCACGCTGCCTCGAGTCAGGGCTTTGGCCAGCGCCAGTCGCGTCTCCGCGCGCGGGTCACTCCCGGCGCGGTGCAGCGCCTCGGTGGCGTCTTCCCCCGCCGTCCAGCGTCCGGCGAGGGCCGCCGCGCTCACCGCGCGCACCCCGGTCAGCGGGTCGTCGAGCCAGGCAAGCAGCAGGTTTTCGTCTGCGCGCGGGTGCATTAAGGCTGACCCCACCGGAAGTATGACGTTGTCGAGGAAGGCCTCGCCAAAAGCCTCGTTCCCCGACACCTCGGGCAGGGCGCGCAGCCCCTCCATCGCCACTGCCAGCGAATCCGGGTGCCCGAGTCGGGCCGCAGCTTTGAAGTCGGTGAGTAATTCTCTGATCTCGGCTTTCATGTTATCGAGTTTACCACCCTTCCCGGGGACCTGGTTTTCCTCGTTACAGCCGAGAATTTCAGGGGGCGAACGCTAAAAGGGGTTACTTTCGGGGGATAGATCCAGACTCCATCCTGTTTCGTATAATAAGAAAAGAATAGTCAGGGGATTCTGTACACTTTTCAAAGCGCACGGAAAATGATCAAACGACAGATAAACCTGCCCAATTGGGGATCCCATCGACTCTTACAGGGTTTCTACGAAGCCCCGATCGCCAGCGCCCGCCGGGTTGCGAGCGCTTTATTCGACGCGCGCACCCTGATCGTCTTCTGCGTGGCTTTTTTGGTGTATTTCTTCACCGCCGCCCCAACGATCTACAACCTGGACAGCGCCGAGCTGACCACCGCCGCCGCCACCGGGGGGATCGTGCGGGCAACCGGGTACCCGCTGTACCTCATCCTGGGCAATTTATGGGCCAGGCTGCCCCTTGGCGACGTTGGCTTCAGACTCAACTTGTTCTCGGCCTTCAACGGCGCCCTGACCCTGGCCCTGGCCGACCGGATCCTTCAGCGCTGGGGGGTCAGATTCTGGGCCGCGCTCGGCGCTGTAGGTCTGCTTGCGACTTCGACCTTTTTCTGGGGCATGGCGCTGATCGCCGAGGTCTACACCCTGCACACCGCCCTGATGGCCGGGTTGATCCTGGCGTTGCTGCGCTGGAAGGAGCAGCCTTCACTGGGAAGGCTGGCGCTGGTTGGACTGCTTGGCGGTTTGAGCATGGGCAACCACGCCGCGACAGTACTGCTCGTCCCCGGCGCGCTGCTTTTCGTCGCCGTCAGCGCCCCCTTACGCCGGACCCTGGAGTGGCGGGGACTTTCTCTGACGGCGCTCGCCTGTCTAGCCGGGCTGAGCGTTTATCTGTACTTGCCCTGGCGGTACGCGGCCCAACCGGCCTTCAATTACGCCGGCGTATACTCCGCCGGACTGGCCTTCAAGCCGGTCGACTTGGCCACTTGGCAGGGGTTCTGGTGGCTGATCTCCGGGCAGGCTTTCGCCGGGCAGATGTTCGCCTACCGTGGGGGGGAGCTGTGGGGTGAAGCGCTGCGCTTCGGCGCCCAACTGGCGCGCAGCTTCTTCGCTCTCGGGATTGTCCCGGGGTTGCTGGGGCTGTATTGGATGGCCAAACGCAAGACCGGAGAAGCGCTGATGCTCGTCCTGATGTTCGCCGCCAGCGCGATCTTTTACATCGGCTACCGGGTGATCGACAAAGAGACCATGTTCCTCCCGGCCTACCTGGTTTGGGCGCTGTGGGTCGGTTACGGCTACCAGGGGCTGTTGGACTGGGCTGGGCAGGCCCAACCTCGCAGTACCGGCCTGTGGAGCCGCAGATTTTTGGAAGCTGCACTGGCCGGTTTAGTGCTGCTGGCCGCCGCCTGGAACTGGCCGCTGGTTGACCTCTCGAACGACCGCAGCGCGCGCATCCTGGGGGAGACGATCCTTCACGAAGTTGAACCAGGAGCGATCATCTTCGGCTGGTGGGACACCGTCCCGATAGTCGAATATCTCCAATTGGTCGAAGGGCAGCGCCCGGATGTGCAAGCGGTCAACCGCTTTTTGATCTCGACCGAAGATTTGAACCGGGCGCTTAAGGCTAACGCGGGAGTAAAGCCGGTGTACATCGACAGCCGGCCTTTGAACCTGCCAAGAAACCTAAAAACCGAAAAGGAAGGGCCCATCTACCAGATCATCCCGGCCGATCTCCCCTAAACACTTGCGTAACCATTGTATCGAGGGAGTTCGGGTAGGCGTGTGACCCACCCGGAGGCCCCTAAACTCCCACTTGCTGTTCAAGTTCCAAGATAACCAGAAGTTTCAAAACAAGGAGGTACGACCCATGAAAAAAAGTTTACCCCGCATTTTGATCGCCCTGTTGATCTTTGTCTCCGGCGCAGCCCTGATCCCCTTCGTAGGCTTGCCGGCGCAGGGCTACAGCTGGCAGCAGTATGCCAACGCCTACGTCCCCGTTGAGCTCCAGGTGAATTACCATACCGGGCAGCCGGGCAGCTTCTTTACCATCACAGGCCAGGGATTCACCCCCAATTCAACGGCTACAATCGAGGTCAACGGGCAAAATCTGGGCAGCGTGAACACGGATTCGAACGGCGAGCTGATCTTCGTGATCGACTCGAGCGGCGCGCAAGAGGGTTACTACTTCGTGACCGTCACTGCGGGCGACAGCGCAACCGTCAGTTTCCGGCTGGCTGCGGATGCACCCAACCGGCCGAAAGAAGACGATGTTACGGTCTTCGCGCTGCCGGCAAATAGCGCGCTTTCCATCTTGTACTATATGCCCATCCTCGCCCACAACCCATAAGATGTTCCGGGCTCCGAAAGCCCTCCCAAAAGGAGGAAGGTGAGCGACTCAAAATTGCCTCCGGCAGATCCGGTTGAAGCGCACGCTGGGGGTCAACCCGGTGAGAGGAGAGCGCGAAATCGCGCTCTCCTCTGGTTATGGACTCCTACGCTGGCTTTTATCATCACCCGCCTGGGGATCGCGTTGATCGCTCTGATCGCCGAACCGCTGCTGGTCGATTCCAGCATACCGCCCTATCACCTGCGCCCTGAAAACGTGGTCTTGGACGTGTTCGGCAGCCGCTGGGACACCGGCTTCTACCTCAGCATTGCCGAGGAAGGCTACTTTTACCGGGGCGTCGAACTGCCCTCCGTGGCCTTCTTTCCCTTGCTGCCCTTGCTGATCCGGGCGGTCAAATTCCTGACCGGAGATGCGCTGCTCGCCGGCCTGATCGTCACTAACCTGGCGCTGTGGGGCGCGGCAGTGCTCTTCTTCAAGCTGGTTGCTGATAGTTGGGGGGCGCAGATCGCCTCACGGGCGGTCTGGTTTCTGCTGATCTTTCCGACCTCCTTCTTCGGCTCGGCGATCTACAGCGAATCCCTGTTTTTGTTAACAGCCATCGGCGCGCTGTATCTCTTCCGCAAGGGCTATTGGGAAAGCGCCGGTCTGCTGGGCGTGCTCGGCGCGTTAAGTCGTTTAATGGGCTTACTGATCGCGCCGCTCTTGCTGGTCGAATGGTGGAGCCAACGGCGGAGCCGTGCGCCGGGGGACCGTCCCACGTGGGCCGCGCTCCTGGCGCCCCTTGCTGTCCCCCTGGGCACCGGAGCTTTTATGCTTTACCAGCAGCGCATCTTCGGCGACCCGCTGGCCTTCGTGCACGCCTCTGCAGCCTGGGAGCGCGCTCCAAGCACGCCCTGGGCGACAATTGGAGCTTTGTTTCAGCGTCCAGCGGGCGGCTGGATCGCCGCCCTGCAGGCCGGCAGGCTGCCGGTGAACGATTGGATCGACCTGCTCTTCGTGCTTTCCTTTGTAGCCCTGGGGGTCATTTTGCTCGTCCAGCATCGTTGGAGCGAAGGAGTTTTCGTCTTGCTCGGCGCGCTGGTGCCCTTCAGTTCCGGCCTGCTGATGAGCCAGCGGCGCTACGTGTGGGTGCTGTTCCCGGCTTTCGCCCTGCTGGCGCAGTGGGGTGAAAACCCACGGGTGGAGTGGTCGATCTACGTGCTGTTTTCGCTGGGGCTGGGGCTGTTTACAGCCCTGTTCGCCAACTGGTACTGGGTGGCCTGACAGGGCGATCCAAAAACGCCTCCGATAGGACTGCGCTTGACATCCAGGGCAAAATAGCTTTGCCTTGCCAGTAATCCGTTCCACCTCACAAGCAGAAGGTATAATAGAGCTGCAAGAACTGGGGGATTCCTGCGCGCTTGAGGGCGTAAGGAAGCTAAAATCAATCCATCAATTTCCAATAGGAAAGGAGAACGGAAATGGCAAAAGTCGCAATCAACGGCCTGGGGCGCATCGGGCGCGCCGCGCTGAAGGTCATCTTGGAGACCCCGGAACTCGAACTGGTGGCGGTCAACGATATCGTTCCTTTGGACAACCTGGCCTACCTGCTCAAATACGATACCGTCTACGGCAGGTACGAGAAATCCGTCGAAGCCGGGGATCAAAGCCTGGTGATCGACGGGAAAGCATACAAATTTACGAGCGAACGCGATCCGGCCCAGCTGCCCTGGGGCGACCTGGGGGTCGACATCGTGCTGGAGTGCACGGGCGTGTTCACCAAGCGCGAGGACCTGAAGAAGCACATCCAGGCCGGCGCGAAATACGTGCTGCTTTCCGCCCCGGCGAAAAGCGATGACGTGGAAACCGTGGTCCACGGCGTGAACCGCCCCGAAGGAGATCCGACGATCATCTCCTGCGCCAGCTGCACCACCAACTGCATCACCCCGGTGGTCGAGATCCTGGACCGGCGGTTCGGCGTGAGCAAGGCGGTGATGACCACCATCCACGCGTACACCACCTCCCAGGCAATCGTCGACTCTCCCAGCAAGAAGTGGCGCCGCGGGCGGGCCGGTGCGGCCAACTTTGTGCCGACTACGACCGGCGCGGCTATCGCCACGACCAAGGCGCTGCCGCAGCTGAAGGGCCGCTTCGACGGCGTCGCCGTCCGCGGGCCCATCCCGGTAGGCTCCATCGCCGACCTGGTCTTCGTGCTGGAAAAGAAGACCAGCGTGGAGGAGATCAATAACGTCTTCCGCGAGGAAGCTCAAACCGGGCGCTACAAGGGCATCCTGAAGGCAAGCGATGAAGAACTGGTCTCTTCGGACGTCATCAAAGACCCGCACGCTTCCATCGTTGACCTGGGTATGACCCAGGTAGTGGATGGGGACCTGGTCAAGGTGATGAGCTGGTACGATAACGAATGGGGCTACACCAACCAATTGGTCCGCGAGGCCGTCAGCATCGCTAAAGAACTCTAGCATTTCATTTGTACGAAAACGAAAAAACGCCTGGGCAGATAACCGCCCGGGCGTTTTTATTATTCTAAGACATACGCACTTGAGGGAAGAAAGGGGGTGTTTGGGCGGCCTCGCCCGCCCAAACACCCCCACTTTCTCGGAGGACTGCGTAATTCCTAAAGCTGAAAGGTGTCGTCGTTAAGGTTTCCTTTAGGACCTGTTGCGTTCATGGTAAGGACACCAGACCCCTTAATGCATTATGCTAATACTGTAAGTTCGAACCTGTCGCGATCTGACCAACCAGGTTGAATTCAGATCGGGCTCCGAAAATTTCAGGGGAGGGGTTTCCCTACCCCTGGTTAGGGAGATCCCCGATTGCAATCCATCCGGCCGGGCGTTAAAATATTAACAGGGATCTGTGTGTGGTTCCTGCGAAGCGCACGCCAACCATGCTCTCCAGAAACGAGAACAACTCCCCTCCGGATTGAGTGAACGGCATGAACATACCATGATCCAGATCGCCCGCGCCTACGATTCCCCCGAGGAAGAAGACGGCGAACGTTACCTGGTAGACCGTCTGTGGCCTCGGGGGATCAAAAAAGAAGATCTCCAGGTCGTAGAGTGGCTCAAGGAGGTTGCGCCGAGCGTCGAGCTGCGCAGCTGGTTTGGGCACGAAGCGGAGAAATGGGATGAGTTCCAACGGCGCTATTTCGCCGAATTGGAGGCCAACCCTGAGGCCTGGCGGCCGTTGTTGCAGGCTGCTCAAGAAAGGAGCATAACTCTGGTGTACGGCGCCAAAGATCCGGTGCATAACAACGCCGCGGCCTTGAAAGCTTTCCTGGAAAGGAAGTTCGATCAGCGACAACCGGCGCGCGCCTGATGGTAAGAAACGAAATGACGGCCTGGTCAAAGTAACTGCATAAACATTCAAAGTAGGAGATACGCACTTGAGGGAAGCAGGGGGGTTGGGGGTTTCACCTGCCCAAACACCTCGGCTTTCCCAGATAACTTCGTAACTCAACTAAATAATAAGCAGGAGGAACGATACTGATGAAGAACCCACTTTTGAAGATACAGGATTACGGACAAAGCATCTGGTTGGATTACATCGACCGGGATATGCTCGACTCCGGCGAAGTGAAACAGTTGATCGAGCAGGACGGCCTGCGCGGCGTGACCGTCAACCCCTCGATCTTGAATAAGGCGATTAGCGGTTCGGATAAGTACGACGAAGACGTCCACACCCTGGCCTCCAAGGGGTTGAGCGCCGCCGAGATCTACGAATCCCTGGCGATCGATGACGTGCAGCGCGCCGCCGACCTGTTCCGGCCGCTGTATGACGCCTCGGAGGGCGATCATGGCTTCGTCAGCCTGGAGGTCTCACCCCTGATCGCATACGACACCGCGGCCACCATCGAAGAGGCCAAGCGCTTCTGGCGCAAACTCGACCGGCCTAACGTGATGATCAAGGTGCCGGCGACCCGGGAAGGGCTGGCCGCCATCGAGCAGCTCACCGCGCAAGGCGTCAACGTGAACGTCACCCTGCTGTTCGGTCTCCCCCGCTATCGGGCGGTGGCGGATGCTTACCAGAAAGGCCTGGAAACCCGCGCCGGCAGAGGCGAGCCGATCGACTCGATCAACTCCGTCGCCAGCTTTTTCCTCAGCCGCATCGACGTGCTGGTCGATCCGCTCCTCGAAGATATGATGTCCGGAGAAGGCGAAAAGGCGGAGGTCGCCGAACGGCTGCACGGGCAAATTGCAGTCGCCAGCGCCAGGATGGCTTACCAGATCTATACGCAGATTTACGCCGCCGAACGCTTCCAATCCATATCCGAAAAGGGCGCCCGCACCCAGCGCTTGCTGTGGGCCAGCACCAGCACCAAGAACCCGGATTACAGCGACGTGAAGTACGTCGAGGCGTTGATCGGTCCAGACACGGTCAACACCGCCCCGCCGGAGACCCTGGACGCATTCCGCGACCACGGCAACCCTGCCCGCCGGATCGACGAGAACGTCGCGCAGGCGCGCGAGTTCATGAATCTGCTGGGCGAGGTGGGCATCGAGATCAACGAAGTCACCGCCCAGCTTGAGAAAGAGGGCGTGGAGAAGTTCTCCAAAGCCTACGATCAGCTGCTGGAACTGCTAGAGAAGATGCGCGCGGAAGCGCCTGCGCGGACGCCGGATACCGCCTCAACAGATTAAAAATCCTAAGATTTGACGACCTGGGGATGTATGAGGTTGTTGGCCCCACCAACAACCCTACTTTCCCCGCGAACCCTAACACCTGAAACCATCGAAAGAAGGCAATCATCAATGACAGACGAAGGATATGATCTCGGCATGGTCGGCCTGGGGGTTATGGGCCGCAACCTGCTGCTCAACATGGCCGAGAAAGGTTTCGCCTTAGCCGGCTATGACCTGGATGCGAGTAAAGTCCAGGCGCTGAATGAAGCCTCCGGGGAGCAGCGCATGTTCGCAGCAAAAAACCTGGAAGCTTTCATCGCCGCGCTGCGCAGGCCGCGTGCGGTGATGATGCTGGTGCCGGCCGGCCCCCCGGTCGATTCGGTAATTAACAACCTGCTGCCTTATCTCGAGCGGGGCGACCTGATCATCGACGGGGGCAACTCCCATTACCCAGACACCGAGCTGCGCGCCGGTATGTTGAAAGACCGCGGGATCGACTACCTGGGCGTGGGCATCTCCGGCGGCGAAGAAGGGGCGCGGCGCGGCCCCAGCATGATGCCGGGCGGCCCGCGTGAGGCTTACCAGCGGGTGCAGAATATATTCGAAGCCGCCGCCGCCAAAGTGAACGGCGAGCCTTGCGTGGCTTATCTGGGCCCAGGCTCCGCCGGACACTACGTCAAGATGGTGCATAACGGCATCGAATACGGCTTCATGCAGTTGATCGCCGAGAGCTACCACCTGATGAAGCGCGCCCTGGGCATGGATGATGACCGCCTGCACGCGGTTTTCTCGCATTGGAACGAAGGGGAGCTGAGCAGCTACCTGATCGAGATTACAACAGACATCTTCTGCGAACCCGACGAGAAGTCCGCCAGGCGGCTGATCGACGTGATCGAAGATGTAGCCCGTCAGAAAGGGACCGGCAGGTGGACTGCCCAGGACGCCATGGATCTGCAGGTGCCGGTTCCGAACATCGACCTGGCCGTGACAATGCGCAATCTATCTTCATTTGAAGATCAACGGGCAGCCGTAAATCGTGCCTTGGGCGGAGATTACGGCCTTTATCAGGGCGATCGGACAGCTTTCCTGGAGCAGCTGCGGGAAGCGCTTTACGCTGCCATGATCTTAACCTATACGCAAGGCATGGCCCAGCTGCACACCGCTTCCGCGGAAAAAGAGTATCACCTGGACCTGGAGACCGTCGCCCGTATCTGGCGGGGCGGCTGCATTATCCGGGCCGACCTGCTGGAGGAGATTCGCGCCGCCTACCAGGCTCAACCCGACTTGCCCAACCTGCTGCTTGATGAGAACCTGGGGCAGGCGGTTAAAGAGCGCCAGACCAACCTGAGGGCGGTGGTCCGCACTGCCGCCGAACTGGGCATCCCCATGCCCGGGATGATGGCAGCCTTGAGCTATTTCGACGCCTTGCGGAGCGACTGGCTGCCGGCCAATTTGATCCAGGCCCAGCGCGACTATTTCGGCGCGCACACTTACGAGCGCATCGACGAAAAAGGCAAATTCCATACGGAATGGCAGGCGACTGACTCATGAGCCCACACAAAGAAAACCGCCCCGGTTCAACCGTGATGGTGATCTTCGGGGCAGGCGGAGATCTGGCCTGGCGCAAGCTGGTCCCGGCCATGTACAACCTGTGCCTGGACAACTGGCTGCCCGGGAACTTCGCCATCATCGGGATGGATCGCCGCGAGCTGACCGCGCAGGAGTTCAGGGAATACCTGCGTGATGGCGTCGCCAAGAACTCGCGGCGCGGGGCGCCCTCCGACGAGGACTGGGAGATATTCTCAAGCCAGCTGGAATATGCTCCCGCGGATTTCGGGGACGCCCAGGCCTTTGCACGGTTGAAAGAACGGCTGGACGAACTGGATAAAACCTGGGGGGTGCAGGCTGACCGGGTCTTCTACCAGGCGACCCCACCCCAGCTGGTCGAGATCATCGTGCAGCAATTGGATCGGTGCGGCCTGGCCCACGACCGGGAACGGGCCCGCCTCGTGCTGGAGAAGCCCTTCGGCCACGACCTGGAATCAGCCTGCCAGCTGAACCAGATGGTAAGGACGGCTTTTGAAGAAACCCAGATCTTCCGTATCGATCACTACCTGGGTAAAGAGACCGTGCAGAACATCCTGGCGTTTCGGTTCGCTAACGCGCTGTTCGAGCCCATTTGGGACCGGCGCTACATTGAAAACGTCCAGATCACCGTGGCAGAAGAAGATGGGATCGGGCATCGTGGGGCCTACTACGAAGACGCCGGTGCGCTGCGCGACATGGTGCAGAACCACCTTCTGCAGGTGCTCAGCCTGGTGACCATGGAGCCTCCGGTTTCCTTTAAAGATGAAGAGATTCGCGATAAGAAGTCCGATATGTTGCGCGCCATCCGCCCTATCCCAACTGACCAGGTTTCGAAGTTTGCCGTGCGCGGCCAGTACGGCAGCGGCGAAGTGGACGGTGAGCAGGTCCCCGCTTACCGTAAAGAGACCGATGTGGCCGCGGATTCGAACACCGAGACCTTCACGGCGATCAAATTATTCATCGACAACTGGCGCTGGCAGGGCGTGCCTTTTTACCTGCGCACCGGCAAACGCCTGCCCACCCGCCTTTCCGAAGTGAGCATCCAGTTCCGGCCCGTGCCGCACCGCGCCTTCCCGGCTTCTGCTTCACAAGATTGGGAACACAACCGGCTGACCATCAACATCCAACCCCATGAAGGCATCTTGTTGCACGTCCAGGCCAAACTCCCCGGCCCAGAAATGCACTTGAGCCCGGTGGACCTGCGCTTCACCTATCATGAGGCCTTTCAGACCGCCTCGCCGGAAGCCTATGAGACCTTGCTGCTGGACGTGATGCAAGGGGACGCCACCCTGTTCATGCGCGCCGACCAGATCGAGCTGGCCTGGAGCATCGTCCAACCCATCCTGAATGCCTGGGAGGACATGCCCGCGCCGGACTTTCCTAATTATCCGGCTGGGAGCTGGGGTCCCCAGGCAGCGGAAGAACTGATCGCCCGGGAAAAATACCACTGGATGCCGACTGCCTATGAGGGGGATAACTAAATTCAGATGTAACCTTTTGGTGGATTCCCCATCTAATGTATAGACGGATAAACCTACCTTTTCTACGCTAAGGAGAAAAAAACCATGTCTTACATTAATGAAGCCGGCTGGGATCGTGTCGTCCGCATCGTGCTCGGGATCGCGCTGCTCTACCTGGGCTTTGCCGGGATCGTGCCCGGCGGCTGGGGATTGTTCCTGAAGGTCATCGGTTTCGTGCCCCTGCTGACCGGTTTAGTGGGCTGGTGCCCGTTGTACGCGTTATTCAAGGTGCAGACCAAGAAGGTTCACGCCAATTGAGGCAGTCCCCCTCGCAGCTTACGCCGGGGCGGGTGATCCCTCACCCGCCCCTTTGCTTTGACTGGCAAGCTGGCTTGAGGGCCAATAGCCTTTCGACAGGAGCGGACGTGGATCACAAAGCATTCTTAGAAAAGCTGCACAGCAGCCCGCACCCGGTGGTGGTCGATTTCTGGGCGCCCTGGTGCCTGCCGTGCCGCGCCATCGAACCGGCGTTGAAACGGCTGGAAGCGGAGTACTCAGGCCAGGTGGCTGTGTGGCGCCTGAACGCTGACGAGCAAGGCGAACTGCTCTCCGCTTTGAAGATATTCGGCATCCCCACCTTGATCGCCTTCCGGGGAGGCCGGGAAGTGCTGCGCCAGAACGGCGCACAGGGCAGCGCCTCGCTGCTCCGCTTGTTCGAAGCCGCGCAGCAAGGGGCGGCTCCGGTTGCAGCGGGGCTGCCAAGGTCCGAACGCGTCGTTCGCGCCGCAGTTGGGGTAATCCTGGTGATTTTGGCCTGGATCGATGGTCCCAATCTGATCTTGGGAGCGTTGGGCGGGCTGATCGCCTTCAGCGCAGTGTATGATCGCTGCCCGCTCTGGCGGACGCTTGCGCCCCGCCTGAGAACACTGCTCCGCAGGCGGACGATGCCCGGCTCCCGGTAAGCCTTACAAACCCAACAAAATCCGGGCGATGGTGAAGTAGATGAACAGACCAGTGGCGTCAACCAGGGTGGTGACGAAAGGCGCCGACAGCACGGTAGGGTCGATGCGCAGGCGGTGAGCGAGCATCGGGATCACCGAACCGACGACGTTCGCCCACAGGATGATGCCGATCAACGTTACGGAGACCACCAGGGAGAACGAAGGACCTACCCCCCACAACAGGGCGCGGCCAAAACCTACCAATCCGATGAACAGACCCAGGAGGATCGCCAGGGTCACTTCCTTGCCCACCACCTTCCCCAGATCGCGAAAGCGTACTTCCCGCAGCGCCATGGCGCGGATCACGGTGGTGGCGGCCTGGGAACCGGCGTTGCCCCCGGTGCCGATCAACAGCGGGATGAAGAAAGATAGTGCAACAACAGCCTGTAGCTCGGACTCGAAATGGCGCAGCACCGTGCCGGTAAAAGTCTCGGCCACGAAGAGCAGCAGCAGCCAGACGGCTCGCTTACGCGCCAGGGTGAAAATATCGGCGGAAAGATAGCGTTCGTCTAGCGGCTCGCTGGCGCCCATGCGCTGGATGTCTTCGGAAGCTTCATCCACCAGCACGTCCAGCACATCGTCGATGGTGATCACGCCGATCAGCCGCTGGCGGTGATCGACGACCGGCAGGAGCAGCAAGTCGTAGCGCGAGATCACCCGGGCGCACTCCTCCTGGTCCTGGAAGGCGTTGACGGCGATCACATCTCGTTTCATCAGGTCCGCCAGCAGGGTTTCCGGGGGATTGAAAAACAGCTGGTGCAGGGACACCACGCCAGTAAGCATGTTCTCCTGGTCGGTGACAAACAGATAATTGATCAAATCGGTATCGATATCCCAGTCGCGCACGGCCTGCAGCGCTTCGCCGGCTGTCATCTCCTCACGTAGCGGTAGATAGTCGGTCGTCATCAACCCGCCGGCGGATTCGTCCGGGTAAGGGATCAGCGGGCGAATTTCCTCCGCCGATTCCATGGCAGCCAGGACGTTGGTGGCGACCTGGTCCGGTAGATCGTCGAGCAGGTCAGCGGCTTCGTCCGGCTCCATCTGGTCGGCGATGGTGGCGATCTGTTCGGCCGAGAGGTGTTGGGTTACCTCGACCGCCTGGGGCTCCTCCATCTTCTCCAGGATATCGGCCATATCTTCGGTCTCGATATGGTCCAGCAGCGCTTTCTGAAAATCAGTTTCCAGATTCTCAAACAATTCGGCCTGGTCGGCCGGGCGCAGCTCCTCGATTAAATCCGCGGCTTCCTTGAAATGATCCTGTTCGAGCAGGACTTTCAATCGCTCCAGGGCATCATCGATCAATCTCTGTTCCATGGCAATTTGTCGCTTTCCAGAAAGTTATGGATAGGGGTACACAGCCTCACAGGAAAACAGGGCTGTTTGGATGAAACACACTCATCCAAACAGCCCCATTATTCGACCGGCTGTGATGCGCGCCATTATAAACCTTCAAGTATAGTGAGGGAGATCGATTCCGTGGCTTGAAATATAATATCTTTAGGAGTTACGCAGTTCTCCGGGAAATTGGGGGTGTTGGGGGGGGGGGCGGCCCCCCCCACACCCCCCCAAAAGACCCCAAAACGAAAACCCCAAAAAATAAAAAATAACCAAAAAAAAAGGGGCCCCCCGGCGGT